>NZ_JBEXXO010000017.1:0-210942 GCF_040630435.1 Streptomyces sp. NPDC005803 | reverse complement strand
CGCATGCGGTGCGGCGCTGCTGACCCGGGGACCCCGACCGCGCCGCCTGGCACCGCCAACACACCCGCCGGTACCACCGGGGCCGGCCCCCGGGGCCCCGGGTCCCGGCCGCGGTCGTCCCGCGTATCGTCGGCGTGTCGTCACACCTCCGACAGCTGCGGGTACATCGTGGCGATGTCCGCGGCGAGAGTCGCCTTCACCTTGCGCGACATCTCGTCGGCGAGCACCTCGTAGGCGCCGCTCTCGACGCCGTCCAGCGCGAGCGCGGCGACATCCTTCGCCGTGGACTTGGGGGCATCCACGTTCGCCGTCATGTCGGTGTCCACATAGCCCACGTGCAGCCCTGTCACCTCGATGCCGCGGGGTTTCAACTCCAGCCGCAGGGAGTTGCTCTGCGACCACAGCGCGGCCTTCGACGCGCTGTACGAACCTGCCATGCCGATCCAGGACAGCACCGAGTGGATGGTGAGGATGTGGCCGCCGCCGTTGCGCTCGATGAGGGGCGCGAAGGCGCGTGTGACCTGCAACGGACCGTAGAAGTTGGTCTCGAACTCCCGCCGGATGTCCGCCAGGGGCGCATGGAGGAGCGAGGCGTTGATCGAGACGCCGGCATTGTTCATCAGAACCGTCACGTCACCGGCCTGTTCGGCGGCCGCGAGCACGGAGGCAGGGTCGGTGACCTCCAGCGCCAGGGGCACCGCGTCCGGGTGTGCCACCGTGCGCGGGTTACGAGCCGTGGCGTACACCTTGGCCGCACCGCGAGCGAAGGCCTCTTCCACCAGCGCGCTGCCCAGGCCGCGATTGCCGCCGGTGACGAGTACCACTGCGCCGTCGAGCGAAGTCATCAATCTCTCCTTAACGTTGCGCCGGTCGGTTCGGTCAAGGTGAACCGACCGGTTTCTTGTCCTGAATCAGATATGGGCTGCCCGAAGAAGGCGCCGTCGGGCCGGTCGGACCGGATCAGCCTCTCACACGTATCTGAAACACATTCTCGCTTGTCCGGGCTGACGGCGCACGGTGAGACGCCGTTTTCTCAAGTGAGGGATGCTGTGGGCATGTTCTTCTCACATGTGAAGGGCGCTGGCGGGCGGGGCCGGACGTGCGCAGCGGAAGGAGCCCCGTCGGTGTGCCATGTGTGAGGCACACGTCACCCCTCACATGTGAACCCGGAGCAGGCGAAAGTCGTTGATCGCCGGACCGGCCGGGAGGCTCTCTCCGTCCGTGTAGCCTCCGTGAGCAGACCCGGCGCCAACTTCCCTTCATGGGCGCTCTGTTCGCGAAGATGGTCAGAACAACGCGCTCAGCGGCACGCCTGGCGGCCGTGGACGACGGCACACGTCACGCCACGGCCCGGCGTCGGGCAGCCCACCCCCTGCCCTCTTCAGGAAGACATCATGAGAAAGACCCTTGTTTCGTCCGCCATCGCTGTGGTCATGATGAGCGCCACCCTCACCCCGGCCGCCGCGGCAGACCCCACCAGCCACTCGCCCTGGGGGACGATCGACGCACAGGACCGGAGGCCCGCAGCCGCCCTCCCGGACGCGGGAATCGCCCGCCGCTGCGAGGGTGCTCCCACCCTGCGCACGACGCGCGCGGACGGCAACCGCGGCCGCTCCGCCCAAGTCACCGGCATGCTGTCCTCGACGGCCCGGTTCACTCACTTGCTCGCCGGCACGGAGGACGACGGATCCCTCGACGAGGCCACGGACACCGGCGTCGGGGCGGGCCGCACCGGCGTCCACGTGACGGCCACGATCGGCGACGGTCCGCACGCCGACGCAGGCGACGCGACAGGTGACTTCGACTTCTACCGCCTCCAGGCATACGTGGGGCAGACGATCACCGCGAAGATCACCGAGGGAACCGTGGACGCGGCGCTGACCCTGTACGACGCCGCCGGACGGGTGCTCGCCGGCGCGGACGACTCCGCGGGCACCCTCGCCCCCACGCTCATCGGCAAGGTCTCCGCACCGGGCACGTACTACGTCATGGTCTCGGGCTCCGGCGCGCGGCCCGCGGACCCGACCGACTCCGGCAGCGGCAACGGCGGCACCAGCACGGGCACGTACACGCTGAGCCTGAGCGCGACCACCGTGCGCACCCAGTACTACGCCGTCCACCTACGGGCCGGGGACGTCGTGGGAGCCTCGGTGGACGGCAGCCCGGACAAGGTGGCGCTGTACGCCCCGGACGGGACGCTGGACGTGGGCTCCACCGGCGACGTCGGGCACAACCATCCCGCCTCGAGCCCGCTTCCGTCCGGCAAGGTCTCTCTCGACGACGTGGCGGCCGAGGACGGGTGGTACTGCGTCGCCGTCTCCGGCGACACCCGCGGCGCCTACCGCCTGAAGCTGCTCACCACGCGCCCCTCACTCGAGGGCACGGGTCAGGAGCAGACGATCTTCCTGGACTTCGACGGGGCCCGTATCGACCCTTCCGTGTTCGCGTCCTCCGGGCTGCCCGTCACGCCCGGCCCGCGCACCACCAGTGCGCTGCGCGCCTTCCTCGCCGCCTGGGGTCTGCCGAGGAGCGCGGAGAAACCGCTGGCCGACGCGATCACCGCCCAGGTACGCCGAAGTCTCCGGTCCGGACTGGGGGCCGCCGGAATCACCAAGCGGTCCGGCGTCCGCATCCTCAGCAGCGCACACGACGCCGACCCCGGTGACGCGAAGAACGTCCACCGCGTCGTCGTCGGCGGGACCATCGCGGAGACCGGCCTGCCCACCCTCGGCATCACCAGTTCCATCGACCCGGGCAACTTCGACACCGCCGACACCTCGATCGTGCTGCTCGACCTGCTCAGCGGACCGGCCGGCGACAGCATTTCGCTGAACCACTACATGACGTCGTCGAGCGACAGGATCAAGTTCGTCAGTACGGTTGTCACCAATCTCGTCGCGCACGAGATCGGTCACGCCCTGGGCAACTGGCACACCGCCACCGACGGGACGTCCACGCTCATGGACAACGACGACACGTTCCTGGGCACCGGCCCCGACGGCGTCGGCGGCACCGAGGACGACGAAAGCCCCCAGACCTTCGGCACCGACGCCTTCAGCGACGCCGACGGATTGACGGGCGTGGAGAACACCGCGGTGCGGACCGCTTACGCGCTGTCCCGCTGACGGGCCGCACCCCTCACCGGGCAAGGAAAGCGGCGTAGGGCCCGGTCGGGACGGCCCTGACGAGGACGCACCGCTCGTCCGCCCCAGGGCGGGCGGTGCCACGCCGTACGGCCAGGGCCGGCCGGGACGTCCATGCGGGCTCCGGCGAACTCCGCGCGATGCCGCGGAGAGGCCGGAAGCGCGGACCGGCCGGGATCAGCACTCTGCCGGCGACGCGCACGCGCCCTGGCGCGCGGTTCGGACTCATGCCGCTGTGGCATCACCCGATGCGGAAGTGGTCTTGGACGACGGTGGTACCGGCCTGGTGAGATGGCTCCGGACAGACGCCCGGGCCGCCGCCGGACCCCTCGAGCCCTCCACGGACCGGAATGAATCCGAGCCCGTGCGTCACTCGCCTCGCCGCCCGGGTCCCCGCTATCGCGGACCCGCGTCCGGTCCATGGCCCGGCCTCTGACCACGGCGGCCCCCTCCATTCAGGAAGCACGTTCATGACGACAACGCCGCCGCACAGGACATCGCCGCCCCCTCCACGATCCGCCTATGCCGACTTCCTCGTCATCCAGCACCGTGCCGCGCTGGTCGCGTACGCCGAAAGGCTGCTGGCGGACCATCACCTGGCGGAGGACATCGTTCAGGAGGCACTCGTGCGTGCCTGGCGTCATACCGACAAGCTGCGCAGTGGGGAGGGCTCCGTCCGCAGGTGGCTGTTCAAGGTGACCCGGAACCTGGTCATCGACAGGTCCCGCAGTGCGCCGGCCCGTCACGAGTGCGTCACCGGGGAACTGTGCGACGTGCCACGGAGCGACTCCGTCGGCGGTGTGCTGGCGGCCATGGAGGCGCGCGAACTGTTGCGGGGGCTGAGCGACGAGCACCGCGACGTCCTGGTGCACACGTGCATGTACGGCTTCACGGTGCGGGAGACCGCCCAGCGTCTGGGGATACCCGCCGGAACGGTCAAGTCGCGCCGCCACTACGCGCTGCAGGCCCTGCGCCGTCGCGCCGGCGTGCCCCCGGAGGCGTAGCGGGGCCGACTGCGCGGGAGGCTGCGCTCGCAGGGCGGTGGGCAGGGGGGTCCGGCCGCGGCCGGTTCGTGTCACCCGTGTGCCGCGCGGGGGAGACGGGGAGGCGGTCCCCCGCGCGGCGGCCCAGGGGTCAGGCGGACAGGAAGCGGTTCACCTCGTGGGCGAAGTCCTCGTGGTGCTGGAACAGGAAGCCGTGGCCGGCATCGCTGTAGAGGATCACCTTGGCGTGGGGCAGCTTCTGCGACATGGCGTAGGTGGCGTACGCGTGGATCATCACGTCGTGCGCGCCGTTGGCCACCAGGACCGGCAGGGTCAGTTCCTCCTGGCGGTGCCAGAACCCCTTGAAGGAGCTGATGGCGCCCAGCTGACCGCGCACCGCCTCGGGGCCCACCACGGCGTGGGACTCCTTCAGGCGGTTCTCCAGCCTCTCCAGGGAGGCGCGGCCCGCGGCGACGGCCTCCTCCGTCTCCGGATAGAACAGGTGCAGGAAGTCGTCGTCGACGTTGACCGGCTTGCTCATGACCTGCTGGGTGCGTGCTGAGGGGGTCGGCAGGTCGGGCACCCCGCCGGCGGAGCTGCCCGCCACCACGAGGTGACGCACGATGCCGGGCGCGGCGAGGGCCACCCCCTGGGCGACGATGCCGCCCATCGACCAGCCCAGCACGTCGATGTCCGTCAGCCCCAGGGCGCCGATGAAGGCCAGCGAGCCCTCCACCATGTCCTCGATGGCGGCCGGCGGGTTGCCGGTGGTGAGGTTGACGCCCCGGTTGTCGAAGACGATGACCTCACGCTCGGCGGCCAGCAGGTCGAGGAACGCGGGGTCCCAGTGGTCGATGGTGCCGCGCAGCCGCATGTGCATCAGCAGCGGACGGCCCCCCGCCCGTCCGAACCTGCGGTAGGCGAACGTCTCGCCGTCCGGTCCTTCGACGTACTGGGTCTCGGCCGAATCGGCCACGTAAGCGGGCATGTGATGACTCCTTTTCGGGAAATGACTGCCACCTTTCCGGCGTCGAACCGGTACGGCGGTGGCGGCCAAGATGGGGCGGGGGTGCTCTTCTTCGTCCGTGGCGCCCTGCGCGGGGCGGTGCCCGAACGCCTCAGACGGTGATGACCATCCGGAACCGGGCCTCGCCGCGCATCATGCGGTCGTAGGCGCTCTGCACGTCGTCGAGAGACGCCGGCTCCACCATCGGCGCCACGTTCTGCGCCTGGGCGAACGCCAGGTTCTGCTCGTTCTGGGCGGGGGTGCCGGTCAGCGAGCCGGAGACCTGCACCGCGTCGAAGATCAGCTGGCGTGCTGAGACCCGGACCGGCTCCGAGGACACTCCGACCAGGACGAGCCGGCCCCGGCGCGCCAGACCGCCGAGAAGCGGGCTCACATCACCCGCCGCCGCCGTGGCCAACACCATGCGGGCGCCCCCCAGCCCGGTCAGTTCCTCGGCGGCGTCCGAGGCCTTGCTGTCGATGTAGTGGTGCGCGCCCAGCCCGAGCGCGAGCTCCCTCTTGCCGGTGCCACGGGCGACCGCGGCCACCCGCAGGCTGAGGGCGCGCGCATACTGCAGTGCCAGGTGCCCCAGACCACCGATGCCCTGTACGGCCACGAGGTCGCCGGCCACCAGGCCACCAGGCTGCTGGATGTTGCTCACCAGCGCGTTGTACACCGTGAAGCCCGCGCACAGCAGGGGCGCGACCCGCGTCGCGTCCATGTCCTCCGGCACGGCCACCAGGGCCGTCTGCCGGGCGTACATGTACTCCGCGTACCCACCGTCCACATGCACGCCGGTGTACGGCTGGTCGGTGCAGCCGACGAAATCGCCCAGCCGGCACGCCTCGCACACACCGCAGTGCCCGCCGAGGAAACCCACCCCCACCCGGTCGCCCACCTCCCAGCCCGAGACGCCCTCGCCGAGAGCGTCGACACGGCCGACGGCCTCGTGGCCGGGGACCCGGCCGGCGTCCTGGCCGTCGTGGGGGTGGACGACGATCGAGTCGCTGTGGCAGATGCCGCAGGCCTCGACTTCGATGCGTACCTGACCGTGCCCTGGCGGAACGAGTTCGCGCTCGGTGAGGCGAAGGCCGCCGTCCGGGGCGACCTCGACTGCGCGGTAAGTGGCCATGAGTATCTCCGTTAGGGAAGAAGTTGCAGCGGCGCGCCTCTGCCCGACTGCCCGGGCCCGGGCGCGGCGCCGGACGGGTGCCGGCACAGCGGTGAACGGCGGCGGCTGCTTCGGGGGGCGGTGGCCGGTCTGGTTGCCGCTCCGCCCGGAAGACCGAACGGCAGCCCCGGCCACGCGACTTCAGCTTCGCCGGTACGAGTGGAGATTTTGTTGACCACCCGTGCGACCGCCCCGGGGGGTGGACACCGCACCCGGCCGGGGGCCAGGGCTCACCGCGCGGCGTGCTCCCTGGCCCGCGCGGCGGCCTGCGCGACGCTGCCCCGGTGGGCCGGCCCATGGCCGGGCAGGATGACGTCGGCGTCGAGCCCCTCCAGGATCTCCAGGGAACGCAGGGCCCTGGCCCGGTCGGTGTGGAACATGGCCGGAAGCAGCTGGGGGCCTTCGGTCCGGGACGTCGGATGAGCAGTGACCAGAGCGTCCCCGCTGATCAGTGTTCCGCTGCCGGCCAGCAGGTACGCGCAGTGCCCCTCCGTGTGCCCCGGGGTGTGCACGGGTGCCGGCGCGCCCGGGAGGTCCAGCGGGCCTGGCGCCGGAAAGGCAGTGGGCTCGCCGACCGACACCTGGGCGGTGCCACCTGCCCGGATGGCGTGAACGGCCCACGGAAGGACCCCCGGGCGCCACGACCGCGCCAGAACCTGCCCCACGGAGACCTGATGCAGGTACTCACGCCGGGCGTGCGCGACCTCCTGTTCATGCATCACCACCGGTGTGCCGTATGCGAGGCGAAGGCGTTCCGCGGCTCCGATGTGGTCGTTGTGGGCGTGCGTCACCAGGAGCGCGCGCACGCCTTCCGGCTTCACACCCACGGCGTCCAGGGAGGCGAGCAGCAGGTCGTGGTCGTTGGGGTATCCGCTGTCCACCAGGGTGGCGTCGTCACCGTCTTTGACGATCACCCAGTTGGTGTTGCTGCCCGACACCAGATACACGTCGTCGTCGATGCGGACGATGTCCTCGTCGCGCAGTTGCCTGGTCATTCGCTTTCCTTTCGATGCGGCGCACCGCGTATGGCCTGTCGGCGGGGGCACCCGCGGACCGGCGGGCCCCCTGCACACATGTCGCGGGGCCGGGCCCGCCGCACCCTTCCGCCCGAAGTCGCCGTACCGACAGCGGAAAGATCATGGTGTGCGCCCGCCGCGCCATGTGCGGGCAGGCCGGGGGTCCGTCTCCCCCGGCGTCCTGGAAGCGGCGGGGCTCAGAGCGTCGCGAGGTACTGGTGGACCGAGCGCACCGCGCTCGCACCGTCGCCCACCGCGGCGGCGACGCGCTTCATCGAGGCCAGCCGCACGTCACCGGCGGCGAACACGCCCGGCACGCTGGTCTCGTACGGCAGCGGCTCGCGCCCCAGTGCCTTCCACAGCGGTCCGCGGTCCTGTTCCGACAACTGCCGGTCCGTCGGCACGAATCCGTCCGGGTCCAGGTGCACCCCGCCCAGCCAGGCCGTTGCCGGCCGGGCCCCGATGAAACAGAACAGACCCGCGCAGTCGGCACGACGTTCCACGGTGCCCTCGGCGCGCGTGGTCAGGGACACGCCTTCCAGCGGCCGGCCGTGCAGCGCGGACACCTGGGTGCGGGTGCGCACGGTGATCCGCGGTTCGTTCATGATCCGTTCCACGAGGTACGCGGACATCCGCGCGCCGAGATCGGGCCCCCGCACCACCAGGGTGACCTCGGAGGCGTACCGGGACAGATGCAGTGCGGCCTGCCCCGCCGAGTTGGCGCCGCCGACCACCGCGACCGGGCGGCCGGCCACGGCCTGGGCCTCCAGGTCGGTGGCCGCGTAGTAGATGCCGCATCCGGTCAGCTCCGTCCAGCCGTCGAGGGGGAGCGCCCGGTACTCCGCGCCGGTGGCGACGATCACGGCCCGGGTGCTGATGCGGGTCCCGTCCATCAGGGTCACGACGTGGTGCCCGTCCTGCGTGCTCAGCCCGGTGACACCGCACGGGCTGGCGAGGTGCACACCGAACTTCAAGGCCTGCACGGCGGCACGTGCGGTCAGGTCCGCGCCGCTGAGGCCGAAGGGGAAGCCGAGGTAGTTCTCGATGCGCGCACTCGTGGCGGCCTGACCTCCGACGGCAACCCCGTCCAGCAGGACCGTCTCCAGTCCCTCGGAAGCGCCGTACACCGCGGCCGCGAGCCCCGCCGGGCCGGCGCCGACGACCGTGAGGTCGGCGGAACCGCGTCCGGTACGGCGGTAGGTGAGGTTGAGCTGCTGGCTGAGCACGCCCGGCGTCACGCGTGGCGTCACCCGGTCGTGCGAGGTCAGTGCCGCGGGCAGGTCGTCCGTGGTGAGCCCGGCCGAGTCGAGCGCGCCGGCGCCCTGGGGGGAGTGGGCCTCCAGCCACTGGTGGGGGACACCCTGGCGGTCCAGGAAGGTCCGCATCGCCAGGCTTTCGGCTGATCCGGCGTCCCCGACTATGCGCAGCGTCTGTTGCGTGGCCTGGCGCAGCAGCCGGCGCCGGGCGAGGATGGCCCGCAGGATCAGGTCCGACAGTTCGGTCTCCTGGGCCATGAGCCGGCGGAAGGCTTCGGGGCGCACGCGGTGAACCGTGCCGCCGACCGCGACCCGCACGGTCAGTCCTCGCCGCTGCCCGGTGAGGAGATTGAGTTCCCCGGCGAACTGGCCGGGGCCGTGGGTCATGAACAGGTGTCCGTCGCCCTCGGACGACGGGATGATCGCCTCCAGCGTCGCGGTCCCGCACAGGAAGAGATCGACCGAGTCGTCCTCGACCTCGTAGAGGACTTCGCCCGCGCGAACCTCCTCACACGTGGCGTACTGAGCGGCCCGGGCGAGTTGTCCGTCGTTCAGCCGCACTTCGGCGGCGGTGGCGAGATCGTCCGGACGGTCACCGATCTCGGGGAAAGAGGTAGCCATGTCCGAAGAATGCCATCGTGTCCGGGTGCCGGGCTACGGATTGCTGCCCCCGTGTGGCCTGTGCGGCCCACACGTGCACGCCAGGACGGTTTCCGTGCGCGAACGGGCACACCCACCGGCGGCGGAGGAGCGTGACACAGGGCAGGGCGGCGGGTGTGAACGTAGAGTCGCCCTATGACCGACCTGCCCGCCGTCCGAGGACTGCACCACATCAAGATTCCCGTCTCCGACCTCGGCCGGAGCATCGCCTGGTACACCTCCGTCCTGAGCGCACGGCGCCGGGAGGCACTGGACCACATCGCCCTGGACGGCACGCTGTTCGCCGTCATCCTGGATGTCCCCGGCACCGGCGTGCCGCTGGAACTGAGAAGCGATCCGGTCTCCGCCGGGCGGCTGTCGGGCTTCGATCCGCTGACCTTCCTGGTCCACGACCGCGCGGCCCTCGACGGGTGGATCCACCACCTCGACGGGCTGGGGGTGGCCCACTCACCGGTCCTCGTCGCGATGACGGGCTACCTCCTGGTGGTCCCCGACCCCGACGGCGTCCGCCTGCGGTTCTACACCGGCGAAGCCCACGGACTGGGCCCCGAACGCGTGGACTTCGCGTCGGCATGGCTGCGTCCTGGCCCCGTGCCACACACCACGGCGTGACCGGCCGGCGCAGCGCCCTCCTTCAGTCCTGAGACGCGCTGACCGGCACACCTTTCCAGAAGCGCGTCATCGCCTCCACGGTCGCCCTGGGGCGTTCCACGTGCGGCGAGTGCCCGGTCCCCGTGAGGACCGTGTGCCGGGCGCCCAGGCGACGTGCCATGTCCGCGAGCAGCGACGGCGCCCAGGTGTCGTCCCGGTCACCGTGCAACACGTGCACCGTGAGCGCGTCCAGGCGGGCCAGTTCCTCGGTCCGGTCCGGTTCGTCGAGCAAGTTGCGCCCCGTGGCGAGCAGATGCGTGCGGCTGGTGCGGAGCCAGCGTTCGTGACGCGCTTCGGCGTCCGGCGACGCGGCCTGCTGCGGACGCAGACGCTGCAGAGCGTGCCATACCTGATCCATCGACATGGTGGTCAACGCTCCCGTGAGCAGTGTCACCTGCCCCCTGCGCTCCTCGCCCACTTCCGCGGGTCCGGAGGACAACAGCGTCAGCGAGGCGAACGCCGACGGGTCGGCGAGTACCGCACCCCGAGCGATCTGACCTCCCATGGAGTGGCCGACCAGGTGCGCGGGTGTGCCGAGCTCCCCGGCCAGCGCCAGAACGTCCGCGCTCAGTTCCTCGCGTCGGTAGGACGCCGCGGCGTCGTCGCCGCCGTGCGTCTCGTTCTGGCCCCGCAGGTCCACCGCGACCACCCGGTAACCGGCCTCACACAGCAGCGGCAGGATGGAAAGGAAGTCCTCTTTGTCCCTGGTGTAGCCCGGCAGCAGCAGCACCGTGCCGAGAGTGGGCGACACCGGTCCGGCCGTGAGGGCGGCGAACACGCCGCGGCGGGTGCTCACGTCCTGACGGAGAAGAGGAGACATGTTTATATGAGACACGCATGGATTGTATGACGGGCATTCACACATGTGCGTACGTGGGCGTCTTGCGTGACCTCTGAGTGATCCGCCCGCCGCAGCGCGACGCGACGGCCCCACGGAGGCGTCGCGCGCCTCACAGGGCGCCGCTGCGGATCGCGTAGGCCACGGCCTGTGTCCGGTTGCGCAGACCCAGGCGTGTGATGACGTCGTGCAGCACGTTCTTGATGGTGCGTTCCGAGTAGTTGAGGCGCCCCGCCACCTCCGCGGTGCTGAGCCCCTCGGCCAGCAGGCGCAGGACGTCCACCTCACGGGCCAAGAGATCCGACGCACCCGACTGCCGGTCCGGAAGGGCCCGCAGACGTTCTACGAGCGCGCGCACCAGAGTCGCGGGCAGCGGCGATTCCCCGCGCAGGGCGCTGCGGCTCGCCTGCACGATGTCGGCGTACCCGACCTCGCCTCGCAACAGCACACCCACCACACCTCGCTCGACCGCGTACAGAAGGTGCCGTTCACTGATGGCGTCCACCACGAGCAGCACCGGAACCCCCTGCTCCTGACCGGAACCGGATACCTCCTCGACCCGCTTGAACGTCGCCATGGTGACCCGGTGGGCCAGGACGAGAGCGATGTCGGCGTTCTGCCAGTCTCCCCAGGGCACCACACGCATTCCCGCCGCCCCGCGAAGGTAGGCCTGGGCCCCCTCCTGCGTGAGCATGTCGCTCGCCGTCACGGCGAGTGACACCGGCAGGGCGTCGGCTTCGGCGCCCCTTCCCCGCATGTCTGCCGCCGGCGTGTCCGGCACCGACGTCAGGTGCAACCGCCCGGCCGAACCCACGCGTTCCCGCATCGGTGCTCCAACGGCGTGTCCAGTCATGTGTGTTCACCGAGTTTCTTCAGTGCGCGGTCGAGTTTCCGCCGAGGCCGACGCCCGGCCGGGGGGAACGCTTCGTACAGGGGAGAGAACCGCTGTCCGCCCGGTCGGTAGCCTGCCACACGTGCCTGTCCAGTCACACTTGGCCACCCCGCCGGGTGTGACCGGCCAGGCAGGTCCTGCCAAGCTAGACGGTTACGACGTGCCTGACATCTGTCATTCGACGTAGTTGCTGACGGGCCGGCGGCGCTGCCCGAGGGGGCCACGTCCGGACCGGCTCCTGTCACGGTCACCTGGGCGCGACGTTCGTGGTGGCACCCTTCGGCCGCACCTGGCGCTCAGTCGCGTCGCTGCAGCAGGTCCCGCTCCAGTGCGTCCCAGTCGAGCAGTTCCGGCTCGCTGCCGCGGGGCACCAGCGCGTAGGTGGCGTCGAGCCAGGACTTCACCTGACTTCGGTCCGTCTCGAAGGTGACCCGTCCGCCCGGCGCCCAGAAGCTGAGGTACAGCCGGCGGCCGAACAGCAGGTAGCGGGGGTCGGGCCGGATTCTGAGGGCGCCCGTTCCACAGGACGCCGAGGTGCCTGCGGCCAGCAGGTCGCGCGACACCGACCAGCGACGCGGAGCCCCGGCCACCGCCGTGCGGAATTCGACGCGGACCGAGAACGGTTCGTCGACGGTGTAGAGCATGCGGCACGGGAACCACGCGCAGCTGCCGGTGCTCCTGCCGGCACCCGGCGCCATCCGCGCCCGCAGGTCGAGGACGGGGCGGAAAGGGGTGTCCCCCCGGCCGTTCCGGCTGCGGTCCCCTCCGGGGTCGGTCATGCGGTCGTGCTCCTTGGTCTGCGCACACCCAAGTCCTTCGGGTGTCCTTGTCCGAACCCCGTGCGGCGGCCCGCACCACCGGTGGGTGCGGGCCGCCCGGGACGTGGTCGTGACTACTTGGCGAGGAAGGTGAGCAGGGCCTCGTTGACCTCTTCCGCGTGGGTCCACAGAAGGCCGTGCGGGGCTCCGTCGACCTCGACGTAGTCGGCCTGGGGGAGCGCCTTGTGGAAGGGGCGGCCGGTGGAGTCGATGGGCAGGACGTTGTCCGCGGTGCCGTGCAGGATGAGCGCGGGAACGTCGATCTTCGGAATGTCGGCCCGGAAGTCGGTCGGCCAGGTGAGGGGGGCCGCCCAGGCGGCGTGCGCGCCACCGGTGGCGGCGACGTTCCAGCTGTTGGTGACGGCTTCCTCGCTGATGCGGGTGCCCAGGTTCTCATCCAGGTTGTAGAAGTCGTTGTAGAAGGACGTGAAGTAGGCGTAGCGGTCGTTCTTGGCCGTGTCGGAGACGCCCTGGAAGAAGTCGGCGTCGCCCGCACCGGTCGGGTTCTCGTCGGTCTTGAGCAGGAAGGGTTCCAGCGAGGCCAGGAAAGCCGCCTTGGCGACCCGGGCGGAACCGTAGGTGGAGAGGTAGCGGGCGACCTCGCCGGTGCCCATGGAGAAGCCGACCAGGGCAGCGCCCTGAAGGTCGAGCGTCTCCATGACGGTGTTGAGATCGGCGGCGAAGGTGTCGTAGTCGTAGCCGACGGTGGGCTGGCTGGACTGGCCGAAGCCGCGGCGGTCATAGGTGATGACGCGGTAGCCGGCGGCGAGGAGGGCCGTCGTCTGCTTCTCCCACGAGTGGCCGTCGAGAGGGTAGCCGTGAATCAGGACCACCGGCCGGCCGGTGCCGTGGTCCTCGTAGTACAGGTCGATGTCGGTGGAGTTCTCCTGGCCAACGGTGATGAACGGCATGACGTTCCCTTCGGACACGATGCGGCGGTGCGGAGGCGCCGGCTGAACTGGGGTGTGGATGCTCATGGCGCCGGTACGGCCGTGGCCGGGTGGCGCTGTCTGCTGATGCCGCCCGGGTCCGCTCCGCCGGGCAACGCACCCACCATCTCCCGGGGGCAGGAGTCGCCGAATCTGTCTAACGACTTATGTCTCGGGCCTTTCCGTCGTCACGGCCCACAAGTAAGGCTGCCCCCTATCATACGATTCATCCCTTATCTGCATCTTTTCCCCCACCCTGACGCGATGCTCGCAGTGGCCATTCCCCGCCCGACGGGCCGGTGCACGGCGGGGCCTCCATGCCGTACGCGGCCGGACTGGACGGGGGCTTCCGCACGGACTCCGCAGTCAGATGACTGATGCTGCCGCGCACGGGTGAGACAGACGTCGGCGGCCGTCGGGCGAGAGGCTTCCTGGTGTGGGGCCCCGAACCGGACAGCGAGCGACCGTTCGGGGCCGGTCATGCTTTGCAGGCTGGAAGGGGCGGGCTGGCTGAGGGCGTGGTACGACCCCGAGCCCCGGACGGGCCTGTCCGACGAGGCGGTGCGCGGGTCGGCGCCGGGCCACGCACCGCGACGTTCGCTCCAGGACAGTGACGCGCGCACCGCAGCGCGACGGGCACTCCCGTCCGTCGGTGGAGGCGCGGACGGGAGTGCCCCGCCGGTCAGGGCGGGGAGACAGTGCGGGCGGCCCGCGTCCGCGGTGTCGCTGTGCCGGGTCGTGGGCCCGGTCCTCCTCGGCACCTGGAACGTGTTTGAGAAGTCCCCCGTGGAAGAGGTAGCGGCGATCGGCGCGTGCTCCCGGCGTGCCGGGTGTCGCGACGCCGCGGGGACTTCCCGACATGTCGTAGGCCCTGGCCGCCGTCCGGGGCCCGATGGCGCGGCTCGGTGACATCCGCGGGTCGGTGGTGGGTGCTGGTGAGGGGGTACTCGTCACTGCGCCGTCGGGCGCCTCCCCAGGCTTCAAACTGCCTGAGACATGCGATGTTTGATGTCTGCAGGCGAGCGGTTGGACCACCAAGTCGTTCCATTTTGGCACTTGTTGACCTATTGCATCCCTTCAAATTGGTTGACATTCACGGGTGTGATGTCGGACGTTCAGCCGTGACCCACCGATGCTCCACAGGGCCGGAAAGAGGGCACGCAGATGACTTCCAGAGACAGGAACCCGAAGCCGGGGCGCGGGCGGCGCCCGGCGGCTCTTGCCGCGGCGACGACCCTGCCGGCGCCTCCGCCGGCAGGGCTGGGCGCGACCGGGACCGCGCAAGCGGCCACGGTGGACGTGGGCACGTGGTATGAGCTGATCAACCAGGGCAGCGGCAAGGCGCTGGGCATATCCGGCGCGAGTACTGCTGAGGGAACCGCCGTTCAGCAGTGGGCCCCCAACGGCGGTGCTCATCAGCGGTTCCAGTTCGTCGATTCGGGTGACGGCTACTACCGACTGAGGGCCCAGCACTCGGGCAAGGTGCTCGACGTCCGCGGCTGGTCCGGCGCCGACCACGCGGACATCGTGCAGTGGGGCGACACCAACGGCTCGAACCAGCAGTTCCGGCTGGAGGGCTCGGCGGACGGTTACGTCCGTCTGATCAACCGCAACAGCGGCAAGGCCGTCGAGGTCCGAAGCGCTGCCACCACGGACGGTGCCAAGGTGGTGCAGTCCACTGACTGGGGCGGCGCCCACCAGCAGTGGCAACTGGTCCCCGTGAGGAGCGTCTCGGAGCAGGTGCACACCGCAGGGCGGGTCAAGGACCTGGGGGAGACAGTGCAGTTCAGCTGGCCGGGGGTGTACTTCGAGGGCCGCTTCCGCGGAACCGGCCTCGGGGTCGTACTCGACTGCGCGGCCGCCGACTACGACGTCCAGGTCGACGGGGCCACCGTCGCCACCTTGGTGACACCCGGCGACACCGCGCACTGGATCAACGGCCTGCGGGACGGCGAGCACACGGTCCGGGTCGTCAAACGCAACGACACTCCGGGGGAAACCAGCACGTTCGGAGGCTTCGTCGCCGCGCCCGGGGGTGCCGTACTGAGCAAGCCGGCGCCCCGGGACCGTCAGATCGAGTTCATCGGGGACTCCCTCACGGTGGGCTACGGCAATGTCTCGGGCACCCGCGACTGCAATCCGGAGCAGCTCAAGCGGAACACCAACACCGACGTGAGCCACGGCGCCCTCACCGCCCAGCAGCTGGACGCCGATTACCAGATCAACGGCATCTCCGGCCTCGGCATGGTGCGCAACGTCGCCGGCATCTGCCCGGACATCGCCTACCGGACCTACTACGACCGCGCCCTGCTGAACGTGGACGGTGACGTCTGGCAGAACCCGGGGACATGGCGCCCCCAGATCGTGGTGATCAACCTCGGCGCCAACGACTTCTCCGACCTCACCCCCGGTGAACCGTGGACGCCCGACAGCCTCGCGGTCGCCTACCGCACCGCCTACGGCGAGTTCCTCCGGAAACTGCGGACGCGCTACGGCGCCGGCACCACCCTCGTGGCAGTCGGCTTCGACGGAAACGCCGAGCACGTGCGGCAGGTGGTCGAGGCGTGCAACGACGCCGGCGACAGCCGGGTCCACTACTGGTTCCTCGACCAGTCGGGCCTGGACTTCCTCGGCTGTGACCGGCACACCTCGGCTCACGACGACCGGCTGATCGCCGACCGGCTTGCCCCCTTCCTCCGCAGCCTGGTGACGGGATGGTGAGAACATGACCACCCTGCCCAAGCCGTGATCGTCACGTTCGCTCACGTGGCCGCCCGGCGGCACATCACTGCCCACCGGTCATCAGAAGGATCACTCCGAGATCATCGAGGCACGAGACGAGTCACGGGAACCACGTCAGAACACGGCCTGGGGGAGCCGGGCGAAACACGTGTCAGGTGCGGAACGGACAGGCGTGGCGGAGCTGCCCGGCCCGGGGCGAACGATGACACGCCTCCCCCGGGCAGGCGGAGAAATCCCTCCGGGTGGTGCCATGTTCGCGGCCCGATGACGCGCATTCCTGTCACATGTCTTGACAGGAGCTGAGCAACGACAACACCCTTTGGCAACGTTGTCAGGCGCCTCGCCTCTCCGTTTGGAACCAGGCCCGGCGAGATATCCGTCTCCCGCCCCACACCCGATTGGACGCCCCGCACATGGAAGCTCACGAGCATCCGGCACACCGCCGCCTCCCCTCCAGGCGGTCGGTGGTCACCTCCGGCTCCACCCTGCTGGCCGGTTTCGGACTCGGCGGTGTGTTCCCGGCGGCCGCCCGTGCCTCCGCACACCCGGCGGGTCCCCCCGCGCACCGCCTCTCCCAGGATCTCGCGGTCTACCGTCCGGTCGAGGTGTCCTCGTCCGCGTACGGGCCCGCCCCGGCCTCCTTCGCGGTCGACGGCATCGCCGAGAGGGGCGTGCGCGGCACCGGGTGGCGTGCGGCCGACGGCGATCCCCAGTGGATCTCGGTCGACCTCCAGACGGAGTGCGAGGTCACCGGCGTCCGTCTGACCTTCGAAGCCCAGGCGGGTGACGCGGTGTTCACGCCCGCCCCGAGCGGCAACTGGGCGGACGGCACCACCGGCGAGGAGATCCTGTCCAGCTATGCGACCGACTTCGTGGTGGAGACCTCCCGGGACCACGCGTCATGGACCGGCCTGTACCGCACAGCCGCCGGCACCGGCGGCGTCGTCGAGCTCGAACTGCCCCGCGCCGTGACCGCCCGCTGGGTGCGCATGACCTCCTACCGGCGTTCCAGCGCCAACCCCCTGGGCCTCAACGGGTTCGAGGTCTACGGCTCCGTCGGCGGCCACCGCCCGGCCGCGACCGGCTGGACGGACTGGGGCAGGCACCACGGCCCGGCGCCCGCGCTCACCGTCGCCGACGACGGCACCGTGCCCATGGAGTCCGGCTGGACGCTGACCTACGACGACCGCGCGGAGGGCGACGGGACGGACCTCTCCGCCACGGGCGTGGACACCAGCCGCTGGCTGCCCGCGACCGTGCCCGGAACGGTGCTGGCCACGCTCGTCGACCAGGGCCACCTCCCCGAGCCGGCAGCCGGCATGAACAACCTGCGCGTCCCCGAGGCACTGTCCCGGCACTCCTGGTGGTACCGGCGGCAGTTCTCCCTGCCGCGGGACCTGCGCACCGAACCGGGCCGAAGGGTGTGGCTGGAGTTCGACGGGGTCAACCACCAGGCGGACATCTGGCTCAACGGCGCCGAAGTGGGCCGGCTGACCTATCCTTTCGCCCGGTCCGCCCATGACGTCACCGCACTCCTGGCCGCCCGGGGCGACAACGCCCTCGCCGTCCGGATCACTCCGATGCCCGTCCCCGGCAGCCCCGGCGACAAGGGGCCGGCAGGGGAATCCTGGGTGGACGCCGGCGCCGGACAGATGAACCTCAACTCGCCCACCTATCTGGCCGTCTCCGGCTGGGACTGGATGCCCGCGGTGCGGGACCGGGCCGCCGGCATCTGGAACCACGTCCGGCTCCGCTCCACCGGGGACGTCGTGATCGGGGACCCGCGCGTCGACACGGTCCTGCCGCTCCTTCCCGACACCTCCGTCGCCGAGCTGACCCTCACGGTGCCGGTGCGCAACGCCGGCCCGGCCGACCACCGGGTGACCCTCTCCGCGGCCTTCGCCGACGTACGGGCGGAAACCACCCTCACCGTTCCGGCGGGGAAGAGCCTGGACGTCGTCCTCAGCCCCGCATCCCACCGCTCCCTGCGCCTGAAGAACCCGGACCTGTGGTGGCCCAACGGGATGGGTGAGGCACACCGGCACGAGCTGACCCTCCGCGCGACCCTGGACGGCACCGAGAGCGACCGGCGCACCACGCGGTTCGGCATCCGCCAGTTCGGATACGAGTACGACGTGCCCCTGCCGTTCACCACCCACGGCAACAGCTGCGCCCAGTCCGTCCCCACCGGCGGTCAGCAGGCGAGGTACGTACGCATCAGGTGCCTGACCAGGGCCACCGGTTGGGGCAGCTCCCTGTGGTCGCTCGCCGTGGCCGACAGCAACCGCCCCGGTGTCGACCTCGCCCTGCACGCTCCGGTCACCGCCTCCAGCACGGCCGGCGACGACCTCGGCCCTGCCAGGGCGACCGACGGCGACTCGGGCACCCGATGGTCCTCGGCCTACGAGGACGACCAGTGGATACGCGTCGACCTCGGCGCACGGCAGTCCTTCGACCGGGTGGACCTGCTCTGGGAGCAGGCGTACGCCGCCACCTATGCCGTACAGGTGTCGGACGACGACGACACCTGGACCGATGTGGCGCACGTCGACAACACGGCGGTGCCGCTGCTCTTCAACCGAGGGGACGCGAGCCTGCGCACCCATGACTTCGCGGCCGCCACCGCGCGGTTCGTACGCATCGCCTGCGGTCTGCGGCAGACGAGCTGGGGAAACTCCCTGTGGTCGCTGGCGGTGACAGACAGCGGAAATCCGGGGACGGACCTCGCCCGCCATGGCCGGCCGACCGCTTCGTCCGAGGAGCCCGACCACCCCGCCGCACACGCCACCGACGGCGACAGCGGTACCCGGTGGTCCTCCAGGGCGGAGGACCACCAGTGGATCCAGGTAGACCTGGGCTCCCGGCGGACGTTCGACCGGGTGGCCGTCACATGGGAGACCGCCTACCCGAAGACGTACGTCGTCCAGGTGTCCGACGACGCGCAGAACTGGACCGATGTGGCATCGGTGACGAACACCCCCGAGCCGTTGAAGATCAGCGTCAACGGGGTACGGGTCCTGGCGCGCGGCGGCAACTGGGGCTGGGACGAACTGCTGCGCCGGATGCCCGCCGCGCGGATGGACGCCGCCGTGCGGATGCACCGCGACATGAACTTCACCATGATCCGCAACTGGGTCGGCAGCAGCAACCGGGAGGAGTTCTTCGCCAGCTGTGACGAGCACGGCATCCTGGTGTGGAACGACTTCCCCAACGCCTGGGGCATGGACCCGCCGGACCACGACGCCTACAACGCGATCGCCCGGGACACCGTGCTGCGCTACCGCCTCCACCCCTGCGTCGTGGTGTGGTGCGGGGCGAACGAGGGCAATCCGCCGGCCGCGATCGACGCGGGGATGCGCGAAGCGGTCGAGCGGCTGGCCCCGGGCATCCTCTACCAGAACAACTCCTCCGGCGGAATCATCAACGGCGGCGGGCCGTACCACTGGGTCGAGCCCGCGAAGTACTACGACCCGTCCTCCTACGGCAGCAACAGTTTCGGCTTCCACAGCGAAATAGGCATGCCGGTCGTCTCCACCGCCGCGAGCACCCGCGCCATGGCCGATGACGAGCCGGCCTGGCCGATCGGCGAGGTCTGGAACCACCACGACTGGAGCGAGCACGGCAACCAGGCACCGCAGGGGTACAAGGCGGCCATCGAGGAACGCCTGGGCACCGCGACGGACCTCGAAGACTTCGCCCGCAAAGCTCAGTTCGTCAACTTCGACAACACCCGTGCCATGTTCGAGGCATGGAACGCCAATCTCTGGGACGACGCCAGCGGACTCATGCTCTGGATGTCCCACCCGGCCTGGCACAGCACCGTGTGGCAGACCTACGACTACGACTTCGACGTCAACGGCGCCTACTACGGGGCCCGCAGCGCCTGCGAGCCCCTGCACGTCCAGGCAGACCCGGTCCGGTGGCAGGTGCATGCCGTCAACCACACGAGCCGTGCGATCAGGAACGCGACCGTCACCGCACAGTTGCACGATCTGAGCGGCGCCCGGCTGGGAGCGCCCAGACGGGCCGAAGTGAACCTCGAGCCGTCGACCGTCGTCCCCGCGTTCACCGTGGACCACACGGACGCCCTGCCCGGTCTGCACCTGCTACGGCTCACCCTCGAGGACCGCGAGGGCGCCGTCCTGTCCCGCAACACCTACTGGCGCCACCGCACACCCGCCGACATGCGGCGGCTGTCCACGCTCCGGCAGGTCGCGCTGTCGACGACGATCACCCGCCTCACGCGGTCGGGCGCCCGCCACGAAATGACCGCCACCGTCGCCAACCGGGGCCCTGTGGTCGCCGCCATGGTACGGCTGTCCCTGCTCGACGGCGCCGGCGAGCGGGTCCTGCCGACGCTGTACGACGACAACTACCTGTGGCTGCTGCCCGGCGAGTCACGGGCCGTCACCCTGTCATGGCCCGCCGCTTCGTCGCCTTCGGGCCGGCCCGTCCTCTTCGCGGAAGCTTTCAACAGCCGGCCCACGAGGACTCGCGCATAGGCACCCCGCCGCCGGGGACACACATGTGGTCGTCGGCGGCGGGACCACACGGGGAGCGACCGCAGGGGTGCCCGGCCTTGTCCGTCACGGGTCTGCTTAGCTGGTGCGATGAGTGAGTCAACACCTTCCACCAGCCCGGCGGTTGCTCCCGAGGACCTCTACCAGGACCCCTACGCCGTCTACGGGCGGCTCCGCGAAGAGGGACCGGTCCACCGGATCACCGGCACGGACGGCCTCCCCGCCTGGTTGGTCACACGTTACGACGACGTCAGGCAGGCACTCGCCGATCCCCGGCTGTCCCTGGACAAACGCAACGCGACCCCGGGCGGCTACCGGGGCATGGCCCTGCCGCCCGCTCTGGACGCCAACCTCCTGAACATGGACCCGCCGGACCACACACGTATCCGGCGCATGGTTTCCAAAGCCTTCACCCCGCGCCACGTCGAACGGTTGCGGGCGCCCGTCCGGCACACGGCGGACCGACTGCTCGACGCCCTGGCCGGACAGGACCACGTCGACCTCATACCCGCCTACGCCGCCCCGCTGCCGATCGTCGTCATCTGTGACCTCCTGGGCGTGCCCGCTTCCCAACGGCACGACTTCCGCGCCTGGACCGACGCCCTGGTCGCCCCCGACCCGGCGCGGCCGGAACGCGCCAGAGAGGCCGTGGGCCGGCTCCTGGCCTTCTTCACCCGGCTCATCGCCGACAAGCGTGCTCATCCCGCCGACGACCTGCTGTCCGCCCTGATCGCCGTCCGCGACGAGAAGGACCGGCTCAGCGAGGACGAGCTGATGTCACTGGCCTTCCTCATCCTGGTCGCGGGATATGAGAACACCGTGCACCTGATCGGCAATGCCGTCGCCGCCCTGCTCGCCGACCCGGACCAACTGGCAGCACTCCGGGCCGACCCCGGTCTGCGGGACCGGGCCGTGGAAGAACTGGCACGCTACGACGGCCCGGCACCGCTCGCCATCCGGCGCTTTCCCACCGAGGACGTCGTCATCGGAGGTGTCACAGTGCCGGCCGGTGAGACGGTACTGCTCTCGCTCGCCGCCGCGCACCGTGATCCGCGCCGCTTCCCCGACCCCGACCGACTGGACCTGAGCCGGGACGCCACCGGGCACCTCGCCCTGGGACACGGCATCCACTACTGCCTCGGCGCTCCGCTGGCCAGGATGGAGACGGGCATCGCCCTCACCGCGCTGTTCGAACGCTTCCCGCAGCTGTCCCTCGCCGTCCCCGTGCGGGAACTGCGCAGGCGCCCCTCGTTGCGCTCGCGCGGACTCATCGCGCTGCCGGTGCGCACGAGTCTCCGCTGACCGCACGATGCCGGGATGCCACCCGGTCAACGGAGTGACCGCAGCGCGTTCACTTGGTCGACCGGGTGGAGGCCGTCGAGTGCCGCGCGTCGCGGCGGCCATGGGCAGCTCCGGGATGCGGGTTCCAGGTCGTGGTGCGACGTGCGGCCACTTCGGGGCGCCTGGCCGGGACATACCGGCCGCGGCACGCGAGGCGGGCGGCCGCGACCAAGTAGTCGTTTGACGGAAGCCCCGCGAGGGCCGCCTGGGCGATGCTTCGATCGTCCCACTCGCTCCACGCGGAGCGCACGGACCCGCCACCCGTGCCCGACACGGGGGGCCGCGCCCGACACCCCGATCCGGAGAAAGCCGCATGCGTCTCAGAAGAATCCGCGTCAACCATCAGATCATCGCTACCGCGGCGATCACCCTGGTCCCCTTGGTCGCGGTGACCGCCAACGCCTCGGCGGGACGTGGCGCGCGGGTTCCACCCGACCAGGGCTCGGGTGTCGTACTCCTGTCGGACGGCGGAACTCCGTCGGCTACGGGCGCCCGCTGAATCGGGCGGGGCGGCCGCTCTGCGGCTCGGCTTCGAGGCCGGGGCCGCCCGAGCCGCCCCGCCGTGTGAGCCACGGCCCGGGTGGCGAGCCGACATAACCGATCGGGACACACCGCGCCCTTCCGTCTCGGCCGGACGAGTGCTCAGGCCGGAACACACGCGCACGCCTGCCATTCCCCGGCGCGTATCACCCGCCCGGGGACGGGAAGTTCCAGGTGGACGAGGTCGTCGCCGTGCCTCTCCACAGATTCCGGCCCGCCGGGCGCGGCGGGCCGTGCCCCCAGGGCTCGGCAGATCGCGGCCATACGGCGGTTGGAGGGCGCGGTGAAGACCGCCACGCCGCGCATGCCCAGGCCCGCCGCCCGTGAGAGGGCCCAGTGCGTCAGTGCCGTCCCCAGGCCGGCGTCCTGCCAGTCGTCCTCCACCAGCAAGGCCAGTTCGCCGCACCGCGAGGTGTCACCACGCAACAGGTGGGTGACGGCGACGACCGTGCCGGGGGCCCCCACCGGAGCGGTCACCCAACTGAGGCCGTGTCCGGGACATGTGAGCTGGGCCCATTCCCGTTCCCGCAGGACGGAGCGTCCGGTCTGGTACCGGCTGTAGATCGTGTCGGGGGAGCAGCGGCCGTGCATGGCGTTCACGGCGGCGAGGTCCGCCGCCGTGGCGGGCCGGGTCATGGTGGCCCGGCCCGACCGCGTCAGGATCAGGTGGCCGGCCGGGCTGGGAGAGACTGGGGGCAGAGGCATCGAGCGTCACTTCCAGAACCTGTTGGAGGGAGGGCCGGCCCGAACACGACCGCCCGGGCCGCGTGTTCGCTGTCCCTGACGTCCCTCGCTCCGTCCTGCAGGACCGGCGCATTCGCTCGCGTCGATCCGCGCCCCCCGATGCGGGACCACCGGAGCCCGGCCGATGGAGGGCACGTCCCTGGCCGGTGCAGTGCGCACACTGCACACACATACGAGGTATGTGCCGAGCCTACAACCGTGATCGCGTGCTTCGCGCCGTGCCGGCAGGGCCGGTGAGCCGTCTCCAGGGGCTATGCACATGTTTCATCACCGGGACGACGGTGAAACGCAGGACGCCTGGGGGCGGGGCGCGTGCGCGGGCCTCATGCCCGCGCCGACCGTATGGAGAGGCGGGTGCGCTGCGCTTCGACCGCAGAGCCTACGGGACAGCCCTTAGCCGTGCCAGACCCAGGTGACCCTCTCGTAGAGGCGTTCGAAGCCCGTGCGCAGCATGTTGTGCAGCGACGTGTTGTGCTCTCCGGGGTCCTCCGCGCCGGTCTCGGCGACGAGCCAACGGCAGCCCGCGGCCTGTGCCGCTGTGGCGCGCGCTGTGAGCAGGGCCGACTGGGCGCCGCGGCCACGTCCTTCGGGGAGGGTCGCGCCGCCGAACATGGCGGCGCATTCACCCCGCAGGAAGACGCTGCCGACCGCGATGATCCGCTCGTCCTCCCAGACGGCGTACTGCTGCCAGTCCGGTCTGCCGACGCACGAAGCGGCCATGTCGGTCATGGCCTCGGGCTCGGTGAATCCGAACGTGGTCATCATGACGGTGGCCCACTCGCGTGCCCGGCCGGGTTCGACGGGGCCGACGCGCAGAGCCGGGTCGAGCGCGGCGATGCCGTCCCTCGCGGCAAGCGCGGTTTCGGTCTCGCAGCCCAGCTTGACGTAGCGGGGCCCCTCGGTGAGGCCCAGTTCCGCTGTGATCTCCGGCCAGTTCGGCGGCAGCGACGCCGGCGCGATGGCGAACGACGCCTGCGATGCGCCCTGTTCGCGGAAGAAGTCACACACCCGCGCGACGAGGGCCGCGGTGACGGGCTCCTCGCCGAAGCCGCCGGCCCGGTCGAAGAAGGTGCTGGGGTCCTCGCGGACCGTGACCGCGAGTGCTGGGCCGAACTGCTGGGAACTGATGCCCAGCGCTTCCCGGACGGACGACGGCGCACCGGTGGCGAAGTCCGCGTATGCCTCGATCTCGGTTCGCTCGCCCAGGCCGATCGGCAGGGTGGTCTTCATGAGGGGTTCCTCTTCTGGTTGTCGACGAATTCCAGTACGGCGGCGGTGAACGCGTCCGGCTCCTCGATGTGGCCGAAATGGCCGCTCTCGGGCAATGCGCACAGGTGGGTGTCCGCGATCCCCGCGTCCAGCTCGTAGGCGTAGCGCGGCGGGCAGATGAAGTCGTGGAGACCGACGATCACCAGTGCCGGCGCTTCGATCATGCCGAGCCGGTCCCGCACGTCCCAGGCGACCGGCCGCCGGTTCGGGTCAGGTGTGACCCGCAGGGCGAGTCCGCCCGCTTCCGCCGAGGTCCTGCGGTAGTCAGCGTAGTACGCCGGAAGCAAGGTGTTCAGGTGACGCTCGTGCGAAGCGTCATCGTATGCGAGCCCGCCCGGCAGCATGGCCTTCCACGCCCGGGCCGCGTTCACCAACTCGGGCCGGTCCGCCCGACGGCGGGCGAGTGCTGCCATCTTCGCGGTGGCCGTGTCGGTCAGTTCCTTGCCGTACACCGGAGCGGTGTCGTAGAGGATCAGGCCGTCGAGACGCTCGGGATGGTCCAGGGCGAACTGCTGGGCGACGAAACCGCCGTGCGAGTGGCCGAGGAAGTACGCGGTCGGGGCGCCGAGGTCGTTCAGCACGGCTTCGGCGAAGCGCGCATAGCGGGCGGGTGAGTAGTCTCCGTCCGGCAGCGGGTCGCTGTCACCGGAACCGACGGGGTCGAGGTACACCAAGGTCAGATCGTGCGCCAGTGCGGGCATCCGCAGGTACTCCGGATGAACTCCCGGGCCTCCGGGGTGCACGAGGCAGAACGGGCCCTCGCCCACGACCCGGTAGGTCTGGCGCACCCCGTCCACGACGACGCGCCGTGCGTCGCCCACGTCCGGACCGGTGCCCGCGGGGCGCTCCGGGCTGTGGTCATTGCTATCCATACACACAAGACGCGGTGAAAGCGGGAGAAGTTCGATCAGTGTCCGGTGGACATTTCGTGACCGGTGAGGCCCCGGCGCGGGTGATAGAGCCGCAGGCGGCTGGTGCGGCCTCCGTCCAGGAAGTGCGTCCACACGACGCCGGCCGGACAGTGGAAGGGGTCCTCGGGCGGATTGAGCAGGGAGACCTCCCAGATGACCACCTCGCGGCCGGCGACCACGTTCGTCAGCTCGTGACGTACACCGTCGGACAGGTCACGGTCGAACGCGGCACCCAGGTAGTCGACGGAGGTGTGCCTGCCCGTCGGCCATGTCACCTCCGTGTGAGGCGACCACCAGTCGGGCAACGACGACAGGAGGACGCCTCGTCGGGCGGACTCCAGCGTCTCCTCGGCCCGTGCGCGGTGCAGGGAGCTCAGGGCGCCGGCGTCTTCGTGCGTCCGGTCAGCCGACTCGGCCAGCGCATCGGCCAGCTTTCCGCGGGCCTGGTGCAGCCTGCTGCGCACGGTGCCCACCGGTGTGCCGCACAGCGCCGCGATGTCCTCGTAGGACGTCACGTCGGTGAAGTAGCGCAGCATCGTGACCAGTCGCAGCCCTGGGGACAGACCGTCGAGCGCGGTCCACACCCAGTCGCGCAGCGCATGCCGATCGATCACCTCCGCCGGATCGGGCGGCCCCGCCGAACGGTTCGCTGTCGCGATTTCGGCCGGTTCCGCCATGGGAACGGCCGATGTCCTGCGCAACTGGGAGCGGCACACATTGCGTGTCACCGCCCGCAGCCACGGACCGACCGTTGACGGATCGCGGATGCTTCCGACGCGGCGCAGCGCGAGGAGTGCGGCTTCCTGTACGGCGTCCTCGGCGTCCGGACCGTGGCCCAGCAGAGCCACCGCCACCGCGTGCATGGCCGAGCGGTGCCGCGTGAACAGGAGCCCCAGGGCGCTGACATCGCCCGCCTGCGCCGAGAGCACCAACGCGGAATCCGGCACGTTCCCAACGTCCGATATACCGGTCATACGAGAAGCTCACCGCCGAAGAACGGAGAACCTGCTTCTTCTGTCGAGGGCATGGACGCTTCCCGGGCCGCGGCGCGTTCCAGCTCGTCCAAGGCAGCCACCACGGCGGGTACCCGCGCGAGAGCGGGCAGAACAAGAGCGACGGTCTCCCGCCGGACCGCCGGGACGAGAGTGACCGCGCGCGTGCCGCGTGGAGCCGAGGAACCGATGGAGGACCGGGGAACGGCCGCCACGCCGAGGCCCGCACCCACCAGGCCGGCCACCGTCGGCCAGTCGTCCGTGGAGAAGGCGACCCGTGGGGTGAACCCCGCCTCCAGGCAGGTGCCGACCAGCGGCCCGCGGCAGTGCGGACAGCCGGCGATCCAGGGCTTCCCGGCCAGCTCGACGAGACCCACGGAGTCGGCACGGGCCAGCGGGTCCGCCTCGGGGATCAGCGCCATGAGCGGGTCGCTCACCAGGGGCCGCAGGAGGAGGTCCCGCCACTCCTCGGTCTCCGCGCCGCCGGTGTGCCTGAAGGAGAGGGCCACGTCGCACGCGCCCGCGCGCAGCATCTCCAGCACCGCCGGCGGTTCGGCGTCCTCGAAGAACACCTCGGTACCGGGATGGGCGGCCCGGATCGCGGCGAGGACGGCGGGCACGAGGACGGCACCGCCACCGGGGAAGGACACCAGGCGCACCGCGCCCGCCTGCAGCCCCGCGAGAGCCGCGACCTCGCGCTCGGCAGCGTCGAGTTCCTGCAATATCGTGTCCGCGTGCCGGACGAGCACCTCGCCCGCCGGTGTCAGCCGCGTCCGGTGACCGGCACGGACGATGAGCGGCGACCCGGCCGACTTCTCCAGCGCCGTGATCTGCTGCCGGACGGCAGGCTGGGTGCAGCCCAGCAGACGCCCCGCCCCGGACAGCGACCCCGTGGCGGCTACGGCGCGCAGCATGCGCAGATGACGAACCTCGATCACTTGAATTCCCGTCCCTTGTCCGACGATGAGTCGGGCGAATCCCTGACCCGCCGCACGCCCGGTCGCTCGATGCGGCGACGGGCCGTCGTCGATGGCGGCTCGGACGGAATCCCCGCGTGGCAGAAGGCGTGACATGCCCGGACGGCCCCCCACATGTGTGGTCCGGCACGTCACACGTCCGTGTACACGGTAAAGGATGGCCGGCACGTCCCGACCCGGAAGCCGGTGTCCCGTCACACGTAGGTCGGATGACCGATGACGGCGGACACCGGCGCCGTGATGCTGGAGGTTCCCAGCCTGAAAGGAGTCGCGACATCATGGTCATCGCGAACGAAGCACCGAGTGGTTCCAGCCGGTGGAACGAGTCGAGGGTGGCGGACCTCCTGGGATCCGCAGCCTGGAAGATCATGGTCGGTGGCGGCGTGGTCGCCGCCGCCGTCGGACTGGTCACCCTGATCTGGCCCGGCGCCACCCTGGCCGTCGTCGGCACGCTCTTCGGCGTCTACCTGCTCGCCTACGGAGTGACCCAACTCGTCGGCGCGTTCGGGCCGCACGCGCCCGGTTCCTCCCGGGCCCTCCTGGTCCTCAGCGGAAGCCTGAGTGTGCTGCTCGGCCTGATGTCCTTCCGGAGCGTGGCGCAGTCAGTTCTGCTGCTCGCGGTCTGGATCGGCTTCGGGTGGCTGCTGAGCGGCATCACGATGACCGTCACGGCGGTTTCGGGGCCGGACCGTCCGCTGCGGGCGTGGAGCGGGCTGCTCGGTGTCCTCACCCTCCTGGCGGGGCTCACCGTCGTCATCTGGCCGTTCTCCTCCATCGCCACGTTGGCGATCGTGGCAGGCGTCTGGCTGGTGGTGATCGGTGTGACCGAGATCGTCCATGGCGCCCAGGTCCGCCGCCACCTGACCGTGACAGGCCTCTGACTCATCTCGTGACGAGTCCGGTGCGGCACCCCACCGCGGATGCTGGGCCGGGCCGCGCAACCGGACGGCGGCGGCCATGAACCACGCCTGCCCAGAGAACGACCACCGACGGCCGCCCCGTCGAGCCGGCTCCCCGAACGCCGCGTCACCGGCCGACGGGGCCCGCGACGACCGCGGTCATTCGGCCGTGTCTCCTGCTGCGGCCGCTCGCCGGGAGCGGACAACCTCCACCAGCAGCGGCGCGATGGACACGATCACGATCAGCGCCACCAGCGGAAGGAGATAGCGGTCGACGTCGGGGATCGAGGACCCCAGCGCGTATCCCGCCAACGTCAGGCCGATGCTCCAGACCAGCCCGCCCGCGACCTGCCAGACGGCGAAGGTCCTCGCCGGCACGCCCAGCACCCCCGCCAGCGGGTTGATCACGGTCCGCACCACCGGCACGAAGCGGGCCAGCACGATGGCTTTCGCGTGCCCGTACCGCCGCAGCAACTCCTCGGCCCTGGCCGCCCCCTCATGGAGCCTCTTCGACCCGCTGCGGGCGAGCAGCGCTCCGCCGGCCTTCCGGCCGATCGCGTAACCGCACTGCGCGCCGACCAGCGCGCCCACGGCCGCCGCGAGCAGCAGTGGCGCCAGTTGCATGCGCACGGCCCGGTCGGCGGTGTCGGCGCACAGCAGGCCGGCCGTGAACAACAGTGAGTCGCCGGGCAGGAAGAACCCGACCAGCAGTCCTGTCTCGGCGAACATCACGAGCCCGACACCGAGCACGCCGAACGCGATCAGGAGCGAGCGGGCGTCCATCACGTTGACGGCGAGCTGCGAGGCAAGGTGTACGGGCACCGTGTTCAACTGACGGCCTTCCAAGAGGTGGGGGAAATCGGGGGGTGGCCCCGTTCGGGGCATGCGCGCATGCAGCCCGAGCTGGGGAACTGGCTCACACCGCACGTCCGGTGCGGTTCCGGGTAGCGCTGCGGGCCGGAGGGCCTTCGGGCGGTCGCCTTGTCGTCCGCGCGCCCGGTCGGCCGCGGTACGTCCTCCGTGGAGAACCAAGCCGCACGGGGCCGCGGCGCCACAGAAGCCGGACGTTCTCAGTGCACGCGTCCCAGCAGGGCCGCGAGGGCCACGCGCGTCTTCTCTCCGGCGGTGAGGGAGACCCGCCGGGCCATCACCGCGGCGGGCTCGTCCTCGATGCGGTCGAGCAACTGACGGTAGATGCCCGCCATCGCGCCCACGGACGCCCGGCTGCGCCGGTCGAGCAGCGGCAGCAGACGCAAGCCGTCCTCGAACAGCGCCCGGGCCCTGCTCGCCTCGAACCTGACGAGACCGTCGAAGTCGGCCTCGTCAGGTATCCGGCCCGCGACGAACCACGCCTCGTCGCAGCCGAAGCGCTCCATGTCCTCGGCGGGAAGATAGCGCCGGCCCATGGCGGCGTCCTCACGGACGTCCCGGAGGATGTTCGTGACTTGGAGCGCCAGCCCCAGGGAGTCCGCGTACGCCCGGCCTCGTTCGAGGTCCGTGCAACCGAAGACCCCGAGCGACAGCCGGCCGATGGAACCCGCCACGCGTCGGCAGTAGACCAGCAGGTCGTCGAAGGTCTTGTACTCCGTCTGCTCAACGTCCATCGTGACGCCCGCGATCAGTTCGTGGAATGCCTCCAGCGGGATCGGGAAGCGCTGTGCCGCGTCCGCGAGGGCGATACGTATCGGGTCCGCTCCGTCGTCGGCATCCGCCCGGCCCGCCGTCAGCCCGTCCACGGCCGCGCTGACGCGCGCGAGCGACTCCGCCTTGCGGACCGGGTCCAGGTCACCGTCGCCTATGTCGTCCACCCGACGTGCCAACGCGTAGATCGCGTACATGGCCCGCCGCTCCGCGTCCGGCAGCAGCCGGACGCCGTAGCTGAAGTTCTTCGCCTCCGTACGCGTCACTTCCTCACAATGGCGGTATGCCGCACGTACATCGCTCGGGCTGGCAGGGAGGCGGTCACCGATTGCGGCCACACTGATCAACTCTTCTGCTGGAAGAAAGGGGTTGAGCGCGCGCACACCGCCGGAGCGGCCGGACGCGCCACGTCAGGCTAGGACACCGCGCGGGGCTCCCCGGCCGCCGAACGACCGGAGGGGAAACATGCCGGCACTTTGGTGTCGTGGACGCGCGGGAGTGAACCCTTTGCAGGTCACGCTCGTGAGCGTCGCGCCACCGTGTGACCGGCGCCGAGCGCAGGACAGCCCTTAAGGGCTGTCCCGTCATCCCTGGCGGGCGCACGACGACAGCTACGGCACCTCGCCGCGTTGTCGGAACGCCCGAATACATCCAGTAAGCGGACGCTCCTCCGCCTTGCGATGCACCGCATCTGACGCCGCGCGCTGATCCACCAGGGATTACGGGACAGCCCTTAGCCGCCGACGGAAGGGCCGGACGGGGCGTCACCCGTCCCGAGCCGGGCGGTGAGCCCGGCGAACAGCCGTCGCTCCGTGGCGACCGCCTCCGGGAACGGCATCCTCGAACCAGCCGCGATCGATTGTTTCGCCGCGTACAGAGCGGGGCCCGCGTGCTTCGCGAAGCCCTCGACCCAGCGCAGTGCCTCCTCCCGGAAGCCGCCGGCCGGCAGCACCGCGTTGACCCAGCCCATGCGGTGCGCCTCCTCGGCCGAGAACACCCTGCCGGTGAGGATCACCTCGGCCGCGCGGCCGGGTCCCACCAGCCGGGGGAGGCGCACGCTGCCTCCGCCTCCGGGAATGAAACCACCGGTGACCTCGGGCTGCTGGAAGCGAGCACGGTCGGAGGCGACGCGGAGGGTGCACGCCAGTGCGATCTCGTTGCCGCCGCCGGAGGCGAGGCCGTCGACCCACGCGACGGTCGGCTGGGGGATCCCCTCCAACAGGCTCAGCGCTCGGGTCCAGGACCCCAGCTCCTCCTTGCTCGCCCTGCCGTCGCCGGCGCGGGCCAGGTCGGTCAACTCCGCGTGGTTGATGAACATGTCGTCCAGCCCTCCGGCCAGCACGACGACTCTCACCTGCTCGGTCCGGAGCGCGAGGTCCTCCAGCAAGTCCCCGAGAGCGATCATGGAACGGAAATCGATCAGGCTCTCCGGAGTCCGGGTGAACGTCAGGACGGCGACGGCGCCGATACGTTCGACGGCCCATGCGGTCATCGTGTGTTCTCCATTGCTTTCAGGCCCTTCGAGGGCAGTTCCAGGTGCTCGGCGGATCATGCTCACCCGCACACGCCACACCGTGCATCAGTCATCTGACCCACTTCCGCGGCCCTGCCGCATCTCCGGATTCGGCGCACCCCTGCCCGGGGCGGATCATGCCCCCGGCCGCAGGCTGTTATGTTGCAGCGAACACACACATGCCGGCCGGCGGCCTCTGCCCCGCCGAGGTATCTCGTCGCACCGTCCGTGAGGCACACCTGTGCAGGCGGGACACGTGTCCGCGCCGGGTGCCGGGCCGTTGCCGGCCGTCCAGCAGGAGGACACATGCCCAACATCGCGGAGAACTTGGCGACGACGGCGCGGCGGTTGCCCGAGCACCCCGCCCTGCGGTTCGGGGACGTCGTGACGACGTACGCGGAACTGGACGCGACCGTCTCCCGCGTCGCGGAGATGCTCCGGGCGGACGGGCTGGCTCCCGGCGACCGAGTGGCTCTCATGCTGCCGAACGTCCCGGCGTTCGTCGCCCTCTACTACGGCGTACTGCGCGCCGGCGGAGTCGTCGTCCCGATGAACCCGCTGCTGAAGGAACAGGAGATCAGGCACTGCCTGGCTGACTCGGGCGCCGTGCGCCTGTTCGCGTACGACGACGTGGCGGACGTCGCTGCGGCGGGCGCCGCAGCGACCGGCACCCCCGTCACCGCCGTCGGCACCACAGCGACGGTGGTCGACGGCCGGACGCCGACGGCGGACCCCCTTCCCCGAGACGACGGCGACCTCGCCGCCCTCCTCTACACCTCCGGCACGACCGGCGCGCCGAAGGGCGCGGCGCTGACCCACGGAAATCTCGGCGGCAACGCCCGGATTCTGGCCGAGCACGTCGTCGACGTCACCACCGAGGACGTGATGCTGGCCTGTCTGCCGCTGTTCCACGCCTTCGGCCAGACAGGCAGCATGAACGCGTCCGTCCGCCGGGGCGCCTGCCTGGTGCTCGTGCCCCGTTTCGACCCGGCCGCGGTGCTGACCATGTTCGCCGAGCTGGGCGCCACCATCTTCATCGCGGTGCCCACCATGTACAACGCGCTGTTGCACCACCCCCCGGTCACCGGCGGTCCCGAGGCGGCCGGGCTGAGGGTGTGCGTCTCAGGCGGAGCCCCCCTGCCGACGGAAGTCCTGTACGCCTTCGAGGAGCGCTTCGGCTGTCCGGTGGCGGAGGGCTACGGCCTGTCCGAAACATCACCGGTGACGTGCTTCAACCACCTGGACCGGCCCCGTAAGGCAGGGTCGATCGGCACGCCGATCCGAGGGGTCGAGGTGCGGCTGGTGGACCAGGCGGGCCACGACGTGCCGCACGGCGACGTCGGAGAGATCGCCATCCGCGGCGACAACGTGATGACCGGCTACTGGAACCGGCCCGAGGAAACGGCCGAGGCGATCCCGGACGGCTGGTTCCGCAGTGGAGACCTGGCCAGGCAGGACGACGACGGTTACTACTTCATCGTCGACCGCAAGAAGGACATGATCATCCGGGGCGGTTACAACGTCTACCCGCGGGAGATCGAGGAGGTGCTGTACGAGCACCCGGACGTCCTGGAGGCCGCTGTGGTCGGAGTACCGCACGAGCACCTCGGCGAGGAGGTCACGGGGGTGGTCGTCCTCACCGCGGACGGCCGCGCCACGGAGGACGACCTGCGCTCCTTCGTCAAGGACAGGGTGGCCCCGTACAAGTACCCACGGAGGATCTGGATCGCCGACTCCCTGCCCAAGGGGTCCACCGGGAAAATCCTCAAGCGTGAGATACGACTGCCGCGTTGACCCCGGGGCGGCCGATTGGCCCGGGCCGCTGGTGCACTCTGCGGACATGACGGAACCGGGCCGTTCCCCACCGGCGGCGACGTCCGGCGGTGAAACGGCCCGGTCCTCCTGTGCCTGCCGGAAGTGCAAAGGGGAATTCCCGGGACCCGTGGCGCAGGTCCCGGGAATCCCTGCCCGCGCCCCGCCGCCTCCCCACGGGGAGGGGAGGACGAAAGAGCGCGGTGCGAGGGCCGGCCCACATCCGGGTAACGTCGGCCGGCCACTGCGCCGTCCGGACACAGGCGAGCATCGCCCGTGCCGGACCGGCCTGATGAGCGTGGCAGTGGCCGGCAGGAGCCGCCAAGGCGGAGGCACGTGATGTGCCCTCCCACACATGTCGCATGACCTGAAAGGCACTTCGACACCGGGCTTTCGAACCGTGCGCCGCGCCACCTCGTCCGCGCGCCCGCGAAGCCTGCATCAGGGTGCGGTGGTCCCGCGCATGCCCACAGTCGCGGCCTCGACGTCCGGGCTCTCCGGTACGGCAGCCTCCGCGTGTGACGAGCGCCCCTGTTCCGGCTCGTCGTCGTGGCGGCGGTGTGACCGGCAGGCTCCTGTCCGGCCGGCGTCAGACCTCCGGTTCGGCGGACGGGGCGGCCGACCGCACCATGACGGCGGCGGGGACACGGCCGGGGGCTCCGGGGCGCCCGGGCGGATGGCCGACGGCCTTCCAGTAGAGGAAGGAAAGGATCCAGGCCGTGAGGAAGAGACCGCCGATCAGGTAGCCGGCGGCGTTGAGGTCGATGCCGGCCAGCCAGGGCAGGGCCCGGTCGACCGCGGGCATCCGGTCGCTCAGCAGCGTCACCAGGTTCACCGCCCCGACCACCAGTGCCGCCGCCGCTGACAGGCCGGTGGTGGTGAGGTTGTAGTGGATGCGCCGCAGGGGATGGACGAAGGCCCACCGGTAGGCGGCGGACATGAAGGCCCCGTCGAGGGTGTCGAAGAGGCTCATGCCGCAGGTGAAGAGAAGGGGCAGGAGCATCAGCGCGTACCACGGAGCGCCGGAGGTGGCACCGGCGGCTGACAGGATCAGCAGAGACACCTCGGTCGCCGTGTCGAAGCCCAGACCGAAGAGCAGGCCCAGGGGAAACATGTGCCACGGGCGCGTCGTCGACGAGGTGAGACGGCGCAGGAGGCGTGAGAACAACCCCCGCCCGTCCAGGACCTGGTGCAACCGCTCCTCGTCGTAGTCCCCGCGGCGCGCGGACCGGTACACGCCGGCGATGCGGCGCAGCGCCACCAGGTTGAGGATGCCCACCAGGCACAGGAACACCCCGGAGACGGACGTGCCGAGCACCGACAGTAGCCGGTGGACGGTGGAGGAGTCGTCGGTGAGCCTGGTCGCCAGGCGGGCCCCCACGGCGGTCAGCAGGCTGAGCACGACGACGACGGACGAGTGCCCGAGGGCGAACCAGAAACCCAGATTGGCCGAGGGCCTCTGCTCGGCCAGGAACCGCCGTGTGGTGGTGTCGATGGCGGCGATGTGGTCGGCGTCGAAGGCATGCCGGACGCCGAGCACATAGGCCGTGACGCCGAGACCCGTACCGAAGACCTGGGTGCCCACCGAGAAACGGTGCGCGGACACCACGAAGGCCAGCACGGCGAAGGCGCCGACGGTGGTGACCACGATGCCGGACACCAGTGCGACCGTGCTCCGGTGCTCCTTGAGGAATCCGCTCACCGATTCAGCGGGCATCGCGACCCCCCGGTCGTACCAGCACCGAGTAGGAGACGCCCAGGCGGTCGGCTCGGAACCCCAGCGCCCGCACGGTGTCCAGCAGAGCGCCGGCCATGATGTCCTCGACCTGGGTGATGCGAGGGTCCAGCGGGGCGTACGCCGCCTCGTGCGGGGCCCAGCTGACGAGGAGTGATCCGGCGCCGTAGTACTGCGGACAGGACCGGATCTCCACTCCGCCGAACAGCATGTCGCTCTGTACGCCGAAGCCCGCGCGCAGCAGGGCATGGACCAGATCCGGCGCGAGCTCGGACTCGGCCAGGCCCAGCGCGGTCACGAGGGTCCGGGCCCGCCGGACCAGCGCTTTGCCGGCCGGGTCCGGGCCGGGGACGAGGGAGGACGCTGGAGTTTGAGGGGCAGTCTGGAGCATGGGATCACCGGGGGGAGGAGAAGGTGTGGTGCCGCGGTCGCGGCCTGGAGTGGCGGTAGCGGTGGAGGTCGCGCTCGCAGCACACCTTGGCGGTCCAGGCCTTGCTGCCGGGCCTGAAGAGGGCCAGCGCCGACGCGGCCACCAGGGCTCCGCCGAGGGGCGCCAGCATGTAGGGCCAGAAGAGGTGGTAATCACCCGAGACGATGTGCGGGCCGAAGTTGCGGCCCGGATTGAAGCTGGCACCGGTCCGCGATCCGGTCGAGGCGATCAGCAGAGCGACTGTGGCGCCGGTGACCCATGGCGTGGACCGCGGCCGGGGCCGGGACGTCATGGCTGCCAGCACACACAGCAGGACGGCGGTGCTCACCGCCTCGCCGAGCGAGACGACTGCCGCGCCGTTCCAGCCGGGACCGGGCTGGATGAGGCCGTCGTGGACGTCGGTGACCCGCTCGCCCCATATGCCCCGGGCGACGAGCACGCCGATGACCGACCCGCCCAGCTGGCAGACGCTGTAGGCGAGCAGGTCCCCGACGCCCAGCACACCCCGGAGGGCCATGAACAGGCTGACCGCGGGGTTGAGGTGGGCGCCGGACTCCTTGCCCGGCGGCGTGAGGGAGAACACCGCGAGGCTGCCGCCGACCGAGACGCCCACGACTGCCAGGCGCACGGTCAGCGGCCAGGAGGACGGGAGTCCGCCGTCGGCCCGCATCGTGAAGGAGACCGCGGTGAGTGCGGCCAGGACGAGCCAAGCCGTTCCCAGCGCCTCCGCGAGGTAGGAGGACACCGGCCGGCCGCGTACCACCCATCGCGGCCCGTCGGCGGGCGTGTCCGGCCGGCGGCGGATCCCGGTCACGGCAGCTTGGGTGTGGTGACGCCGATCATGGTGTCCCGGGTGACGAGGGCGGCGAGCTCCTCTTCGCTCATGTCCTCGGTGCCGGCGGGGCGCATCGGCAGCACCAGGTACCGCATGTTCGCGTTGCTGTCGTGGACGCGAATGGTCACGTCCTCGGGCACCTCGGTGCCGAACTCCTTCAGCAGGGCCCGCGGTTCCCGCACCGCGCGGGCGCGGTAGGGGCGGCTCTTGTACCAGTCCGGCGGCAGCCCCAGGACCGGACGCGGGTAGCACGAGCAGAGCGTGCACACGACGAGGTTGTGCACCTCGGGCGTCTGCTCCAGCACGATCAGCCTGGTGCCGTCGTAGTTGTCGATTCCGAACTCAACGATGGCTGCCGTGCCGTCGGCGAGCAGGCGCTCCTTGAAGGCCGGGTCGGTCCAGGCCCGGGCGACCAGCGCCGAACCGAGTGCGGGGCGGTGGGCGTCGAGGGTCTCCACCATGGCGCGGACCTCGTCGGCCGAGATCAGGCCCTTGTCCACCAGCAGTTCGCGGATTGCCTGCTGCAGGACGTCGAAGTAGTCCGGTTCCCCGGCGGAGTTCTCGATGGGGGCGTGCGGGTCGGCCGCGCCGCCGCCGTGCGTGTGATCGCCGTGGTCGACGATGGCTTCCGTGTGATCGCGCGTGGTCGGCACAGTTCAGCGTCCTTCCGTGGGGGAGTGGTCGACCGGCTCCAGCCAGTGCTCGTAGATCTCGAGTTCGAGGACGTCGTCCGCCGGGCCGTCGTAGTCCGGCCACAGGGCCGACTGCTCGACGCGCACCCGGTACAGGCGCACGTCGGTGCCCTCGTTGACGCCGTACGCTTCCCGTTCGGGATTCAGGAAGCGGGGCAGGACGCGCTCGATCCGGCCCTCCTTGCCGCGTACGTAGACCGGGGTCCGGACATGGCCGGGGGCGTCACGGTCGGCTATGCGGACCCTCTGGTCCTTGACGAAGCGGGCGCTCATGAGCTGGTCTCCGCCATCCGGGCACGGATCGCGTCCATCGTGGCGCCCAGTTCCTGAGTGGTGATGACGCCCTTCTCGATCAGCACCTTGGACGCCGAGACGGCCCACCGCTCGTAGTAGGTGAGTTCGCCGATGATCTGCCCGCCCAGGTCCTCCACCCCGCGGCGCTTCTCCTCTGTGTTGACGAGTTTGTGCGCGGCGAGCACGTTCAGCAGCGCGTGGCAGTTCTTCTCGAACGGGGTCATCTCGTGATCCGTCCGGACCACCGGTCCGGCCGGCAGTCCGCCGAGGTCGTGTGCCGGGCGCACGACCATGTCGCTCTTCGTGGTCACTGCTCTCCTTGTATGCGTGGACCGCGAGGGAACTCGGCAGGAGATCCCGTTCACGGTTGCGTGACAACGCTCAGGAGTGATCGTGCGGTTTCGCCGGATTCGCGGCATCAGTCAATCGACTGTCGGTTTCTCACCGGGCATGACAGCGGCCCGGCACCGCGGGTGCGGTACCGGGCCGGGTGGAGTCGTTCAGCCCTGGCGGGCCTTGGAGCGTGGCTCCTTCTTGTTGATCACGAAGGTCACTCCCCGTCGGCGCACCACCTGGGCGCCGGGCCTGGCCTTCAGGGAACGCAATGACGCGCGCACCTTCATCGTGTTGTCCTTCCGTGGCGCTGTTCGAAGCTGGATCTCACCGGATGGCCGCTCGTGGCGTCAGCGTTCCTCGCGGAACAGCTCGTGCCCTCCCGCCCTCCGGTCGTACGTGCGCAGGACGAGCCGCTCGGGATCGTTCAGACGGTTCTCGCGGCTCACATGGGTGACGCCGGTGCCGGCCGTCGACCGCAGGGTGCCGAGGGGCCGCGTGGTGCCGCGTGCCATGAGGTGCTCCTTCCGTCCGACATCCGAGCGATTGACCCGCCCATGTCAGACGCATGCTGTAACACCACCACCCGGCATCGCATTCCCGGGGTCACCGTCCCGGCCGGCCGTCGGCCACCGCCCGCTCCCGGGCCGCGCGCACGGCTGCCGAAAGGCCGTCGATGTCGTACGCGCCCTGATGCCTGAGCCCGTTCACGAAGAACGTGGGCGTGCCGGCCACGCCGCTCAGGTCCGCCGACTCGACGTCCTCGGCGATCCGCGCCGTACCCCGGTGCGTCCGCAGCTCGCGGTCGAAACGCTCGGTGTCCAGCCCCAGGAGCGCGGCGTACCGGCGCAAGTGGTTCAGACGCAGTTCCCCCTGATGACGGAAGAGCAGATCGTGCATGTCCCAGTAGCGGCCCTGCGCGGCGGCCGCCTCGGCGGCCTCGGCCGCGAGCTGGGCGTGCCCGTGGACGTCCGTGAGCGGCAGGTGCCGCCACACGTACCGGACGTCGCCCCAGTCGCCGAGAAGCTCCCGGACGACTCCCTCCGCCTGCCCGCAGTGCGGACACTCGTAGTCGCCGTACTCCACGACGGTGACCGTCGCGTCCCGGGGTCCCCGGACATGGTCCCGGTCGTGGTCGACCGGGACCGCCAGGTCGGTGATCGCCTCCGCGTCGCCCAGCAGCGCTCGTCGCCTCGACCCGTCCGGCATGGCCGCGATGACCGCTGTGACCAGCCGACTGGTCAGGAAGGAACCGGCCAACGCGCTCAGGATCCCGATCTTCGCGTCCTGCAGCTGTGTCCCCTCGAAGGCGAGGGCCGCGATGAGCAGGGAGACGGTGAATCCTGTCCCGGCCAGGGTGCCGCCCGCGGTGACGGCACCCCAGCCCACCGGCGGCCTCAACCGCCCGCGGCTGAGCCGGTACGTGAGCAGGGACGCCCCGATGATGCCCACGGGTTTGCCGAGGACGAGCGCCAGCAGGATGCCGAGCGTGACGGGCGAGGTGAACGCCCGCCCCAGCCCCTCGGCGTCCAGAGGGATACCCGTGTTGGCCAGCGCGAAGAGCGGGACGATCAGATAGCTCGTCCAGGGGTGGAACAAGCCCTGGAGACGGTCGTTCGGCGAAAGGGCGGAGGCGAGCCCGGCCCGCACGGAGCGCTCCAGCTCGGGCGTCGGCTGCTCCCGGAACATCCGGAACAGACCGGTAGCGTGTTCGAGGTCCTCGCGTGCCGCCGGGTAGGCGTAGGTCAGCAGCCCCATGGCGAGGCCGATGACCACGGGGTCGACACCCGACTTCAGCAGCGCCCCCCACGCCACCACCGCCAGGAGCGCGTAGACCAGGCCGTGCCGCACCTTGAGCGCGCGGGCCAGGACCACCACGCCGAAGACGCCGATCGCGACACACAGGGCCGGGACGTCCACCTGCTCGCTGTAGGCGACGGCGATGACGCCCAGGGAGAGGAAGTCGTCGACCACCGTGATGGTCAGGAGGAACACCCGCAACCCGCTCGGCAGCCCGCGTCCCACGACAGCGAGCATGCCCAGGGCGAACGCGGTGTCGGTGGACATCGCCGCCCCCCAGCCGTGCGTGGACGGGTGCCCCGCGTTGACCGCGAGGAAGAGCGCGACCGGCACCGCCATGCCGCCGACGCAGGCGACCAGGGGCAGCACCAGCCGGCGCCGCTCGCGCAACTCGCCCACGTCGAACTCGCGGCGCGCTTCCAGCCCGACGACGAAGAAGAACAGCGCCATCAGCCCGCTGTTGATCCACTCCCGCAGCGGAAGCGACGGACCGTGGGCGCCGAAGGCGACGGTGAGACGCGTCTCCCAGAACGACGTGTAGGACCCGGGAGCCGCGTTCGCCCAGAGCAGCGCGACGGCCGCGGCCGCGAGGAGAACAGCGGCACCGCCGGTCTCGGTGCGCAGGAATGCGCGCAGCGGCGAGCGCGAGCCGCCGGCACTCTGGCCCGTGTAGTCATCGGCCGGGAAGGTCACCGGTACTTCTCCTCCGCTCGGTGCACATGTCTCGTCTTCCCCGCGTCCCGGCCTCGGCCGCCGCCGCTCGCCCCGTAATAGATCTTCCGCAGAGCGACCGTCCTGACAGCCGCCCCACGGCGGCGCGGATCCACTGAGGGTGAGGCGGCCCGAGCCCGGCGAGGGAGGCCGGCCCGAGTGTCGCGGGCAGGCGGAGCACGGCAGGACGGCTCACCCTACAGCGGCCGCGCCGAGCCCGGACCGGCAGCGGCCCCACGGTGTGCGACACGTGTGCGGGTCGAGGAGCGCCGGAACGGCGTCACGTGTCATAACACATTGACTCCGGTGGCACAGCGATCCCTGGCCGGGACACGGTGAAGTGTTGTCCGCATGTGCCTTTTCGGGCATGGCTGCGCCTGGTACGCGGCACGGCATGTCAACGGCTCGTAATGTGTGATTCAAGGCGACCGGTGTACCGCAACGGTCCGGTGCGCCTCCGCCTCCCTTGTGCCCTCACGAAGCAGGAACCACTCCATGTCGAACAGCACGATGACGGGCGCGCACCCTCCTGTGCGCGCCGAACAGCGCAGCCCCGGCTACTGGCGAGTCACCTTCGACAGCCCGCCGCTCAACCTCTACGACCCCGAGCTGGAGACCGCCCTCGCGGAGGTCGTCGACCAGCTCGAGAAGAACCCGGAGATCAAGGTCGTCGTCTTCGACAGCGCCCTGCCGGAGTTCTTCATGGCGCATCTGAACCTGGGCAGAGCCGCCGAGTTCGGGGAGGGCATGCCGACATGGTTCGACATCGTCAGCCGCCTCGAGAACGCCCCGTTCATCACCGTGGGTTCCCTCCGGGGCCGGGCCCGCGGCATCGGCAACGAGTTCCTGCTCGCCCTGGACGTGCGCTTCGCGAGCCGGGAGAAGGCCGTGCTGAGCCAGCTGGAGATCGGCACCGGCATCATCCCCGGCTGCGGCGGCATCGAGCGCCTGCTGCGGCTCACCGGACGGTCCCGGGCGTTGGAGATCATCACCTCCGCCGAGGACTACGACGCGGACACGGCGGAGCTGTACGGCTGGGTCAACCGCGCCGTCCCCGACGCTGAGCTGGACGCCGTCGTCGACCGCTTCGCCCGGCGCGTCGCCTCCTTCGACGCCGAGGCCCTCCGGGCGGTCAAGGAGATCGTCAACCAGGAGGCCCCCCTGCACAGCCCCGCCGAGCTGGCGGCCACCCACGAGCGGTTCGCCGGCCTGCTGGCCAGGGAGTCCGTGCAGGAGCGCCTGGGGCAGTCGGCCAAGGCGAGCCCGGAGGTCATCTACGACCTGGAGCTGAACATGGGCGAGCGCCTCGGCGCCCGCAGCTAGTGCCGCGGCAGCCGAGGTTCGCCCCGTCGCGACGCCGTGCACGCACTCTCGCCGCACCGGCCGAAAGTCCAAGTACGTCCCGTACGAGGACTTCCGGCCGGCACGCCGAGAGCACGCACCTGACGCCGCTCCTGCCGGGCAAACCTTGACTGACGCGGCACTAGTGCCCTTCCCGGGGCGAGCTCTGCCCCGGGGCCGACGCCCGGTACGCACTCCCCCCGCCTCGGCCGAATGCCGTGGGACCTCCACTACGGGGGCTTCCAGCCGACGTGCGCGCGCACGCGCCGGCGACGCTGCCCACGGGGCGGACATCGCCGGTCACGTCCCGGCCCGGACCTCGCGCTCCTGTCGATCCCGCCCGAAGGACGGACATCGGCAGGAGCGTGAGGACGGCCGACAGGATCCAGCCCCGCTTCCTTCGCCCCCGGAGCCGCGCACCGGCGCGGCTCCGCCGCTTTCCGACCAAGAGGTGCCTGCCGTGAGTTCCGACTCCACCCACAGCCAGATAACGACGCCCAACCTCCACGTGGAGGCAGCGGACGGAGTGACGTATCGCTACCGCCGCTTCGGCCGGCCCCATGCGAGCGACCTGCCCCTGGTCTGCCTGGTCCACTTCCGCGCCAATCTCGACAACTGGGACCCCGAGTTCGTCGACTCCCTCGCCGCCGAGCGGGAGGTCGTGCTGGTGGACCTCGCCGGCGTCGGCGGCTCCACCGGCGCCACCCCCAACACCGTCGAGGAGATGGCGTACAACGCGATCGCCTTCCTCGACGCCGTCCGGCTGACCCGGTACGACCTGCTCGGTTTCTCCCTCGGCGGCTTCATCGCCCAGGAGATCGCCCTCTTCCGCCCGTGGCAGGTGCGCCGCCTGGTCCTGGCCGGTACCGCCCCCCGGGGCGGCCGGGACATCCACCTCTACACCGCCGGCGCCATTCGCGACACCGCCTTCGGCGACGCCCCCCAAGCGACCGACCTGCTCACGCTCTTCTTCGAGAAGAGCAGCTCCAGCCAGGCCAAGGGCGTGGCGTTCCTCAAGCGCCTCGCCCTGCGCACCGCGGAGCGGGACTCCGCAACCGACCTGGCCGTCCGGGACGCGCAGCTGACGGCGATCTCGGCATGGGGGGTGCGTGACGACTCCCGGCTGCAGCGCCTGGACTCCATCCGGCAGCCCGTCCTGGTCGCCAACGGCGACAACGACGAGATGGTCCCCACCCCGAACACGTACCTGCTGGCCGAACACCTGCCCAACGCCAGGCTCAGCATCTACCCGGACGCCGGACACGGCTTCCTCTTCCAGTACCCGGTGGAGTTCAGCGCCGAGGTCAACGCCTTCCTCGGCAGCTGACGGTCATCTCAGCGGGCGGCCCCGGCCCCGGCAGGGGACCGGCGGGCCGACGCGCGACCCACCCCTACCCACGTATCGACCCCCAGGGAACTCCCATGCACAGTCAGCCCCCCGGCCGTCCCGGCGCCGTCCCGACCACACCCTCCGCGGGCACGACCCGGAAGGACGGCTGACACATGGACGCACACTACGACGTCGTCGTCCTGGGGGCCGGCCCCGGTGGATACACGGCCGCCGTCCGAGCGAGCCAGCTGGGGCTGCGCACCGCAGTGGTCGAGGAGCGCTACTGGGGTGGTGTCTGCCTCAACGTGGGCTGCATCCCGGCCAAGGCGCTGCTCCGCAACGCCGAACTGGCGCACACCTTCACCCACGAGGCCAAGACGTTCGGCATCGAGGTCGACGGCGAGGTGCGCTTCGACTACGGCCAAGCCTTCCGGCGCAGCCGCAGGGTCGCCGACGGCCGCGCCAAGGGCGTCAACTTCCTGATGCGGAAGAACGAGATCACGCAGTACGACGGACGGGGCCACTTCACCGACGACCACACCCTGACGGTGAGGGGCACCGACGGTGCCACGCAGACGGTGACCTGCGACCACTGCGTCATCGCCACCGGCGCCACCGCCAGACTCCTGCCCGGCACCCGGCTGAGCGAGCGGGTGGTGACCTTCGAGGAGCACATCCTCGCCGACGAGCTGCCCGGCAGCGTCGTCATCGCGGGCGCCGGCGCGATCGGTGTCGAGTTCGCCTACATCATGCACACCTACGGTGTCCAGGTCACCATCGTCGAATTCGCCGACCGCCCGATGCCCCTGGAGGACGAGGACGTCTCCGCCGAACTCGCCCGGCGCTACAGGCGCCTCGGCATCGAGGTGCTCACCTCCACCCGGGTGGAGTCGGTCGCGGAGGAGGGTGACAAGGTCCTTGTGACCGTCACCCGGGACGGCCGGCGGCAGGTCCTGGAGGCGGACAAGATACTGCAGGCCCTCGGCTTCCAGCCGAACGTGACCGGCTACGGCCTGGAGAACACGGGGGTCCGGCTCACCGAGCGGGGCGCCGTAGCCGTCGACGGCCGGCTCCGGACGAGCGTCCCCCACATCTTCGCCATCGGCGATGTCACCGCCGAGCTGATGCTGGCCCACGCCGCCGAGTCGATGGGCATCGTGGCGGCAGAGACCATCGCCGGGGCGGAGACCATGGAACTCGACTACGTCATGATCCCGCGTGTCACCTTCTGCAAGCCCCAGATCGCAAGCTTCGGATGGACGGAGAAACAGGCGCGGGAACGCGGCTTCGACGTCCGGGTGGCCACGTTCCCCTTCACCGCGAACGGTAAGGCGCAAGGTCTCGGCGACCCCACCGGCTTCGTGAAGATCATCAGTGATGGCAACCACGGTGAGCTGCTGGGCGCGCATCTCATCGGCGCCGAGGTGGCGGAGCTGCTGCCGGAGCTGACACTCGCCCAACAGTGGGACCTGACGGTCCACGAGGTGGCCCGCAACGTGCATGCGCACCCGACGCTCGGCGAGTCCGTCAAGGAAGCCATCCACGGCCTCGCCGGTCACATGATCAACATGTGACGGCCGGCGGCCCGAGCACCTCGCCTTCCAGGCGCGCTTGCGCGACAGCGCGACCAGGCCCGGACGCGTCTGAGGCGTGAGCGGCCGGCACGCCCACCCGGCCCGTCCGACTGCCCCTTCACCGCCGACAGCCCACCGAGGCCGGCGGTGAAGGGGCGGTCGCCGTTCTGCCTGCCGGGGCCTCGGAGCTCGCCGTGGAGACCGGGCAGCAGCCTCTCTGTCCGTCCCCCCTGTCCGGGACATCCCTCAGGCGTCGTCATCGGCCGGGCCCGGGCGTAGGTGCCGGGCGGCTGTTCCGATGTGCCCGGCGCCCGACGCTGCCGGGAGACATACGCACACATTGCTAAGTCGGATGGCTGATGGCCGACTGCGCCGGCGCTTGCACACTGGAGTGCATGACCGGGCCGCGGCAGCCGGAGCACATCGCTCCGGCGTCACACATCGCGCGACGCCGGACCGCCGCCCCGGTCTCGAGAACTACTGCTAGGAACAGAGGAGTACGACCATGAGCGATCTCGTCGAGCTGGCGCTGGAGGCGCACGGCGGGCTGGAGCGGTTCAACCGCTTCTCCACCCTGACCGCCACGCTCCACCAAGGCGGTGTCCTGTGGGGCCTCAAGGGCAAGCCCACGGTCCTGGAGGACTGTGAGGTCCGCGTCGACCTCAAGCGCGAGCGCGTCTCCCACGGGCCGTTCGCACCGACCACCCACCACTCCGTCTTCACCCCGGACCGGGTCACGATCGAAACGCCCGAGGGTGAGGTCGTCGAGGAACTCGACGATCCCCGGCCTTCGTTCGAGGGCTACGAGATGGAAACGCCCTGGAGCGACACACAGGTCGCCTACTTCAGCGGCTACACGATGTGGACCTACCTCACATCGCCGTTCATCCTCAAGCAGCCTGGAGTGACGGCCGAGGAGATCGAGCCCTGGCAGGAGAACGGTGAGGAGTGGCGACGGCTGCGGGTCGAGTTCCCCGACACCATCGCCACGCACAGCAAGGTGCAGACCTACTACTTCAACGCGAGCGGACTCCTGGTCAGGCACGACTACGAGGTAGACATCCAGGGCAGCAACCCCGCGGCCCGCTACCTCATCGACCCGGTCACGGTCCAGGGCATCACGTTGCCGTCCAAGCTGCGCATCTACCCGCGTCAGCCCGACAACACACCGGCAGCCGAGCCGCTGATCGTCTCCGTCGACCTGTCGGGCTACCGCTTCGAGTGAGCAGCGCCTACCCACACCGCTGACAGGCCGGTCGGGCACTCTGTGATACACGTGTGACTGCAGCAGACGTCTTCCGTCAAACGTGTCTTTGCGAGACCCCACCGATCTGGAGAAGCGTGTGTCCTCTTCACCGACCGCCGTGTTCAAGCGCCTCAGCATCGCGGAGGCGCCCCGTGAAACCCCGGTCCTCTTCGGCACCGTTCACGTACTGGGAGCCGGGATCGGCGGGCTGTTCGCCGCGCGGGTCCTCTCGGACCACGCCGAGCGTGTCGTCGTCGTCGATCCCGACGCCGCGGAAGCGGAGATCAGCGGTGCGGCACGCCCCGGTGTGCCGCAGGGGACACAGGTGCACACGCTGACGCCGGGCGGCCTCCGGCAGCTGGAACGCTGGTTCCCGGGGGCCGTGCGGCAGGTTCAGGCCCGCGGAGCGGTGCTGCCGGGCCCGGACCGCAGCGCGTCGTACGTGGACGGAGTGCAGCAGGTCGGGACGCCCAACGTGAATCCCCTCAGCTGCACGCGCCCCCTGCTCGAAGGGCTGATACGGGAGCGGACCCTGCGGCTGCCGAACGTGGAGATGGTCGCAGGGCGCGTCACGGGCCTCGTGTACGACCGTCGACGCGTCGAAGCGGTCAGGTATGTGAGCGCCGACGGCGAGACCGTACAGGCCACCGACTTCGTGGTGGACGCCAGCGGGCGGAGCAGCCGGATCGCCGACTGGCTCGAGGAGGGGGAGTGGTCCCGGCCACGAGTGGAGCGGCTCCGTGTCGACGTCCGCTACGTGACGGCCCATTTCGAGCGTTCATCCGACTGGGACGGTCCGCTCAGCGGCATCACGCGCTTCAGCCCAGGGTCCGGCTCCGCACAGTTCGCCGGGGCCGCGGTGAACGCCGTCGAAGGTGGACGGTGGGCCGTCATGCTGGCCTCGTACGGCGACGACCCGCAGGTGCTGGACACGGGCGGCTTCCGGGAGCGGTGCGGGGAATTGCAGCCCGTCTACCGGGAAGCCGTGAGGGGCCGGATGACCGGGCCCCTCGTACCGTTCCGGCACCCCGACAGCCGCTGGCGCCACTTCGAGGAGACGGACCGTCTCCCGGCCCGCCTGGCGGTGACCGCGGAGGCTGTGGCGTCGTTCAACCCCGTCTACGGCCAGGGCATGAGTTCCGCGATGCTGCACGCCTCGTGCCTGTCGGAGTATCTGCGCCACGACGCCGACCTCGACGCCCCCGCCCGGCACTTCTTCGACCTCCAGCAGGTGGTCACCGCCGCCGCGTGGCAGACCTCGTCCACCGCGGACGCCGGCCGGCTGGGATTGGCCGTGCCTCCGTCCACGGCGGCACAGCGTCGCACGGCCTGGGCCATGCGCAACGTCATGGCCGCGGCGGTGCACGACCCCGAGGTGGCCACGGCCTTCAGGGACGTCAGCTTCATGCTGGCGCACCCGGCCACCCTCCTCGAACCTGCCCTGGTGCGGCGCGCCGCCCTGGCCAACGGAGTCGGGGACGAGGAGGCAGCCCGTGCGTACGGACCGGTGAGTGAGACCGTCTGACGCCGGCCCGCCCTTCGCGTCAGACTGTGACCGCCGGCGCCTCGGCCCTTCCGGTCCCGCCGGACGACTCCGTAGCCTCCGAAGCGCGGAAGGTCCGGCGGTACACGCTGGGGAGACGCCCAACTCGGCGCTCATGAGCTGACGCAGGGAAGCGGCCGTGGCGAACCCCATTTCGGCCGCGATCTGATCGACGGTCATCTCGGTGGACTCCAGCAGGTGCAGGGCACGGTCGAGGCGTCGTCTGATCAGCCACTGATGCGGCGTCACACCGGTCTCGTCCCGGAACCGGCGGCTGTAGGTACGCAGGCTCAGGTAGGCGTGCCGGGCCGGCTGCGGCAGTGCCAACGGCTCATTGAGGTGCTGCAGCGCCCATCGGCGGGTGGCGGAGGTGGAGGAGGCATCGTCCTCGGACACCGGCCGTTGGACGTACCGGGCCTGGCCGCCTGGGACCCGTGGTCGGTGCGGATCAGATGCAGGCAGAGGTCGATGCCGGCGGGGCGGGACTCCGGACCGGCCAAGGGGCGCTCGGCGCAGACCTGTCTAGCGATTCGGGCCGCAGCATGCGGCGGGGTGCCGCTTCGGCCGGCGGCGGCCCACCCGCACGGGGCCGGACGTGTGGTGTTCCCGGACGAGGGCGCCGTGGGGCTTGGGCACTTCGGGCCACCCTCGTCTCAGCACCGGGCAGACCCGCGCTCGCGCGGCGACATCCCGCCCCACACGCCGTAGCGCTCCTCGTAGTCCACCGCCATGGCGGCACACTCCTCGATGACCTCGCATCCATGGCAGATGCTGCGGGCAGTCGCCTCCCGCTTCCGGCGCTCCTCGCCGCGCTCCCCGTGCGGGGAGTAGAAGGTGGCACTGTTCATCCCCCGGCAAGCGGCTCGCTCCTGCCAACCCCAGTCGCTCAACAACGGACGCGGTTGAGTGCGCATTCTCCTCCTCCTTCCTCCCCGCCCTCCTGGCAAGGCGAGGTTTCCATGCCGCAATGTTCGTTTTGGGGGCTCTGCGTCGCATCTGTCAGATGACTGACGTTCGTGGTCCCGTGTCCCGGCGACGCAACGAACGACTCGGCCGTCGCCACCGGCGGCCCTACGACCCGTCGGCGCGTTCCGATTTCCTCACCGGGTGAACTGCGCGCATGACCGCCAGGACAGCAGGTCGCCGGGCTTCATCGCCCGCAGCTCCTCGCCTTCACGGACGGCGTGAGGCCGCTCTCCCCTGCGGGTCAGTCCCTTGTGCGTCTGGGAACTCTTCGCGGAGCTCGCCTCCCGCAGTGCACGCCGCTCAGCATACGTGTGCGTCACCCGACACATGCTCCGGACCACGTACGCACGAGGTATGCGGGGCGGCAGTCATTTGACCGATGACTCATGGGCGGGGGAGAGGAACGATGACATCGGCCACCGTGCCCCGTTGACCGGTCGCACCGCGAGAAGGGAGGCGGCCGCCCGTCAACAGCTCGGCGGCCACCTTCGTCCAACGGCCGGCTCGTAGCGCCGACTACACGCGCTACGTGACCGATACAGCACCCATGCACCTTGATCGGAAGAAGCCCTGCCATGGCTCTTGAACCCCTCACCCCCGCCAACACCACTGTCGTGCTGGTCGACTACGCCGTCGGTTTCGCGAATCTCCTTCGCTCCCACAACCTCACCGACCACATCAACAACGTCGTAGGCCTGGCGAAGACGGCGAAGTGGTACGAGAGCGGCCTGGTGGTGACCAACGGGGAGTCCAGCAAGCCTTCCGGCCCGCTGTATCCCGAGCTGCTGGCAGCCATCGGCGACCACCCCGTCATCGAGCGCACAGTCGACTTCAACGCCTTCCTCGACGAGTCGTTCGCCCAGGCGGTCCGGGCGGCGGGCCGGAAGAACCTGGTCATCGGCGGAATCGCCACCGACGGCTGCGTGCTGCAGACCGTGCTGGGCGGCCTGCGCGCGGGTTACCGCGTGCACGTGGCGGTCGACGCCTCCGGCAGCCCCTCGCCCGAGGCGCACACCGCGGCGGTGCAGCGCATGGTCCAGGCCGGAGCGACCCCGGTCACCTGGTTCTCCCTGGCCGCGGAGTTCCAGCTCGACCCCAAGTTCCACGACGCCCCGCACCGCATGCGCCTGATGCAGGAGAACGTGCCGGCCATGGCCATGAGCGCCCGGTCCTTCGTCAACGCCGTCGAACTGGGCACGCACTCGGCCGCGTCCGCCTGAACCTCGTGGGCGGCCATCCGGGCCGCCCTCGTCCGCCCGCCTCGCGGGGGGTCAGCGTCCGCCTTACAGAAAGAAGAGGGATTCGCCCCCATGAACGACATACAGGAAAACCCACCGCTGTCAGGACGCACCGTCATGGTGGCGGGCGCGACCGGCGGCGTCGGCGAGGGAATGACTCTCGCACTGCTGCGCCAGGGCGCCACCGTCGTGGCCACCGGCCGCAGCGAGGAACGACTCGCCGGGCTCACGGCCTACACGAAGGACGTCGGCCCGGGGACCTTGATCACCCACAGGATCGACGTCGGCGACGCCGACAGCGAGTCGGTGCGCGCCGAACTGTCCGCCTACCGCGCGCTGGACGGCGCGGTCATCACCATCGGCGACTGGGGCAGCCCGGAGCGTACCGGCATTCTCGACACCTCCGACGCCGAGTGGCAGTCGATGATCGCATCGAACCTGACGAGTCACTTCCACGCGCTGCGCGCGCTCACCCCGCTCCTGTCGCGCAAGGGTGCCCTGGTTCACCTGAGTGGCTTCAGCGCGGAGATCCCCTACCCGTATGCCGCTCTCGTGGGCGCGACCAACGCGGCGAAGAAGTCGCTGGTGAGCTCCCTGACGGCGGAGTTGGACGGAGCCGGCCCCCGGATCTACGAGTTGATCATCGGGCCCGTTCGTACCCGCCCGCGCGCGGCGATCGGAGCGGACAGCCCAGGCTGGTTCAGCGCCGAGGATCTCGGACGGCACGCCGGGCGCCTCATCGCCGGCATCGGCCCACACGTCAAGGACCCGCTCCAGTACCTGATCACCCGCGCCCACGGCGTACGAACCACACCGCCGAAGTGACGGACGCACCCGAACCCCCTCATCCACGCGGAGCACCCATGGGCACCACCGCCGGGACACCACCCCTGCCGAAGTTCGCACTCCCCGACAACCTGGTCACGGCCGCCATCCGGCCCGGAGACCCCGCATACGAAGGTGTACGCCACACCTACACCCGCTCCGGATCCCCCGCCGCGGTGATACGCGCACGGCATCACCAGGACGTAGCAGACGCACTGGCCCACGCTCGATCCGCCCAGGTGCCCGTGACCGCGCGCAGCGGTGGCCACGGCATCAGCGGCCGGTCCACCAACGACGGCGGCCTCGTCATCGACCTCTCGCGGCTCAACACGGTGGAGGTCCTGGACAGCCGCTCCGGCCTGGTGCGTGTGGGGGCGGGCGCCCGCTGGGGAGACGTCGCCGCAACGCTCGCACCCCACGGCCTGGGCCTGTCCTCCGGGGACACCGGCGACGTGGGGGTCGGCGGGTTGGCGACCGCCGGCGGCATCGGCCTCATGTCCCGCCTGCACGGCCTGACCATCGACCACATGCGTGCCGCCGAGCTCGTCCTGGCCGACGGGTCAGTGGTGCGCACCGACGCCGCCCACGAGCCTGACCTGTTCTGGGCCGTGCGCGGGGCCGGGGCGAACTTCGGGGTGGCGACGGCCTTCGAGTTCCAGGCCGAGCCGGTCCGCGACGTGACCGTGGCCGTGACCGTCTACGACGCCGCCGACGCGGCTGCGCTCCTCACACGGTGGGGAGCAGCCGTGGAGGCGGCCCCCCGCGCGCTCACCAGCTTCTTGACGCTGATCGCGGGCCGCAGTGGGAAAGCCGTGGCCCAGGTGATGACCGTGTACGCCGGCAGCGACGCGGCGCAGGTACGCTCCGCTCTCGCTCCCGTGCTGTCGGCCGGACCGGTCCTGCGCAACCAGGCATTCGTCACCCCGTACCACGAGCTGTTGCCCGCCGGGCACGAGCCGCAGCGTGCGCAGCAACAGCTCACCGTGTCCCGCTCCGGACTCCTGGACCACATCACCCTTCCCGCCGCCGAAGGCATGACAGCGCTGATGAAGGCGGCCGGCATGGTGCAACTACGGGCGGTCGGCGCGGCGGTCAACGACACACCGCCCACGGCCACGGCCTACTCCCACCGCACCCAGAACTTCTCCCTGATGGCCGCCACCGTTCCAGCCCTGCTCAAAGACCTCGATCAGGGCTGGGAGCGGCTCCACCCGCACCTGAACGGGCTCTACCTGAGCTTCGAAACCCGCACCGGACGGCAGCAACTGGAGGAGGCCTTCCCAGGCCCGGTGTTGGACCGGCTCATCACCCTCAAAGCGCGGTACGACCCCGACCACCTGTTCGACAACAACTTCGCCCTGCCGTCGGTGCCGTACTCGCACTGAGCGGACGGGACGTGCGGGGCGCTCCCGAAGGCGGGGCGGGGGAGGGGCCTGGCGGGCGGGCGGCACCGTCGAGGCAGTGGCGCCCGCCGAGGTACGCGGCTGAGCCGGAGGACAGCCGGTCCCTCGGGGATCCATCCGGTTCAAGGCCCGAGCCGCCGACTCCCCTCGCGGTTCGGATACGCGGTCCAGAACCGGCCTTCGGGAATGTCTGTTTCCCGTGGTAGTTTCCGATTACGTCGGGTTGGGGAACACGCATGCGGCCCATCGTGGTGCTGCTTGCCGCGTACCCCCTACCAGGGCGTGTCGACTTGGCTGGAGGCTGGGGGCGGCCCCATGGGAGGCTAGGAGAACGTGACCGACGTGTCCCGACTCTGGAGCGCTGCTGTCGCGGCCTGTACCTGGGCGAACGACGTCTCGCGTCCGGGGGCGGGGCGAACGCTCGCACGTCGCCTCTCCTCTGACCGCTGCCGCGGTGCTTCCGGCCGATGCAGGGAAGCGCACGTAGGGAAAACCGCAGTGATTGACACCGGCCGGATGCCCGGGGTGCGTGATCGTAGGGCCGCGGTCGCCTCTTCGGGGGTGTCCGGGAGCGGTGCGGGTGAGCGCCACCGATGCGAGCACGCGTCACTCAGCGATGCTCGGTCCTCGGACGGAACGGGTGCGGGCCATGGTGCGTGAACCCATGGAGGCCGAACCCTCCGCCAAGGGCACGGTGCGGGAGTCGGAGCTCGCGCGTACGGCCCACAGGGTCTTTTCGGAGCATGCAAGCGCCCTCGTGCTGGTGGGAGAGCCCGGTTCCGGTAAGAGCACGCTGCTGACAGCCGTCACCGCGGAGGCGAAGCGGCGCGGGTCCGACGTGCTCGGCTGCGCCGGCAATCGAGAGGAGCTGGCGCTCGAATACGGAGCCCTCCGCCGGCTGTTGAAACCCCTGCTGCCTCAGCTGACCGACTTGCCGATTCCGCACCGCTCGGCACTGTCGCGAGCCCTCGGGGTGCACAGCCCCGATCTCCAGCCTCCGGACGGCAACGAGGACACCTTCACGGTCGCACGGGCGGCTTTGGACCTGCTGCTGATGTCCGCCCGCCGTCGACCGCTGACGATGGTCGTCGATGACCTGCAGTGGCTCGACGCCCGCACCTCGGAGACGCTGCTGTTCGTCGCGCGACGTATCTCCGACGAACCGGTGAGTCTCTTGGCCACGGTGCGTGACGGGAGCACGTGCCTGTCGATGTGGTCCGCATTCGAGCAGCTGATACTGGGACCGCTGTCGGACGAGGCGGCCGGACACCTGCTGGACACGCAACCGGTGGTTCCGCGGGGCTGGGCGCGGGGACAGGTGCTGCGGCTGGCGGAGGGCAATCCCCTGGCGCTCGTCGAGTTGGCGCATGCCGCGGCGAAGGCGGGTACCTCGATGCTGGAGGGGGGCGTGGGAGTAGCGCCCTCGGTGCTGGCCCGCCTTGGGGAGGTACCGGCGGACCGGTTGACCGCGCTGCCGAAGGCGACGCGGCGGATGCTGTTGATCATGGCGGTCGCGGAAGCGCCGGACACGGGTGCGGCTATGTCGGCGGCGTCGGCGTCCGACCCGGACGGGGGCATCGAAACGTGGTCCGCGGCGGAGGATGCGGGGTTCGTGCGCTTGGGCGGCGGGGGCGTGCGGTTCCGCCACCCGCTGATGCGCTCGGTGGTGTACGGGGCGGCGTCATTCTCGGAACGCAGGGAGGCGCACCTGCTGCTGGCCGAGCGATTGGAGAGTGAACCGGACCGGCGGGCATGGCATCTCGCCGCAGCATCCTTGGCACCGGACGAGTCGGTCGCGGTCGCGTTGGTGGAGACGGCGGAACGAGCGCGTCGACGTGGCGGGTATCGGGCGGCGGCCGCCGCGTTGGAGCGCGCGGGACAGTTGAGCGAGCACGGGTGGTTGCGGGCGCGCCGGTGGCTGGACGCCTGCGAAGCCGCGATGCGCGCGGGCGAGCCGTGGTGGGTGGAGTCGTTGGCGGTGAAGGTGGCGACGACGACCGACGATGCGGCGATGCTGACGGAGGCGGTGCAGCGCAGGGGGTGGGCACTGTCGGTGACCGGCCGGCACGAGGCGGCGTTGTCCGAGCTCTTGCCCCTGGCGAGGGGCAAGATCGAAGGCGCGCCGATGATGGCGCTGGACGCCCTGGTTCGCGGAGCGGTCGTCGTGTACAGCAGCGGCGATGAGGTCTCTCGTCGACTCGCCCTGGGTCTGCTGGCCGAGATACCGGTTGACGCGAGCAGTCTGTGTGAACATGTGTGGGCACGTGCCAGTTGTGACCCTTTCGGGCACCGACGGAGTGTGATGGAGCTGCTGGACCGGGCGGCAGCAGAGGTGGACGGGGAGCCCTACCGGATAAAGCTGCTGGGTGGAGCTGCTTGGGTCCTGGACGACACGGCATCGGCCGTGCGGTGGATCAGCTCGGCGCTGGAGCATCTGCGCACGGTGACGGCTGTGGGGTCCGACGTGGTGCTGGCACAGTTGCTGGCGTTGGCGCAGCTGGATGCCGGAGCGTGGGACGCCGCTCGGGCGTCCGCCGGGGAAGCACGGCGGGTGGCCGCGGAGAACCACCTGGAGACGGTGGAGTGGGCGGCGCTGTACGTCGATGCGATGATTTCGGCACTGCGAGGGGACACGGACGAGGCGCGGAGTCTGATCGAGCAGGCAGCCGCGGGGACGGACGTGTCGGAGCGGCGTGCGCTGGGGGTGCGTGCGGCGATGGTGCGGGCTGCGGTGGCGGCCGTGGAAGGTGATCGCTCGATGGAGTTCGAGTCGCTGCGGGGGCTGTTCACCGCAGGCCCGGATCCGCAGCCTGTGCACTATCACTGCTCCTTCTACGGCGTGGGGGACCTTGCCGCCGCTGCGGTCCGGGTGGGGCGGCAGCCGGAGGCGGCGGTGGTCGTGGACTCGGTGGAGCGGCAATTGGGCGAGGGGATGTCACCGCGTGTGCGACTGATCGTGGGGCGCGCGCGGGCCCTGTTGTGCGAGGGGGACGAGGCGGAGGCGCTGTTCCGCGCGGTGGTGGAGGACCCGCTTGCCGAGCAGTGGCCCTTCGAACGGGCGGTCGTCACCATGGAATTCGGAGAGTGGCTGCGTCGCAGACGCCGGGTGGGTGACGCGCGCGGCGAGCTCGCGAGAGCGCTGACGGTGTTCGAGCGCTTGGGGGCGCGCCCGTGGGTGGAGCGGACGATGGGGGAGCTGCGCGCCTGCCGGGTACTTGTGCGCGGCGTGGAGGACGGGCCCGACGCAGCACAGCGTTTGACGCCCCAGCAGCTGCAGATCGCACGTCTGGCGGCGACGGGTCTGACCAACCGGCAGATCGGCGAGCAGCTGTTCCTGTCCGCCCGAACCGTCGGTTTCCACCTCTATCAAGTGTTCCCGAAGCTGGGTATCAGCAGTCGAAACCAACTACGCGACGCCCTCGACCGCGCAGGAAGGTGAAGGGCGCCGCGCAACCGGCTCGCGGTGGAGCCACCCTGCGGTGGAGCGTCTCCCCGACCGCTTCCCGCGTTTCCGCGTTTCCGCGTTTCCGCGTTCCCGCGTTCCTGCGTTCCGGTGAATTGCGGGCACGGGGCGACCCGTTCTGCTCTCGAGGACCGTTACCTGTGGGGTGCGAGCGTGCCCGGACACACGAGGAGCAGGGGTGTGAGGCAGGCGATGACTGACATGAAGCGCAGGAGCATTCTGCAACTGGCGTCGGCGGCGACAATCGCCGGGGGACTGGTTGCCGGAACCGGTGGCACCGCCCACGCGGCACGCGAAGCCGCCCGTCAGATCACCCTGAAGGGCACGCGTACCGGCGCGAACATCCCGGACGTGCTCACGGCCGGCATCCCGTACTTCGTCCGGTACGACCTGACGGACGCCGAGGGCCGCAGCGTGGGCACCGAGAACGCGCACTGCCTGCCCGTCACCGTGGGGCCGGACGGCTCGTTCGTCATGGCGACACTCGTCCTGAACCTCGACGACGGCATGATCACGGCTGCCACCGCCTTCCAGCGACCCCTTCCTGCCGTGACCGAACTGCCGGCCAATGCGCGGCAGTGGTCACACGTCTTCGCGATCACCGGCGGCACCGGGAGTTACGACGGTGCGGCCGGTTCGGTCACGATCGAGCACCTCACGCGGGACGAGGACGCACTGACCGTCGCCCTGGCCGACGCTCCCCTGTAACCGGCCCGGCAGAGCTCACGGAGCCGGGCGGACCACGACCGGACGGGTGTGCTCCGCTGCCCCCCGAGCCCGCCCATCCCTACCGCAGGAGCAAGGAGCAAGGAGCAAGGAGCAAAGCAGTCACCAGCTGATGCCGGCAGCGACCGGCAGGTGGTCGCTGCCGGTGGCCGGCAGCACCCAGGAGCTCGTCGGCTCCACGCCGCGGACCAGGATCTGGTCGATCCGCGCCACCGGGAACCGCGTCGGCCAGGTGAAGCCGAAGCCGTCCCCGGCCTCGGCCTGGACGGAGCGCAACTGTGAGGTGAGGCCGTCGAGTGCGCGGTCGTCCGTGGTGCCGTTGAGGTCCCCTAGCAGTACGACCCGCTCGTTCCGCTCACCGGCGACGGCCTCGGCGAGCGCCTGCGCGTCGCGGTCCCTGCTGTCCGTCCAGAAGCCGCCTCTGGGCATCAGCCGTACGGACCCCAGGTGGGCCACGTACACCGTCAGGGGGCCCTGGCCCGTGGCCACGGTGGCGCGCAGCGCTCGGTTGGAGACCAGCTTGACGTCGGCCGGCTTGGTGGCCGCCAGGGGCCCGAAGTCGGTGATATCGATCGGCTGGACTTCCGACAGCGGGAACGTGCTCCACAACCCGACCGTGCCCTGCACCGTGTGGTACCGGTATGCCCCCGCCAAGCCCTTCTCGTACGGAACCAGGGCCTCCGGAGTCAGTTCCACCAGGGCGAGCACGTCCGCCCCGGAGGCTGCCAGGTCGCGGGCGGTGCCGGCCGGGTCGGGGTTGCCGGCGGCGACGTTGTGCTCGGCCACAGTGAGGCCGGTGTCGCTTGCCGCGTGGGACCCGCCGCCGAACAGCCCGCCGAAGAGGTCCAGCCACACCACGCCGGGCAGGAGCAGCGCGACGACCGCGGAGACGGAGCGACGCCACAGTGCCCCGATCAGCAGGACGGGGACGACCAGGCCGAACCACGGCAGGCAGGTCTCCACCAGACTGCCGAGCCCCCCGCGGTCCGTGATGTGCGCGTGCAGCAGCAGAACCAGCCCCAGGAGCACCGCCGACGCCGCGAGCACCAGGCCGCGCCTCCAGGGGCCGGGCCGGGAGAGGGCATCTACCACCCGGCGGATGCCCGCGCGCCCGGCACGGGAGCCGGTGCCCCGGCGGCCGGCGCCACCCTGTCCGGTCTTCGCCGTGTCGACCTGCGTCATCGTCTGTCCTCGCTCACTGCGGTCACTGCTGCGTCCTCGGGTCCTGGGTGGGGTCGGCATACATGATCGGGCACCTGTCGACGGTCGCCGGACAGACCGTCCCACCTGACTGCCCTGGGGCGACCGCGTTCCCCCCACAGGGGAAGGCACGTCCGCAGGGGCCACCCAGCGGGCAGCCAGACCCTCGGGTCATCGAGGTGAGCGGACGACCAGGAGGCCGGGTGCTTCAGCTGCTGCCGGACGGCGGCTGTCGTGAGCAGAGAGCGCAGGGCTGTCCCGTGGGGTGCCGTCCGTGTCGGAGGTGCCGGGCGATGCATGCCGCCATTCAAGGCAGCCCGGTGTTTCCAGCGCGTATGTGCTTTTCGATACGCCGACGATATGCGTCGACTCGTAGCATCAACCCCATGCGTGTGTTGATCGTCGAGGACGAGCCATATATGGCGGAAGCCATCCGCGACGGCCTGCGCTTGGAGGCGATCGCGGCCGACATCGCGGGTGACGGCGACACCGCGCTGGAACTGCTGCGCATCAACACCTACGACATCGCGGTCCTCGACCGCGACATCCCCGGACCCTCAGGGGACGAGGTCGCAAAACGCATCGGCACCTCCGGAAGCGGCATGCCGATCCTCATGCTCACCGCGGCCGACCGCCTCGACGACAAGGCATCCGGGTTCGGACTCGGCGCCGACGACTACCTCACCAAACCCTTCGAGCTGCGGGAACTGGTGCTCAGACTCAGAGCACTCGACCGTAGGCGCGCGCACGCCAGGCCTCCCGTGCGGGAAGTCGCGGGCCTGCGCCTGGATCCATTCCGTCGCGAGGTCTACCGGGACGACCGTTATGTGGCGTTGACCCGTAAGCAGTTCGCCGTACTCGAAGTCCTCGTCGCCGCGGAAGGCGGTGTCGTCAGTGCCGAGGAACTTCTGCGACGGGCGTGGGACGAGAACGCCGACCCGTTCACCAACGCTGTGCGCATCACCGTCTCGGCACTGCGTAAGCGCCTCGGCGAACCCTGGATCATCGCGACCGTGCCCGGCGTCGGCTACCGCATCGACACAGCACCCGGGAACGGCCGTGAGGGAGCGCACCGTGGATAGGCGGCCCGGACCGAGCGTCCGCCTCAAGCTCACCCTCAGCTACACCGGATTCCTCATGCTGGCCGGCGCCCTGATGCTCATGACCGGGTGGCTGTTCCTCACCCGTGTGAAGCACATCGGGCTCATCTTCATGCCCGACTACGAACTCTCCGTCGCGCGTGACTTCGCTCCGATGGCGGCCATGACGATGCTGTTCCTCCTGCTGTTCGGGCTCGGGGGAGGGTGGCTCCTGGCCGGCCGCATGCTCGCCCCGCTGAACCACATCATGCACGCCACCCGCACGGCCGCTAACGGATCACTCTCCCACCGCATCCGGCTGCCTGGCCGCCAGGACGAGTTCCGCGAACTCGCGGACGCCTTCGACGTGATGCTCGCTCGGTTCGAGGCGCACGTCGGTGAACAGCAGAGGTTCGCGGCCAACGCCTCCCACGAGCTGCGCACCCCGCTCGCGGTCTCGAAGTCACTCCTCGACGTGGCCCGTGCCGATCCGAGCCGGGCCGCCGACCCCCTCATCGACCGCCTTCACGACGTCAACACCCGGGCCATCGGCCTCACTGAAGCATTGCTTCTGCTCAGCCGGGTCAACGGGCAGTCCTTCACGCGGGAGCGCGTGGACCTGTCCCTCGTGGCGGAAGAATCCGCCGAAACGCTCCTTCCTCTCGCGGAAAAGCATGGCGTCACCCTGGAGACCGACGGAGACATCGCCCCCACGATCGGATCGCCGGCGCTCCTGCTGCAGCTCGTCACCAACCTCACGCACAACGCGATCGTCCACAACCAACCCGAACAGGGCAGCGTATGGGTGACCACCCGGGTCAGCCCCGAGACGGTGCTGCTCACCGTCGAGAACACCGGCGAGGAGGTCGCCCCGGAGCTCGTCGCGACACTCACCGAGCCGTTCCAGCGCGGCACCGAGCGCCGGCACACGGATCACCCCGGGGTCGGTCTCGGCCTGGCGATCGCCAAGTCCATCACCCACGCACACGACGGAACGCTCACTCTCGCCCCGCGCTCCGGCGGCGGGCTCCGCATCACGGTGGAACTGCCCGCGGCGTCGCCACAGCATGGCGGGGGCGCGCCGGCACGACCATGAACAGGTCCGGGCCCGAGCGACGCAGGTCCTTCCTGCCGCCCCGCGCCCACCGGCCCCTGGGGGAGCACTGACACCGGGGCCGCCCAGCACCCCCCTCTGGTCATCTGGACGATCACCCCGCCCCCGAGGCGGGGTTGCGCCGGTCGCGGTGCGGGGCCGGCCGTCGGTGTGCCCGCGGCGGTTGATCGACGGGATGCGCGCCGCCGGGTGCGGACCGGGGCCCGTGGCGGGACCGGCCACCGCGCGTGGTGAGGGCCCAAACTCCTCCACCCCAGGAGGTCGTTCCGTCCGGGACGGGTGTGCGGGCGGTTGCGGGGTAGGCGAGCCCGGACAAGGCGTGCACGGCTGGGAGATGCGAGATGACGGCTGACGTCGCGTCGGACGTCACGCGCGGCCGACGATCCCGACAGACAGAGGAAGGCAAGGTGACCTCGACATGAGCACGGTGGAGCGACAGGCCCACGCCGCCGACGACTCGGTGGGCGGCCTGGTTTCGCGCGCTTCGCAACAGATGTCGGAGCTGGTCCGCGAGGAGATGCGGCTGGCCAGGGCGGAAATGGCGCAGAAGGGCAAGCGGTACGGCAAGGGCGGTGGCCTCTTCGGCGCCGCCGGCTTCATCGGGATGCTGGCCGCCCAGGCGCTGATGGCGACCTGCATCGTGGCCCTCTCGCTGGTCCTGCCGGTGTGGGCATCGGCCCTCATCGTCACGGCGGTACTGGCGGTGGCGGCCGCCGTGGCCGCACTGGCCGGCAAGAAGCAGATCGCCGAGGCCGGATCCCCCGCTCCCGAGCAGACCGTCGACAGCGTCAAGGCCGATCTGGCCGAGATCAAGGAAAAGGCACACCGATGAACGAAGAGTCCAGGACCAACATAGGCACCCCCGTTCCCGACGCCTCCCACTCCGAGGAACTGCGCGAGCAGGTCGAGCGGACCCGCGACGAACTCGGGCAGACCGTCGAAGCCCTGGCCGCCAAGGCCGACGTCAAGGCGCAGGCCAAGGAGAAGGCCGCGGCCGCCAAGGAACAGGCGTCGGAGAAGGCGGCCCTGATGGCCGACCAGATCCGGGAGAAGGCGGAGCAGGCAGCGCAGCTCGTCAAGGAGAAGACCCCGGAGCCCGTACGGGAGAAGACCGTGCAGGCCGCGGCGCAGGTGCGGGAGGGTGCGGCCCGGGCAGGACAGTACGCGGCGGAGAAGACCCCCGATCCCCTGCTCGCCAAGGCCGACCGGGCGGTGGCGTTCGCCCGCGCCCACCGCAAGCCCCTCCTGGCGGGCGGCGCGGCACTGGCCGCCGTCCTGCTGGTGCGTCGTGGCCGGGGGCGCCGATGAAAGCGTCCAAGATCGCCTACAAGCCGGTCAGCATGGCTTTGGGCGCGGTGAGCGGCATGCTCGCGGGCGCCGCGTTCAAGCAGACCTGGAAGATCGTCGAGGGTGAGGGCGACGCCCCCGACGCCACGGACGAGGACCGGTCGTGGCCGCAGATCCTGCTGGCCGCAGCTATCCAGGGCGCGATCTTCGCGGTCGTCAAGGCCGCGGTTGAGCGCTCGGGCGCGGTGGCCACGCGCCGCCTCACGGGCACCTGGCCAGGCTGACCCGCCTCGGTGCCGGTTTCGCTTCCCCACGGGACCGGCACCGCCGCCAGGCCGGCACCCCCGGCAGGGCCCCGTACCGCCCGAGCAGCTCGCGCGTCCGCGAGTGCGCTGATCACTTTGCCGGTGAGGGCCGCAGCATCCGCTCCGGGTCCTCGTACGCACACGACGCTCGTATCGCGGCCGGTGGCCCGATTGCCATGCGGCAGGCCCTCCGTCGTCTTCCGCGAGCGCTTCCCTCCGGACGGCATCAGGCAGCAGGCTCACTCTCACGGCCTTCGTCTTGGTCACGTGCACCTTGCCCGAGCACATGATCGGACGAAGGCCGCCCCCACCTCCGGCGAATCCCAGGTGAGCGAACCAGTTCGAGACCGGAAGAAGCAGCAACCAAGCCAGGTTCAGGGCGTGGGGCCTTGGGAAGGCTCTGTGGTCAGCTCGTCGAGGAACCGGTCGATGACGTCGTTGTCGTGGGCGAAGGCGTGAAGGGGCTCTCCGACGATTCGGCTCGCAAGCTCCACGGCGAGATACCGGACGTGCTCGTTCAAAGCGGCTGCAGCGAGGGCTCTGTCCACGTTCAGCTGGGCGTGCGCGTCTGTCACGAGGGCATCCCGCTGCCGCTGTCCTTCTTCCCGAGCGGCGGCGATGATCGCGGCGCCCTGCTCCCGGGCCTCTTGGCGCGTTGCGGCGAGTTCTCGGTAGGCCTCAGCGAGTTGCGCTTTGTACTCGGCATGGATGGTGTCGGCTTCGCGCTGGGTCGCCGTGGCACGGTCAAGAGTGCCGCCGATGGCATCTTCGCGTTCCGCCATAACCTTCTCGACGCGAGGAAGGAGAAACTTTGCAAGCACGCCGAATACAACACCGAAGCAAACGAGCCCGGTTATGAGTTCGACACCATGAGGCTCAAGGGGTCCAATGTCCATGGCCGGAGCCTACAAGCCCGCGGACCTAGGTTCGGCGGTGGGCCAAAGACGCTTTGGAAAAGGCCAGTTGGGCGGCTCACCCGATCTATGGCAGTGACGCGCCGCCGCGTCCGCTCTGGCCACAGGGGAGGTAGGTTGCGCGTAGATGGCAGCCGGTCGCCCGGCCTCAGGTCCCGGAGGGGATCCGTCGCAGGAGGGCTTCGGCGACGGCAAAGCCGAAGCGTCGGCAAGACCGTCCAACGCCCCGAGACCCTCGAGTCATCGGCAAGCCCGGAGGATTCTGGTAAATGAAGAACGGTTGAGGCTGTGTACCGGAGGTCCTGCCGGACGGCGCGAATCGGCATCGACGACCCACAGGGTCAGGTCCTCAAGTAGGTTCTGTCCGTTCGACCCGACAGGGGGGTCGTCGAGCTGAGGGATTCTTCGTAGTGAGCATCTACCTGCACTTTCGTGCCGTGGCCGAGTCCGGCATCCGCGACGACCACACCTGGCTCGCCGCGTTCATGTCTGAAGCTTGGGAAAACGACGAAGCCGAGTACGCAGCAGGAATCGCCCACTCGATCAACAAGGGCTGGCAGGCTGTCAACGATTTCTATGCCGCGGCCGGTGCCCTCTCCAAAGACGCCGACGAGCCCTGGACACTGCCGATCTACGGCGGCCGCCCCGTGCCCCACAGCGCTGATGCGGACCCATCCGATCCCCCGCTGATGCTTCTGGAGCCGTCCGGAGTGTCGCAGGCCGCGCGTTTCCTTACGACTCTTTCCTTCGATGATCTGTGGAATGTCGTCGATGCCAGGTTCAGCGCCCTCGGCTGGACCAGGCAGGAGCACCTCGAACACCACCGGGAGTTGCGAGAGTTCTACGGGCAGGCGGCTTCGGCAGGCCATGCCGTGGTCAAAGCGGTGTGGGCTTGAGGCGTGTTCACGTGTGGGCTTGAGGCGTGGCCACATGCCGCGTACAGCCGTTCGTCGACGAGTGCGACCAGCACAGCCGCCTCGTAGCGAACGGCGAGTTCGTCATACCGGGTGGCGGCAGCGCGGTGCCTCTTGAGAAGCCTGGTGGTGAACCCGCCGCGTGAACGTCCACGTCCGTGACCTCACCGCCTCGGAGCGTCATCGACGCCGGGACGACCTGCCGCTACGCGCCAACCGCCCCGGCAACCGGCAAGTCCCCTCGCTGACGCACGACCCGTGGGGCGCATCGGCACCCCCTGAGGAGAGCGCCTCCGCCGCGCTGTGACCGTGCCCCGACGCTGCCCGCCTCGGTGTCGAGCAGGCGGCAGCCGGCTTGGAGCGGGACTTCGACGGCCTGCCGGCCTCGGCTTCGGCTCTCTGAAAGACGCCGAAGCCGAGGCACCGGCATCTGCACGCCTCCGTTGCGACTGACCTCGGGATGTCCGGGATCACGAGAGAAGCCCGTGCTTCCCCTTACTGCTGCGATGGCGTGGCAGGGAGGCTGGACCCGGTCAGCGGTGCGTGATGCCGGCCTGGGCCCCGGGAGCAAGGACTGGTTCCGTGACGGGCGCGTCGCCGAGGGCCTGGTCGACGGCCGTGAGCAGGTCTCCGGAAAGTTCTACCCCGGAGGCGGCGGCGTTGGCGTGGACCTGTTCGGGGCGGGAGGCCCCGGTGATGGCGGAGGCGACCTCGGTGCGGCGCAGGATCCAGGCCAGCGCGAGGGTGGGCAGGCTCATCCCGGCCTCCTCCGCGATCGGAACGAGACGCTGGACCGCTTCGAGGGTGGTGTCGCTGTAGACGAGGTCCTGGGAGACCGCCATGTCGGCGGAGGCGAACCTGCTGCCCTCGGGGACGGGGCGCCCAGGCTTGTACTTGCCGGTCAGCACCCCCTGGGCGAGGGGGGACCAGACGATCTGGGAGATGCCGTTCGCGGCGCACAGCGCGAAGATCTCGGCTTCGGGGGCCTGCCAGAGCATGGAGTACTGGGGCTGGGAGGAGACGAACAGGCCGGGGCCGGCGATGTCGATGGCGGCCTGAACCTGCTCCGGCGTCCACTCGCTGAAGCCGATGTAGCGGGCCTTGCCCTCCTCGACGACCTGGCGGAACGCCTCGACGGTGTCCTCGACGGGAACGGACGGGTCGAACCGGTGCGCCTGGTAGAGGTCGACGTAGTCGGTCTTCAGACGGGTCAGGGAGGCGTCGATCTGCCGGGCGATCTGCTGGGGGGACAGCCCCTGGTCGGCCGGATCGTCCGACATCGGGAAGTAGACCTTCGTGGCCAGGATGTACGAGTCGCGGGGGCGGGTGGAGAGGATTTCGCCCCAGGCCGCCTCCGCGGCTCCCTGCCCGTAGACGTTCGCGGTGTCGAAGAAGTTGATGCCCGCGTCGAAGGCCGCCTCCGTGCAGGCCCGGGTCTTGTCGGCCTCGATGCCGCCGGAGTAGGTCAGCCAGGACCCGAGCGAGATCTCCGAAACCTCGAGGTCCGAACTGCCGAGCTTGCGATACCGCATGGTTGCTCCTTGCTTTCGCTTCGAAGTGCTTCGGGACTGCCGCCTTCAGCCTGCTGTCAGTTGCGGAGGGCGGCGACCGGAAAGGGTCCGGCAGTGCGGGGGCGGTCTGCCCCACCCGACCAGAACGGGGCGACGACTCACCGCCCGGCCGGCGACGGTGTCCACCGTGGTCGGCCGCGTCGCTACCGCAGAGGGGCACCGGCCTCGGCTCCAAGGACACTCAGAAGAGCCAGGGCATCGGCGCCGGGAGACCCCGGTGGCGCGCTGTAGAGCACGAGGTTCTGCCCGCGGTCCGTGAGGGTGAGCGTGTCGCAGTCGACGGTGATCTCCCCGACGGCCGGGTGGCGGAAGGTCTTCGTGAGCATCGGTGCGGCTTGCACGTCGTGCCGCGCCCAGAGCCGGGCGAATTCGGGGCTTGCGGCGCAGAGTTCGTCCACGAGTTCGCGCACTGTGGGGTCGGCGGGGTAGCGGGCGAGGGTGGAGCGGAGACCCGCGACGACGTGGTGGCGGAACTCCGCGGCATCGGAGACCCCGTACAGCGGCACTTCGCCCCGCGCCGCCCCGAGGAACGCTCGGCGAGCGAGATTGCGGTCCTTCGGGGCCAGCCCGGCGAAGTCCTCCATGAGTGCGGCCGCGAGATCGTTCCACGCGAGCACCTCGAACGCGGCGGACGTCACGAAAGCGGCCGTCTGCGGCAGCCGCTCAAGGAGCGCGAGGATGCTCGGGCGGACGTCCCGCCGGTGCACCCCGGTACGGGTCGGGGCGGTTCCCGCGAGGATGTGGAGATGGTCGGACTCGGCGTCGGTGAGCCGCAGCGCGCCCGCGATCCCGGCGAGGACTTCACCCGACGGTCGCGGCGCCCTGCCCTGCTCGAGCCGCACGTAGTACTCCGTGGAGATGTGCGCGAGGACCGCGGCCTCCTCGCGGCGCAGACCCGGTGTCCGGCGTCGCGGTCCGGAGGGGAGGCCGACGTCCTGCGGCCGAAGCCGCTCGCGACGGCTACGGAGAAACGCCCCGAGCTCCTGCTTGTTCATACCCCCAGTCTGCGCGCTGCGAGGCGACACATCCTGGTACTGCCTGTGCCTGTATGCGGCCGGCAGGCCGCACCGACACTGACGTCATGACGAACAACACCGAATCCGCACCCATCGGCCTGCTCACCGGCAAGGTCGTGTTCATCACCGTGCCAGCCGCGGCATCGGGGCGGCCGCAGCCCGGCTCTTCGCCTCCGAGGGTGCCGCCGTCGTGCTCGCCGCCCGCAGCACCGACGCCCTCGACCGCATCGTCAGCGAGGTCCGCGCCGACGGGGGCGTCGCCGATGCCGTCACCCTGGACCTCGCCGACCGTGCGGGCATCCGCGCGGCGGTCGACCGTGTCGAGGAGGTGCACGGCCGGCTCGACGGCGCCTTCAACAACGGCGCCGCGATCCAGCAGCCCGGGCCGCTCGACACCACGACCGACGAGGACATCGACGAGCAGTTCGCCGTGAACTTCCGCTCGCACTGGACCGCCATGACCGCCGAAGCCGCACTCATGCGCCGAAGTGGCGGCGGCGCGATCGTCAACACCTCCAGCATCGGCAGCCGCCGCGCGAACCCCGCGCTGCCCGCCTACGGTGCGATGAAGCGGGCACTCAACAGCATCACCGAGACCGCGGCCGTCACCTGGGGCCCGGAGGGCATCCGAGTGAACGGGATCACCCCCGGTGGCACCGCCACCGAGATGATCGACGCGTGGGAGGCGGCAACGCCCGGCATCGTCGACAGGATAACGACGGGGATGCCGCTCGGCCGCATGATCGAGCCCCGCGAGGTGGCCCAGGTGGCTGCGTGGCTGCTCAGCGACCGTGCCTCGATGGTGACCGGCGCGATCGTGCCGGTGGACGGCGGCGCCGGCGCCTGAACCGACACCCCGGCCTCTTGCCGCTCCTGAGTCCGTAAGCGCGTAGGACGGCAGCAGTGGTCCCCGCGACCCAGGTGTCGGTGGCCGCACGTACGGTCTGCGCATGACTGATCAGCGGTGGGCGGGCGTACGTCAGCGGGTCGAGGCGGCGGGGGCGGGGCCTGGGAGCGGCGAGGTGTTCGGGGCATGGGGGCACAAGTGGGTCGTGGAGGAGCCGCTCACCCGGGGCGAGCTTGCCGAACTCGAGGCTCAGACAGGAGTACGGCTACCGGAGGAGTACCGGGCCTTCCTGCTCCACGTGGGCGCGGGTGGCGCGGGCCCCGCGTACGGCCTGTTCCCGGTCCGGCGCGTGCGGGGCCGCTGGCGTTGGGAAGGCGACGGCGCGGACCTGGCCGACCTGTCAAGGCTTGACCAGCCCTTTCCCGACCAGGGCCCGCCCCGGAAGCTGCTCGACGACCTCCTTGCCCAACGCCCGGAGGAAGAGGACTTCGACGAGATCGAGGACTTCGACGACGCCATCGAGGCGTGGGACGAGCGGTGGGAGGCCGTCATGTTCACCCCGGAGCGCACCTCCGGCGCCATCGTCATCTCGCACCTGGGCTGCGCACAGAGGGAGTGGCTGATCATCAGCGGCAGTCACCGCGGCACGGTCTGGTCCGACTGCCGGGTGGACGACGCCGACCTCGTGCCACTTCTCGACGACGACGCTGTGCCTGTGAGGTTCGACCGCTGGTACACCGACTGGCTGGAAGGAGCCGAGCGCACAGCCCTGTCGGCACCGTAGTCCCGCTGCTTTCGATGGGACCGCCGCTGTCCCGGCCGGCCCTCCGACGCCGAGGGGCGCTGAGCGGGATGCGAAGGAACTGATCCCTCTGGGTACGCGTTGGCTCGACAGGACTGTTCACAGGACTGTTCGGGGGAGAGCCGTGTCGAGTGCGAGCTTCCCGCGGGCGCGGGCGGTCGGACGCGGGACGGCCTGGTATCGCGGCGACTGCCACATCCACTCCGTCCACTCGGACGGAGAGCTCACACCTGAGGAGCTGGCCGTTCGGGCGCGCGCGGCCGGACTCGACTTCATCGCGACGACGGAGCACAACTCCGCCGCGCCACCCGGCGCATGGGGGCATCTGGCCACCGATGACTTCCTGATCGTTCTCGGTGAGGAAGTGACCACGAAGACCGGGCACTGGCTCGTGCTCGGCATCGATCCCGGCGAGGTCGTCGACTGGAACCACCAGGTCAGGGACGCGACCGGACAGCGGAAGACGACCCAGGAGGCAGGGTCGGGCTCAATCGCCTGATCGACTGGAAAGATCAGCGGCCAGCGCCGCGTAGATGTACTCGCTGCCCCAGCGATCCCCGTCGAGGTCGTTCTCGACCAGGTGTGCCTCCCGGCGCATCCCGAGGCGTTCACAGACCCGCACGGACCCGGTGTTCTCCACATCCAGCCGTGCGTAGAGCCGGTGCACGCCCAGCGTGTCGAAGGCGAACCCGGCCAGCGCCGCGGCCGCCTCGGTCGCGTAGCCGTGTCCCTCGTGACCCGGGTCGAGGGTCCAGCCGATCTCGGCCTGGGCGGCGCGGGCATCGGCCAGGGTGAGGCTCACCTCTCCCAGGAGGCCGGGCTCATCGCTTCGGCAGACAGCGAGCGCCAGCTTGTCCCCGTCGGCGCGCCAGGCCGTCTGCGCCGCACGCTCGGCGGCAACCTGCTCGCTGCGCTCACGCGTGTGCGCCGGCCGGTACAAGTAGCGCGCCACGCTCGGCAGGCTCTGGTAGGCGTACAGGTCGTCGGCGTCGCCGGGAGTGAACAGACGCAGCGACAACCGGGACGTGGCCAACGGCAGCAGCGAGGCGATGTCCATGCGGACCTCCGGGACGCGGATGTGGATCAAGTTGCGGACGGATTGTCGCATCAGGACTACCCGGGAGCCACGCCTTTTCAGGAGCAGCCGGCCGGCAGCCGCACTTCACCTGGCGCCGCTCCTGCTGAACAGCCCTGCCCGGCGCGACAGCCATGCGCTTCGTTGCCGGACAGGCGAACCACGTCACCGTGGCGAGTCGGCTTCTGCGCGGGCGCGTTCGATGTCGGGGACGTGGCGCTCGGCCCACTCCCGCACGGCACGCAGGGGTGACAGCAGCGACCGGCCGAGGTCGGTGAGGGCGTACTCGACGTGCGGGGGATGTGCGGGGATCTCCGTGCGAGAGATCAGGCCGTCGTACTCCATCGCGCGAAGCGTCTCCGTGAGCGCTTTGGGGGTGATCCCCCGGATGTGGGCTTTGAGCTCGGTGAATCGCATCGGACCGGTGTCGAGCGCGTTGACGACGAACACCGTCCAACGCGCCCCGATCCGATGCAGGACGGTGCGACTGGGGCAGGTCGCCGCCATGACGTTGTAGGCCTTACCCATGCGCAACTCCCGGTAGCGTTGTGGATACCGGTATAAAATCTATACCGTCTGGGCCGTGGCTCATACCAATTCCCCGGTCCGTCCCTCGGTGGCTCGACACGGCCGCTTCGTCGCGGCGATCGTCATCGACTCGATCGGCACCGGCGTCTTCATCCCCGTGACGATGCTGTATTTCCTGGCCGCGACCTCGCTGACGCTGGTGCAGGTGGGCGCGGCGCTGACGATGGCCGGACTGCTGGCGCTCCCAGCCGGTCCTCTGGTCGCAGGACTGATCGACCGGTACGGCACCAAGTTGGTGCTGCAAGCGGCAAACCTGGCGCAGGCGCTCGGCTTCGCCGGGTATCTCCTCGTGGGACAAACCTGGCAGATCGTCATCTGTGCGTGGCTGAACAGTGCCGGGAGGGCGGTGTTCTCCGGCTGCTACGGCGTGACCGTCACGGCGCTGGCGGCGCCCGGCCAACGCGAGCGCTGGTTCGGCCTCCTCGGGTCCGTGCGCAACCTCGGGTACGCACTCGGCGGGCTCCTCTCCGCCGTCGCCGTCAGTATCGGTACCCACGGCGCCTACGCCGCGATCGTGGCCATCAACGCCGTGTCCTACCTCACCGCCTTCGCCCTGATGCGGTCCGTACCGAGCACTCGGCCGGAAGTGGGCAGCGACGCTGCCGGAGGATGGCGGCGCGTGCTCCGGGACCGGCGGTACCTGCCCATAGTCGGACATCAACTGTGCTTCGCCCTCTCGTTGTTCACCCTCAACATCGCGATACCCGTCTACGCCGTGGACGTGCTGGGGCTGCCGGGCTGGACGGCCGGGGCGGTCTTCACCCTCAACACCCTGATGGTCGGCTTCGGCCAGGCCGTCGTCGTCGGCCGGCTCAGCGGACGGGTCCGCAGTCGCGTCCTCGTCGTGGGGCACGTCTGCTTTGCCGCCGGCTACCTCCTGTTCCTCGCCGCCGACCGCGTGGCCGTGCTCGCCCTCGCGGTCGCCGTCGTACTGTTCGGTGCGGGCAGCTACACCCTCGGTGAGATCCTGGGTGGTCCCCTCACGTCGACGGTCGCCGCGGAGAGCGCCCCAGACGCTCTGCGGGGCCGGTACCTGGCCCTCAACCAATTCGCCGTAACGGTCGCGGGAACGATCGCCCCGATCGCGCTCTCCGGGTTGCTGTCCGCCGGGGCAGCCGCGATCTGGCTGACCCTGGTGGGCGTCAGCGTCCTCGGAGCGGTGCTTGCCGTCGTGATGGGCAGGATGGTGCCGGCGGCGCGGAGCCGTATCGGCGATGTCTAGTGCTGCGTTCCTCTGTGAGTGCTCGCAGCCCCCGAGGACTGGGGCGGGGTGGACGTCGTAGGCGGCCAGGCGGGCCAAGGCGGGCCAGAGCGCTGCCGCGTCGGCGCATTCGGCAGGCCAGGGCCTCGGCGACCTGCACCGGGGTGAAGCGTCGCGGACGGACGCAGCGCCTGCGGTGGGCCAGGGCGGGGCTGCCGACGTCGGTGAAGGGGGCCGCCCCGTGCTAGTGGCTCGGCTCGGATTGTCGACCGCGTAATCGGTTCGCCGTCCGGTGCCCGTCGTTCTGCCTCCAGGTGTGATCTCGACGGTGGCCGTGAGGGCGTCCTGGAGTGTTCGCACGCCTGCGAGCATGAGCGAGGGCGCCTCTCACCCCGCGTGTCTCCCCGCTCTACCCGCCGTGGCCCGTCGCCTTGCCCGCGACGGTGGCGGCCGCGCGGACGAAGGCGGCCAGGGCTGGGGAGGTGGCGTGCTCGGGCCAGGCGAGGACGAGCGTGGTGGGCTCGGCATCATCGACTGGGACGGCGACCAGGTCGTCGCGGAGCTGGTCGCGGATGGAGGAGGGGAGGACAGCGACCATGCGGCGCAAGGCGATGAGGTGGAGAAGCTGCCCGAGGTCGTGGACCTCGGGGCCGGGTGGGTCACCCTCAGGTGCGCCCGGCCAGCGCGGCAGGGGCTCCCCGGCGAGGTCGTTCAGGCGAACCCGGGTACGGCCCGCGAGGCGATGCGACCTCGGCATCACGAGAAGTTGAGTTTCGGTCAGGAGGTCCTGGGTGTCCAGGCCGGTGAGGTCGTGGTGGGGGCGGTGAAGCAGGGCGGCGTCGGCACGACCCTCCCGCAGGAAGATCTCACGCTCGCCGAAGCTGCACACCAGCTCGACCGGCAGCGCACCCGGCTCAGCCTGATAGGCGTCGAGGATCGCGGGCAGCAGGCCGCCGTCGCCGCCCGGCTTGATGACCAGGACCAGACGCGGGTCGGCGCGGCCGGCCCGCCGGGTGCGGCGCACCGCGGCCGACGCGGCGTCGAGCACCGTACGGCTCTCGCGGAGCAGGACGGCCCCCGCCTCGGTCAGTGCGACCCGGCGACTGCCACGTTCCAACAGGGCTACGCCCAGCCGTCGTTCGAGCTGCTGAATGGCGCGGGAGAGCGGCGGTTGGGTCATCCCCAGCCGGGCGGCCGCCCGACCGAAGTGCAGTTCTTCGGCGACAGCCGTGAAGTAGACGAGCTCGCGGACCTCCAGTCTTTCCATACCCGCACGGTATCGCTGCGTACCTGGTCGGTGTTGGAACTCCCGGCCGCCCCCGTGGTTGGCTGAACGCATGACAGAAACCACGACTGCCCTGGTCACCGGTGCCAACAAGGGCATCGGGCGCGAGGTCGCAGCCCGGCTCGCCTCGCTCGGCACGAACGTCCTGCTGGCCTCGCGCGACCCGCACCGCGGTGCGGCAGCCGCAGCCGACCTGGGCCCGCGGGTGTACCCGGTCACCCTGGACGTCACCGACCGCGCCAGCGTCCTCTCCGCCGCCCGCTGGATCGAGGAGCGCTTTGGCCGGCTGGACATCCTGGTCAACAACGCCGGCATCTCTGGCGACCTCGCCGCCCAGAGCCCTGGCAGTGTCGAACTGTCCGCTGTACGCGAGGTGTTCGAGACCAACGTGTTCGGCGTGATCAGCGTGACCACCACGATGCTGCCGCTGCTCGCCCGCTCCCCCGCCGCCCGGATCGTCAATGTCAGCAGTGGACTGGGCTCCATCGCCCGGATGACCGATCCCGAGGACTACTTCACAACCCGGCCCCCGTTGGCCGCGTACGTCCCGTCCAAGACCGCGCTCAACTCGCTGACCGTGCAGTACGCCAAGGAACTGCGCAGCCGCAACATCCTGGTCAACGCCGCCGATCCGGGGCCGTGTGCGACCGACTTCACCACCGCGTTCCCCGGCCTCACCCGCACCGCGGCCGACGGCGCGGCCGTGGTCGTCCGGCTCGCCACGCTGCCCGATGACGGGCCGACCGGCGGCTTCTTCGACGAGCACGGCCCGGTTCCCTGGTGAGCTGCCTGTCAGGGAACCGAGGGACGTGGTGGGGGTCAGCCCGGACGGGATGGGCGAGCCGGAGACCGCGCCGGCCCCCGACGGGCCGCAGCGCCCGGGTTACCCGCCGGACCGCCCCGGCAACAGCCGACGGAAGGGTAGCGGACCGTCACACGCTGAGACTCCCTTATTCAGCCCGGCTGTTGGCCGCACAGGCCCATCAGATGAGGGACTTGTTGTCCGGACCGGCGAGCCGGCGGATCGCCTCCAGGGGATACGGGGCCTGCCTGCTCTCGAAGCGGAACGCGCGGTAGTAGTCCGTCATCAGTGCGGCGAGCGCGGCATGTCGGCTGAGGATCTCCGCGACCTGCGGCGCGATGCCTGTCGGCGGATTCCCTTGGGCGCAGGCGCGCACGAATGCGCTGCGCTCGTCGCGCTCGTACCCGTACAAGGCGGTGACGAGCCAGATCACCAGATGGGTGAGGGTGTAGCAGCGGTCGTACGTCCGGTGTGCGGCGAAGAAGCCGGCCTCCTCCTTGGACAGATCGAACCGGGAGGACATCGCGAGGCCGTAGTCGGTGAAGAACAGACGCTTGCCGTCGGTCAGGATGTTCTGGAAGTGGCCATCGAGGTGCAGGAGCCCGCGGGCGTTCATGAAGGAGGTCCCGGCCTCAAGTTCCCTCGTCACCATGGCACATGCCTGTTCGGCCGTCGCATCGTCGGCCTTGACCTGAACGTCCAGCCAGTCGTGCAGGTTCTGCGGGATGTACTCCACGAACAGTGCGACGCTCGCCGAGGAATCCCGCAGCGCCTCGATCCGGTGGCGCACCTGCCGTCCGCCGCCCCAGTAGGCGACAGCCTTCTCCACGTCCGCCAGCTCCTCGGGCAGGGTCTGCCCCGGGTGCGGCAGCACCCGCCAGTGATACATCAGAGGGAAGCCCTCATGATCCTGTGCGAGCACCCAGTTCGTCGTCATGATGTGCACGGCCAACTCCCGCCACGCCCCGAAGCTCGGCCCTGCCGGCACCCCGAGGCCGGGATGACAGAAGGCAGGCAGTCCGAAGAGGTTCGCCGTGGACCGGACGTTCTCCGGCCGCCGTTCCAGATCGGTCAGCGGCAGCCGCTTGACGAAGACCGGGGTCCCGCCGACCTCCAGCAATGCTGAGGTCCCGCCGATCCCGGCGCCCATCGGCGCAGCCGTCTCCACGAGGTCGCGCAGCTCGCGATCACTGCACAGCGCCAGCGATGTGGAGACGGCGCTGTAGGCAGCCAAACGCGCACCACGCGACGCGTCGAAGCCGTCGACGGCTACCTCCATCAAAGCGCCACCCTCTCCGAAGCTCCTGGACGCGCCCAACGGCCATGCACACGGGCCGCGTTGCCCTGCGGTTGGATCTCCGGCCTGACCTGACCTGGCCCGGGCAGGGCAGGGCAGGGCAGGGCATCCAGCATCCGTCCGTGCTCGCGGATCCAGGCACCTATGTGATCGCACTGTACGTGAAGATCAACAACGGGACCGCGTGAACGCGATGCCGCGGCAGGCCGCCCCTGAGCAGAGGCTCGGAGCTGGTCCGTCTCGCCGGGGTCGAGCCCCCCGCACCGGTCTTCGCGACTCGTCCCGCGATCGCATCCACCAGGCCCAGAGGCCAACCCCTGAAGGACTTACGAGCTCGACCACTCAGTCACGGCGATCGCTGCGCGGCCGGCAGCCTGTTCGATGGAGGCCGCGGCTCATCGACACGAGCAAGACCGTAAGGGCGCAGGCGCCGAACCTTCCGGAAACCGAACCGAAACGCGGCTCAGCAAAGCCTTCCCCAACATGGGGAAAGAAAAAGCGTGAACATATCCGGGCCCGTCCGGACGGCATTGCATTTCAGCACCGGACGCATCCGTTCCGCTCTCATTGTGCGTCGCGCGGGACGGCCCGGGCAAGCGCTGTCCGTAGGACATTCGTGAGGCTGCGCAAGTGGGAAGCGTCGCTGTCACCAGGGACGTCGTACCCCTGGGTGCGACATGTGCTCTTAACAGAAGAGCTATTGACACCCCATCGGGATCAGGCGGCTAATAGGTCGTCCGCGCGAATGCGTGAACGAACGATTTCTTATTTCCTCCGCCCGATGTGAGGGCACGTCATGACAGGTGATGCGTGAAAATAGTCAAGCGCGCCGGGGGCACACCCCAGGTACCCCGCGCACTCCGCCGCAGCGCCGCGGTCCTGGGCCTCACTGCCCTGGCACTCCTCGGCGTCCAGCCCGTCGCCCAGGCCGATACCCCGGCCGGGCCCGGTCCCGCCCCCACGGCCCAAGCCGACGCCACCACGCCGACGCGGCCGGCCACCGAGCCCGGAGCCCCCGCCGTATCCACCTCCGTCGAACCCCCGGCCGACGAGCCGGCGGAGGAGCTCGAACCCGTCTGCGGTGCTCCCGCCGAGGGCCGTGCCCGCTGCTACGCGATGCGCGCCGCCGACGAGAAGCCCGTGATGCGGCTGAGCGCGGCGCAGACACCGGCCGGGCTCGGCCCGCAGGACATCCAGAGCGCCTACAGCCTGCCCTCGGACGGCGGCAGCGGGCAGACCATCGCCATCGTCGACGCCAACGACAACCCCAACGCCGAAGCGGACCTCGCCGTCTACCGCAGCCAGTACGGGCTGCCGCCGTGCACCACGGAGAACGGCTGCTTCAAGAAGGTCGACCAGCGGGGCGGCACCAAGTACCCGCCGGCCGACGAGGGGTGGGCGGGCGAGATAGCCCTCGACCTCGACATGGTGTCCGCCGCCGCGCCGCACGCGCATATCCTGCTGGTGGAGACGGACAACGCCGGTCTTGAGAACCTCGGGGCCGGTGTGGACCTGGCCGTCTCGATGGGTGCCAAGTACGTGTCCAACTCCTACGGCAGAAGCGGGGACTCGCCGGCCGACGCGTCGACCTGGGGCGCCCACTACGATCACCCCGGCGTCGCCGTCGTCGCGGCCAGCGGTGACTACGGCTACGGGGTGTCCTTCCCCTCGACCCTGTCCACCGTGACCTCGGTCGGCGGCACGGACCTGGTCGCCGACCCGGACAGCCCCCGCGGCTGGTCGGAGACCGTGTGGCAGCGGGACTTCTACGGTCCCGGCTCCGGGTGCGCCACGTACCAGCCCAAGCCCGACTTCCAGACGGACCCGGGCTGCGCGGGCCGAAGCGTGGCCGACGTCTCGGCGGTCGCCGACAACCTCGCCGTCTACCACAGCTTCGGCTCCACCGGGACGGGCTGGATGCGTTACGGCGGCACCAGCGCCTCGACACCGCTGATCGCGGCCGTCTACGCCCTGGCCGGCGCTCCCCGCCCCGCCACCTACCCCAACTCCTACCCCTACAAGGGCGACGGCGCGGGCCTGAACGACATCGCCACCGGGTCCAACGGGGACTGCGACACCGCCTACCTCTGCACAGCGGTCGCCGGCTACGACGGTCCCACCGGTCTCGGTACGCCGTCCGGCCTGGCCGCCTTCCGCAGTGGGCCGAGTGGCATCCTGTCCGGTGTCGTGACCGACGCGAAGACCGGCAAACCCGTCGCCGGGGCCACCGTGGGATCCGGTGCCGATGTCGCGAGCACCCTCGCCGACGGCAGCTACACGCTGAATCTGCCGGCCGGCACGGTGGAAGGCCTCACCGTCACCATGTTCGGCTACACGACCACCGAACCGATCACCGTGGAGATCACCGAGGGCCAGACCCTGGCCCATGACGTGACTCTCCAGCCGATCCACCGCGTCCACGTCCGGGGGAAGATCAAGGACGGCTCGGGACACGGCTGGCCGCTCTACGCGCGACTCGCGGTCGAGGGTTCGCCCGAGGCCCCCGCGTGGACCGACCCGGCGACCGGCGCGTACGACATCCTGCTGCCCAGGGACGCCGACTACTCCCTGGACGTCACCGCGGTGCTGCCGGGATACGAGGCCGCGACGCGTGAGGTGACGGTGGCCCGCAAGGCCGTGACCGCTGACGTCTCCCTGACGGCCGACCCGGATGCCGCCACCGCCGTCGGCTACACCCAGCAGGTCACCGACCGCACCGAGACGTTCGACTCCACCGTCGCAGCCCCTGGGGGATGGACGGTCACGAACGCCGAAGGCACCAGCAACGGCTGGCGGTTCGACGACCCGCTCCAGCGTGGCAACTACACGGGGGGCAGCGGATCCTTCGCCGAGGTCGACAGCGACAGCGGCCCCTTCGGCCCGCACCAGGACACCTACCTGACCACCGCGGCATACGACCTGTCGGACGCCCAGTCCGCCGAACTCACCTTCGGCACCGCCTATCTGGCCAACATCAGTCAGCAGCACATGACCGTGGACGCCAGCGCGGACGGCGGCGCCACCTGGGCGAACGTCTGGGCCGGACCGAAGGTCACCGGAGATGCGCAGAAGCTGACCGTGCGGGTCCCGCTGCGGAAGTACGCAGGTGACTCCTCCGTGAAGCTGCGGTTCCACTTCGTCGCGAACTGGGGCTACTACTGGGCCATCGACGACGTCAACGTCCAGGCCCGGACGCTGCTGCCCGTCTCCGGCGGGCTCGCCGCCGGCACGGTGAACGACGCGGGCACCGGCAGGGGAGTGGTGGGCGCCACCGTCGCGGACGCCTCCGCCCCGGACGCCGGAGTCCTCACCACGTCCACCCCGGACGACCCGGCCGTAGGAGACGGGTTCTACACGCTCTTCCTGGCCGGACCGGGCCGGCACACCCTCACCGTCGGCGCCTCCGGATACGACACGGCCACCCGCGAAGTCGTGGCGCGGGCCGACCGGGTGGTCACCGAGAAGGTCGCGCTGAGAGCGGACGGCTGATCCTCGGCCCCTTGATCCGCGCCCGTACGCCGATCCCGCGCACGGACGCAAGGCGGCGCCGCACCCCCACAACGGTGCGGCGCCTCCGTGCGGGTGCTGGGCCGGCAGTGCCTCGGCCGATGCAACCCGTGCGTCCCACGGACCGGCGAGGCGGACCGTGCGGAGCGTCCCTGGCGGTGAGCGGAAACGCGGGACGCGACGGCCGGAACAAGACCGCCGACGCTCGTGTTGGCGCAACTGCCCACATGTGCTGAGCCGTCCCGGCGGGCTCACCGTCGGAACCCGTCAGGCTTAGCATCTGCTTGGACCGGCCTTGCGCCGGCCCCGCGCACAGGAGTGTCAGGCCGTATGAACGTCATCCCCGACAGCCCATGGGCGGCAGCAGGCCTGGACGCGATCAGCGGGCGGGTGCTTGAGCATCTGGTGGCATCACCGTCGGCGGACGCGACCACGGTCGCGGAGGCCGCCGGGATCTCGCCGCGCGAGGCCGAGGAAGCGCTGCGGCGGCTGGAACGCGCCTTGCTGGTGGTACGGCTCGACGGGCGGCCGGTGCGCTGGGCCGCGAGCCCGCCGCGTTCGTCGCTCGGAGCGGTGCTGGCCCGCCGCCGGGCGCAACTCGCCACGGCCGAGGGGATCCTGGAGCGGCTGCAGGAGGAGTACGAGGCGAAGTCGGGTCCTCGGGCGGCGCACTTGATGGAGGTGCTGGAGCACGAGGAGGAAGTGTCCGCGCGCTACACCCAGCTCCTGAAGCAAAGTGCTGGGGAAGTGCTGCACCTGGCGAAGCCGCCGTACCTGACGGGCACCGAGATGTCCTCGGGGGAGCTGGGAGTGGAGCCGGGGGTGGTGCTGCGGTCGGTGTACGAGACGGACGGGTTCACCGACGCGGTCTCGCTGGAGACGGCCTTGCACGGTACGGCACGGGGCGGGGAACTACGCCTGGCCTCAGGCCTGCCGGTGAAGCTGGTGGTCTTCGACCGGACGGCGGCGCTGCTGCCGGTGCGCAGCGACCGACCGGAGGCGGGGTCGCTGGTGGTCCATTCCCCCGCGCTGGTGGAGGGGCTGGCGGCGCTGTTCGAGAGCGTGTGGGCGGGGGCCACGCCGGTGTCGTTGGAGAGCCGGGACGACTGGCCGGTGCCGGGCGGGGCGAACGGCCCCGGTGGGGCCGGCGTGCGGGGCCTGGCCGGTCCGGACATGCCCCGGGTCGACGAGCGGACACGTGAGGTCCTCCGGCTCATGGCCACCGGCCTGAAGGACGACTCCATCGCACGGGTGCTGAAGGTGAGCCGTCGCACCGTGCAGAAGCACGTCACCGACGCGGGAAACGCGCTGGGTGCGAAGACCCGATTTCAGATCGCGCTGCGTGCGGCGGACCGGGGGTGGCTGGGGCCGGAGCACAGGGCAGGCGGCTGAGCTCCGCCCCTTCGCCGGTTCGGCGCACGCCGCGTCATGACGGGCAGGTTCGGGTTCAGCTCGGTGGCACCCGGGCCAGGGCGGCAACGCCTGACCGCCGTACGGCCGGGTGGTTGCCGTCCGGCCCCCGCACACACCGGGCCGGAAGGCGCGAACGTGTGTCTCAGCCCGCCGCCTTCTTGATGAGTGCACTGATGCGCTCTTCGTCGGCCGGGGTCAGCTTCGTCAGGGCGTAGGCGGTCGGCCACATGACGCCGTCGTCGAGGACCGCCTGGTCGCTGAAGCCGAGCGTGGCATACCTCGACTTGAACTTCTCCGCGCTCTGGAAGTGGCAGACGACCTTGCCGTCTCTGGCGTAGGCGGGCATCCCGTACCAGAGCTTGGGCGCGAGTTCCGGAGCGGTGGTCTTGATGATGTCGTGGATCCGCTCGGCGAGGGCGCGGTCCGTATCCCGCATCTCGGCGATCTTCGCGAGGACGTCCCGCTCCGCCGCCGCTTCCTTCTCCGCCCGGGATGAACCGCGCCGTGTCGCTGCCTTCTTCTCCTCCAGCGCGTGTTCCTTCATCGCGGCCCGCTCCTCGGCCGTGAATCCGCTGTAGTTCTCGGTGGTCGTGCCGGAGTCTGCGGCGTTCGACTTCGTGGACGGCATGGCAGGGTTCCTCTCGTACGAAGTGGGTCCGGGGAAGGGGAGCGCAGGGCGGGGAGTCAGGACTGCGCGGAGTCCAGCGACGCGGTGGCCTCCCAGACGAATCCGTCAGGGTCGGTGAACGTGCCGGCGGTACTGCCGAGGACGAGGTGGTGGGAGCCGGCGTCGTCGTCGGCGACGCCGAGGTCCTTGGCCAGGGCGCGGCGCTTGTACAGCGCCAGCTTGACGAGGCTGGACCCGCCGGGAAGAAACTCGGCGTACTTCCCGCCGAAGCTCTTGCCCACGGTCAGGCCCTGATCGACGTAGAACTGCTTGGTGGCCTTCACGTCCTCGACGCCGAGCAGCAGGACGACCTCGTCGATCTGGCGGGCTCCGTGTCCTTCCTGGCCGAGGTCGCGATCTTCCAAATCGTCCCGTCGGGGGCCTGCACGACGCCGCCGTACCCCCACAGCGACTTCACGGCCGGTTTCAGCACCGTGGCGCCGGCGTCCACGGCGGCGGCGACGAAGCCGTCCACGGTGGCCGGCCCGGACACGGTGAGTGCCAGGGTGAAGCCACGGAAGCCGGCGCGGTGCGCCTCGGAAGCCCTCAGCTGTATGTACGCGTCCACGCCGAAGGCGCTGTAGAAGCGGCGGGCGGCCTCCAGGTCGGCCACCTCGACGGTGACGGACGCGAGCGAGGTGGGGACTTGGGTGAAAGTGGTGGTGGCCATGAACATCACGCTAGGGCCTGTGCGGCCGCCCGGGCTTCTTGATTCCTGACCGCTCTCGCCACCTGCCGCGCTCCGCATGCCGGCATCGCCACGACCGTGCCGCTTCTCCGCCGGAGATCATGTGCGGTCCTGTGCGGGAGACGGCACCCCTGCCTCCGCTCCCGGCCGGGAGGAAGACGCGCCGGTAGTACTGCCCGCAGGCCTCCTCAGACGGCCTCTCGCTTGCGGGAGGCGTAGGCGCGGGACTTGTTGCGGTTCCCGCAGACCCTCATCGAGCACCAGCGGCGGCTGCGGTTCTTCGACACGTCCCAGAAAGCCCATGCGCAGGTGTGTTCCGCGCAGCGTTTGAGGCGGGCCGCATCACCGGTGGTCGTCAGTTCGTTCCAGGCGATGGCCAACGCGGCCAGGGGCTGACGTTCCGGGGACAGGCCCGCGGCGGGGGCGAGGGGGCCGCGTGCCGTGACGTGCAGGGGATGTGCGGCGAGCACCCGGTCGGCTGCGGCGAGCAGTTGCGGGTCGGGGGTGTCGCCGACGTGCGCGCCCAGCTCCTCCCGGAGGCCGGCGCGCAGGCTCACGTAGTCGGCATGGACGTCCGCGGTGATCTCCCGCGGGTCGTCGAGCAGGCCACGTCCCTTGAGCCAGGCGGAGAGGCCGGCGGGGGTGGCGATCTCGTCGCTCGCCTCCTCCACGTCGACCGTGTTGACGAACGCCTCCACCAGGACGGCCGAGGCCGGCGGCTGCAGCATGCGGGTCACCTCTTCCAGATCACGGACATTCTACCGCCTAACCGTTTTACCGGTTGCGCGGCGGCGCGGTTGTGCGGCAGAGTGCTTTCACCGGCTAACGCGTTAGCCGGTGAAACGCCGAGTGCCGGAACAGACAAAGGGGAATGGTCATGGCCACAGCAGTGCACGAGCAGGCGAGCGCAACGGTGGGGGAAGGGTCGTTACCGGACCGCGGGCGCCGCAACACAGCGGTCCTGGTCGGCTTCACCGCCGCGACCAACCTCGCCGACGGCGTGATGAAGATGGCGCTCCCGCTCCTCGCCGCCCAGCTCACCAGCTCGCCCGCACAGGTCACCGCCGTCTCGCTGACCCTCACGCTGCCCTGGCTGCTCGTCGCCCTGCACATCGGCGTCCTCGTCGACCGCTTCGACCGCCGCCGACTGCTCTGGATCGCGAACGGCATGCGCCTGGCCGCGATGGGCTGGCTCACCTCCTCCGCCCTGGCCGGCGGTATCACGCTCACCGAGCTCTTCTCCGCCGGCGTCATCCTCGGAATCGCCGATGTGGTGGCCTCGACCTCGGCCTCCGCCCTCGTCCCCGCCGCGGTGCCACCGGCAGGGCGGGAGCGCGCCAACGCCTGGATGGTGGGCGCCGAGACCGTGGGACAGGAATTCGCCGGGCCCTTCATCGGAGGGCTGCTGCTGGCCGCGGGAACGGGCCTGGCGCTGGGCCTCATCGGCATCTCCTACGCGGTCGCCGCCCTCGCCCTGCTCCTGCTCGTGGGCCGCTTCCGCCCCGCGGGACCCGCCCCCGACGCGGTTCCCGCATCGGTCAACAGCCGGATCGCCGAGGGGGTGCGCTTCCTCTGGCACGACCAGCTGCTGCGCACCCTGTCCTTGATCGTCGCCGTTCTCTCCGCCGTCTGGGGCGCCTGGCTCGCACTCATGCCGCTCTATGCCCAGCAGGCCATGGGCCTCGGATCCAGGGAGTACGGCATTCTGCTCAGCGCCCTCGGAATCGGCGGCCTGGCCGGTGCGCTGGCAGTGAGCTGGGTGAACCGAGTTCTCGGCGCGCGCCGGGCGATGTTCGCCGACCTGATCGGCACCATCGCGATGGTGGCGCTGCCCGCGCTCACCACCAGCCTTTGGGCAGTGGCCGCCGGGGCCTTCCTCGGAGGCATGGGCGGCACGCTCTGGTCCGTCAACGCACGCACCCTGACCCAGCGCAGGGTGCCGGACGACATGCTCGGCCGCTACGGTGCGGCCTCCCGTCTCTTCAACTTCGGCGCCATGCCCCTGGGTGCGGCCCTGGTCGGCCTGCTGGCCGAACTGGGCGGCATGCGCCTCGCGTTCGGGATCTTCGCGGCAGCGACGGCGATCACGCCGGTACTGTTCGTCAGGAACGTCCCCCGGGCCGAGGCGGCCACCAGGTAGTCATCCCGGGTCCGGTCCCGCGGCGGTGCGTTCGGCCGCGCGGGGTGGTCGGGCTCAGCCGTCGGCGGTCTGTGCGCGGCGGGCGTAGGCGCGGGCCGCGCGGGCGCGGTCGCCGCAGCGGACCGAGCACCAGTGGCGGCGCCCGGCGCGGAGCAGATAGCGGTTGCAGGGCGGGGAGGGGCAGGCCGTCAGCCGTTCGGCGTCCGGACCGGTGAGCAGGTCGGCGGCGTCGGCGGCGAGGATGCCGAGGGCCTGGTCGACGATCTGGTCGATGGGGTGCGGTGCGGTGCGGTGCATGCCGCGGACCGAGTCCCATCCGAGCGGGGCGGCGGTCGGGACCCGGGTGAGGGCGTCGTTGACGGCGGTCAGCGCGTCGGCGGGGGCGGGGCAGCCGTCGACCTGGGCGGCGAGCAGGGCGCGTACCTGTTCGCGCAGAGAGCGCAGACGTGCCGCGCACATCTCCTGCATACCGACGTCCGCGGGGGCCAGGTCGTGGTCCACCAGCCACTGGTTGGAGCCGGAGGGCGTGTCCAGCACGTCGAGGAACTGGGCGCCCGGCAGGGCGATGGCGCTGTTGGCGAGGGCGAGAGCGGGGTAGTGCTCGGCGCCCGGCGCCGGCGGCAGCCCTGGGTCGACAGTGCCGGCGGTGGCGGCGGTATCGGTCTCTCTCACGCATCTCACGCTACAGCTTGCCTTCATCCGTGACAAACGCCTAGGGTCACGGATGAAAGCCAATCTATCCGTGAGGTGGTTCCGTGATGACAGCAACCGGCGTGCCCAGCGAGCAGCTCCCCATCCGTGTCTTCGGCGGTCCGACCGCGCTCATCGAGTACGGCGGGCTGCGGTTCCTGACCGACCCGACGTTCGACGCCCCCGGCACCTACCCGTCGGGGCTGGCCAAGACGGCGCCCGCCTCCGCCGCGCCCGCCGACCTGGGCCGTATCGATGTGGTGCTGCTGTCGCACGACGAGCACGACGACAACCTCGACGCCTCGGGCCGGGCCATGCTCGCCGATGTCCCCCTGATCCTGACCACACCCGGTGGCGCGGGCAGGCTGGGCGGCGCCGCACGCCCCCTGAAGGACTGGGAGCCCATCGAGCTCGACCGGCCCGGCGGCGGCACCATCACCGTCACCGGCGTCCCGGCCCTGCACGGTCCCGGCGAACGCGAGGACCTCGAACCGGTCGTCGGCGAGGTCGTCGGGTTCGTCCTGACAGGTGACGGCCTGCCCACCGTCTACGTCAGCGGCGACAACGCCCAGCTCTCCCTGGTCCGGGAGATCGCCGACCGTTTCGGCCCGGTGGACACCGCTGTGCTGTTCGCGGGCGCGGTCCGCACCGATGCCCTCGATCGCCAGTTGCTCACTCTGAACAGCGCTCAGGCCGCCGAGGCCGCCCGCATCCTGGGCGCCCGGCGCATCGTTCCGGTCCACTTCGACGGCTGGGCCCACTTCACCGAGGGCCGCGAACAGCTCGTGGACGCCTTCACCACCGCCGGATTGATCGACCGCGTGGAACTGGCCTGACCTCGCACGGCCGCTGCGATGCGTCATGAGCTCATCGCAGCGGCCCATTCCGCGGGCCCGGGCCTCACGCCGGCCGGTGCACCGCAGAGAAGCAGACACGCCGGTAGGTGATCTCCAGCTGCGCCCAGCCGGTCCCCTCGATCAGCTGCCCCCTCGCAGGTGCTGTCCGACGGAGGCGACGGTCTTCGTCCCCCTGTTTCCGCCGTTGCCCCAGTCGGGCGGCCTGCGTCGCAGGTCGCCCGAAACGGCATGTCGCCGAAGTGGTTCGCATGCGTGGCGCTGGTACAACGGCCTTCCGACCGGATCTGGGGCGACGTCGACCAGGGTGTCCCGCGACTCAGGCCCCTTGGTCGCGGCCACGGCCGGTGAGTGCCCGCTGTGGGCGTCGGCACACGTGTCGGCAGACGGAGGCGGGTCATGGGCGGATCGGACGGCGCGCTGGTGAGCACCGGGCCGGTGATCAGGCGACTGGAATACGACGGCGGCGTCCTGACCCTCTTCTGGGACGGGCCCGTGGACGCGACCGCCCCGCCGAAGTACGTGGTGATCGTGTCGAGCGGCAGCCTCGATGTCGAGAAGATCTGGGCCGGGGCGGAGACCCGCGCCTCACTGCTCCTCGACGTGACGCCCGATCAGATCCAGCGCGCCCGCATCGCGATGTACACCGTCGGTCCCCTGCCGACGTACTCACCGAAGATCGCGATCGTCACCGACACCGCCACGGTCGAGGGGGCCGAGACGGACCCGGTGAGCGGCGCCCTGACCTTGTCCTGGAGAGCCGCGGACACCGACGAGTTCCTGCTCCGGCTCGTGGTCAACGGCGCCGTGCCGGACCCGGACATGCCTGTCTCCGGCGGATCGTTCGTACTCGAGCAGCCGCCGCCGACGGGCTCTGTCGTGGCGGCCACGCTCAATCGCGTCGGGACCGACGGGGACGCCACGTCCATCGGTCCGGCCGGTCCCGGGTTCGCGGTGCCGACCGAACGGCCCGAACTGATCGAGGCCGCGTACGACGCGGGCCTGCTCTCGGTGGCCTGGACCGCCGTCCCCGCCGCGGACGCCTACCGGATCAGCGTGCTGGACGACGACGGGGTGTTCTGCCCGGCCGTCGAGGTGCGCGCGCCCGCGACGACGGCCGATCTGGACCCTGGCATCACCGACGACGGCACGTACCGCGTCGTCGTCCAGGCCGTCACCGAGGCCGGCTCCGGGCCGCCTTCTGCACCCCTCCGGCTCCGGCTCACCTCCCCGGGCGTCACGCAGGTGAGGTCGGACGGCGCGGCGGTCCTGATCGACGTGGTCCCGCCGGATGTCACACCCAGCGCGTACGACGCCGTGCTGTTCCGCGACGGTGTGCCGGTTCGCCGGGAGACCGTGGACCCCGCGCCGACGCTGTCGCTCGCCGTTCCCGAGCCGGCACCGCGCGGCGCGGCGTACACCGTGTCGGTCCGCGGGCGGGCCGGGCGCTCGGCCGGCCCGACGGTGACGGCCCCGGTCGTGCCGGGCACGCCGACCGTCGCGTCGGTGGTCTGTGACGCGGACCTCGTCGTGACCGCGAGGGCGGGCGAGCTGCCCGGGGGAGTGCCGATCGAGGCGGTGCTCTACGTGGACGGGGTTCCGGGCGTTCCGCAGCAGGTGGACTCGGACGGCACCGCCGTGTTCGATGTGCCGGACGGCGCCGTCGCGGTCGCCGTCCGCGGGGTCGACGGCGTGGCGACCGGGCCGTGGTCCGTGCCGCTCCCGGTGCTCACCGAACCGGCCGGCCTCACCCTCGCCCGCGCCGGCGGCGGACAGGTCTTCCTCGCCTGGAGCGGGCCGTCGGACGGGACGTTCCGCGCCGCCGTCGGCGACACCGCTCTCCTGGTGCACGGGCAGACCGCCGAACTGCCGCTCACCGCGGGCGTCGCCACGGTCGCCCAGGTGCGCGGCGTAGTGAGGGGGCCGGTGAGCTCCCTCGACCTGGTCACAGCCGGGCCGCGGCTCACGGGCGTGACCGTCGGCGCCGGTCGGACGGTGACCCTCGTCCGGACGTCGTCGCAGTCACCGACGCTGACCGGTGTGCAGCCCGTGGTGCGCTGGGACGGCACCGAGGTCGAGCTCGAGGCCCAGCCCGCCGCCGACGATCCGATCGTCCTGACACTGCCGGACGGCATCCCCAACACCGCCACGATCGCCCTGCGGGGACTGGCCGGGGTCGCCGTCGGTCCCCCCGGCGAGGCGGCCGTACTGCTCACCGCCGCACCCACCGGCGTCACGGTGGCCTACGACGGTGCCGAGCTGCGGGTGTCCTGGGACGCGTTGCCCTCCCCGCTCGTCGACGGATACCGGGTCTGCACGGTGGTCGACGGGACGCTGACCCCCCTCGGGGACGCCGCGGCGACCTCGGGCTGCTGGCAGGTGGAGATCACGGACGACTCCACCACGGTCGTCGTCCGGGCGCTCGCGGGCCCCGCGGCCGGGGCGCCGTCGGAGCCCGTCCCGGTGTTCACCGAAGCCCTGTTCGTCGGCCCTTCGTACGTCGCGCCGCAGTGGGGGCCCGTCCTGACGGCGACCGACATCACCCTCGGCCTGCCGGAGCTGTTCACGACCCCCCAGACCGACGGGGCCGACCTTCCGCTCGACCTCGTCCTGACGCCGGCCGACGGCGGGCCGTACGCGTACGCGTTGCTGATTCCGGCGACCAGCCCGGTGTGGAGCTTCACCGACCGCCCCGACGTGATCGCCGGGTGGGCCGCGCTGCTCGCCCAACTGCAGCCGCTCGGCATCACCCCCTACGGTGTCGCGGCACTCACCGAGGCGGTGTCGCGGTCGATGCCGCAGACGTTCGACGAAACCCTGTACTTCGCCTACGGGCTGCGGTTCGACCGCGGTTACTTCGATCTGCGCCCGGGCATCGTGCTGCGCGTCGAGTACGAGGGTTACCAGATCGCGCCGGGCGCCCAGGGCAGCCCGCTGTCCGGTTTCGTCACGGCGGGCGTCGCCGACTACGAGGTGGCGTCCTACGACAACTCGGGCACCTGGACCAACAGCCCGGACGCGTTCCTCGCAGGGCTCACGCAGCGCAACGGCGTCGACGTGCCGAACCCGTCAGGCCCGGACAAGGGGCAGCTGTACGGCGGTGGAGGCGTGTTCGACCTGTTCGCGAAGGCTCTGCGGTTGCCGTACGCGCGCCTGGTCTACCCGAGGACACTCCTGCCGACGACCTCGCCGGGCTCGTCGTGGCCCCAGCAGAACGCCGTCCTGCTGGCGGCCGCCACGCTCGGCGCGCTGGACGCGGCCACCGAGAACGTCCGTCGGCAGGACCCGCCGGGCGGTGGCGTCGCCGCGGCCTACCTGCGCGGTCGCGCGGTGGTCCGCGCGATGGTGCGGATCAGTGTGAACGGCGCGTCCCGGCTGGTACCGGTGGGGACGACGCTCGGCAACGTACTCGCGAGCGAGGGCCGTCGGCCGTCGGCCGTCGCCGTGCCGCTGAACGGGGTGCGGATGCACCGGCCCCGGACGGCGGCGGCGTCCTTCGACGGGGCGCGCGGCGACCGGCCGGTCGTCCCGGGCTGGGACCCACGCGACCCGGCCGCGCTCGACCTGCCCCTCCTGCACGGCGACCGGCTCGACCTCACCCCAGGCCTCGGCCGATGACCGAGCCCACGTTCACCCGCGCCGGGGACACGCCGCTCTACTGGGCGGACCCGGCGGACCACGTGGCGGCCTTCCTCGCCTCCGACCCGGCAGCGCTCGGCGACCGGCCGGCGCTGACGGAGACGTGGGCGGACGACCGCGGCACCTACGTCTTCCTCGGGGAGCCGGCTGCGGACTCGGCGGGGTTCCTGGCAGCGCTGCGGACCTGGATCGACTACTACGCGCCCGAAGGCCCACCGCGCTTCCTCTGGGTCCCCGACCCCACGGCGCCGCCGACGGCGTGGGTGACGACCGTGCTGACCTGCCGGATGGACCCGGGCGGGGCATGGGTGGCGGACGGGGCGACCTTCCTGCTCGCCGACTACGAGCTCGCGTCGGCCGGGGGCGGGGTGATCGCTCCCGCCGGCACCGAGGCGGGCTGGGGCTTCGCCGTCGCCGACGGGGCCGGCCGGTCAGCCGCCACGCTGTATTCGCCGACGGCCAGGTTCCCCGCGCGACAGATGACCACGCTGCTGAGCATGGAGGCGGGACACACCGGTGCGTGGCGATTCGTCATCGACGCGCCGGCCGGCGACGGCGACGTGTTCGCCGGGCTCGGCGCCGGGCTGCGCTTCTTCACACCAGGGGACGACGGCGTCGTCAGGACCGTCCGGTTCGGCGTCGTCCGCCAGCCGGAGGACGTCGGCCTGGTGTTCCACGCGCAGATCGATCCGCTGCGGCCGCTGGACGGTGAGCGCACCTCGCTGGGCTTCTTCGCGCGCACGACGGGCGAAGGCGATCCTCCGGCGCTGCCGTCCGGGTACGCCACGGTGCTCGGCCACGGCGTGGACCTGCGTCCGCTGAGCACCGGAGGGAGCGCCGCGAGCCCGGCCCGGCTGGTGTTCGGCATCGCACCGTACTTCTGCGGCGAGGAGGCGAACGCCGGATACCACATGATCCCGGACGGGCCGTTCGCCGTCGGGGCCGCGACCGCGGCGCCCCGCGTCATCTGCGGCATGTCCGGTCTGGAATACCTCGGCCTGCCCGCCGAGGGCTGCACGCTGACGTTCCTGCCGGGGAAGCCGGGCTACGCGCCGCTCGGCCCGGACCGGACCGGCACCGCCTCGCTCACGACGCACGGCACGACGTCGTGGGTCTCGGTCGGGCCAGGCGCGGACACCGGCGGCGTCACGTACTACAGCCAGCCGGAGGACGCGCCGCTCTACACGGCCGGGGAGACGACGGCGGCCGGCGGCGTCGACCTGCTGGACTTCTGCGAGGTGCCGGCCGCGACACCGGCCCGGACGCCCTTCCCGATGGCGCCGTTCCACGGTCTCGCCGAGGACGTGGTCGCGGCCGCGGTCGAGGTCGAGCAACGGGCGATCGCGCCGACCCGACGAGCGGTGCTGCTGCCGGGGGAGGGGAGCGCGCCCGCCGCGGACGCCCAGGAGACCGTCGCCGTGACGCCTCAGGGACTGGCCGTCGGACTGGCACCCGACTTCAGCTGGCGCTGGCTCGGCATCGGCCACGCCGGCGACCCGGCACCCAGGCCGGACCTGCGGTTCACCGGGGTGACCGGCCCGTTCCGGCAGGCGATGCAGACCAACGACCTCTTCCTGGTCCTCGGCGACCCGGAGGAGTTCAACCGGTTCGGCTCGGTCGCGTACGAGCTCACCACGGCGACGCTCCGCATCATCGCCACCATCCCCCCGGATCAGGGCGGCGTGCCGGACAAGGTCCTCGACGCGGTACGCGACGCGATGCACGACACGGGGTACGACACGCGAACCGCGTTCGTCACCGCGCTGGTCGAGGCGTGCCCCGGGATCACCGACGCCCAGCAGCGGGTCTTCCTCCGGTACGGCGGCCGGCTCACCCCGGTCGCCGGGGGCTGGCCGTTCCGGCTCTCCCCGGACAACTGGCGGGAGTCGACCTTCCTCATCGTCAAGTTCGCCCTGGGGCGCAGCATCGCCGAGCTGACCGCGGACGTGTCGACCTGGGCGTGGCCCTCGGCCGCCTCGCGCACCGGCCGGCCGGCCGACGCCCAGGCGGCGATCCGCGGCGTCGTCGAGGAAGCCCGGAAGGCGCCGTCCGGGTCGCCCTACGCGTCGTTCCTCCAGGTCGTGGACGACCCGGACTGGACCGGAGTGCTGGCCCTGTCGGCGGAGGTCCCGCTCGACCAGCTCCCCGACGAGCTCCAGGTGCTCGCGTCCGGCATCGACCCGGCGCGGTTCGCCGCGCACCACTTCGGACTGACGCTCACACCGTTCCGGTCACAGGACGGGCGGCTGCTCTTCGAACGCTCGGCGATGTTCGGGCTGATCGATTACCAGAACCCCGAGGACCAGTACTTCAGCGAGAACGTCCCCTACGCCTTCCGCGTGCTGCAGTTGACGGTCGGCGTGCGCAACTCCGTCGTCACGACGTTCACCAGCAGGGCCGAACTGCTCGTCAACCGCCTCTTCGGCGGCCCCACCCAGTTGCTGCCCACCACCCACGGGAACAACATCATCCTCGACGGCGCGCTCCAGCGCCAGCGGCTGCCCGACGGCACGACGCACGACACCTACGTGTTCTCGATGGCCGAGCAGAACACCTTCCTGCTCGACGGACCGGTGCTCGGGAGCGTCGAGCTGCTGTCGACCCAGCTCGTCACCGCGAAGGCGTCGGACCCGGGGTCGGGCAGGGCGACCGTCGACGCCGTCTTCCGGCTGGCGGGCAACCTGCGGTTCCACGAGCCGGAGCGGTTCGACCCGTTCTGCTGGGGCATGGACGCGGCCGGGCAGGACGGCTACCTGCGGTTCGGTGGCCTGGCGATCACCATGTCGTTCGACCTCGGCGATCCGGCCGGGACGACCCGGTTCGCACTGCAGGACGGCAACCTGTCGTTCGACGCGGCGAACAGCAAGCCACGCGACCGGTCGCTGGCCGCCCGCTTCCCGATCCGGCTGAACGGACTCGTCGCCACACCCGATCCGGAACTCGTCACGGGCGCGCCACCACCGCCGCAGACGCCCGCCGACCTGGGCTACGTCTCCGCCACCGCCCCGCTCGACCAGGCGGTGCTCGCCCAGCCCTGGTACGGCCTGGACTACACCGTGGACCTCGGCACGCTCGGCGCGCTCGCCGGGAGCAGGGCGCTCGCCGTCCAGGTGCTCGTCGCCTGGAGCCCGGGGGCCGGCGACACCGCGCCGGGCCTCTACCTGGGTGTGCGGCTGCCCGGCGCCGACGGGCTGCTCGGGGCCGGCCTGCCGTTGCAGGGCGTCGTCACCATGGGCTTCCGCTCGGTCGAGTTCCTCGTGGCCGAGGAGCCGGACGAGCGGACGTACACGCTCCGGCTGCGGGACTTCGCGCTGCGGCTGTTCGGCCTGGCGTTCCCGCCCGGGCACAACGACGTGATCCTGTTCGGGAACCCCGACCAGGGCGGCGCCTCGAAGGTCGGCTGGTACCTCGCGTACGCGTCGGCCGCCGACCCGAAGCGCCCGCCGCCACCGCCGGTCCGGGCGGCGCTGCGCGCCGGCGGGAAGGGACGACCGTGAAGATCCCATCGATCGAGGGGGATCAGAATCCCCTGACCGTGGTGCGTCTGCTGTGGTGCGGCCAGGGGATGACCGCGCTGGTCGAGATCTACAACGACGGCGTGGAGAAGAAGGAGGCCGACTTCCTCGGACTGGTCAACTGCGGCGGTGACAGCCTCTACGCGGATGGCGCGCTGGATTACATCACCGAGAAGGTCGAGGCCAGGCACCTCAAGCTTCTCAACCTCGTCGTCCTCACACGGCTGGACGCCTCCCACACCAGTCTCCTCGACGATCTCGGCGCCCGCCTGCAGAACATCGGTGCCCTGGGGCTGTACGCCTTCATCGCCGGAGGCAGGAAGGACATCCCGGACTCCGTCGGGACGTTTCTCACGCGTCTCGGGTACCAGCCGCACGATATCGCGTTCGCCTCCGAGGGGCAGTCCAGCTACAGCACACCGGGCATTCCCGGCTGGATCGGCGAACACAACGGCACCTACTTCCGCATCCTGGCGTCGAACCAGAAATCGGTCGTACTGGTCGTAGACAACGGCAGGTTCTCCATCGTCACGCCGGGTGAACTGACGCCCGAAACCTTGGAGGGCACCAGGAAGCTCGGCACCCTGAAGGGCCTCCTGTCGCCGGTCTTCGCCCTCGTGCTGCCGGAGGACGAAACGCTCGCCACCGCGGTGAAGAACCACCTCTCGAGCCCGACCGCGACCGGCGATGCCGAATGGGAACTCCTCACGTGGTTCGCGGGAGAGATCAGCCCCGCCAACATCGGGGTGAGCGCCGGCCCGCAGAACCCCTTCCACCATCCGATCGCGCAAGTCATCGAACTGTTCTCCGCCAACCTTCAGGAGGACGTGCCGCACACCTACGTGACGTTCGTCCTGCCGACGCCGGGCGACCCCGCGAAGAATTTCTCCGGGTGGATCATCAAGCCGACGGAGCTCGGGATCCGGAGCACCGTCGCGGAGCTCGGGACGGGCGCCCCTTACCGCGAGATCAAGTACGTGTTCACGCTGCGCCCGACGTCGGTCGAGAAAGCGTAGGAGGTCCCGTGTCCGTCGAGGAGATCCATCGCGCGTTCCAGGCCGCCGTGGCGGACGGAGTGCTCAGGAGCGCCGCGCCGCCCCCGGGGCTCGCCGACCTGCTGTACGCCCTCGGCGTCGACAGCCTCCCGGTCCGCGACGGCACCACGTCCCTCGGGCCGCAGAGCGCACTGCTCACCGGTGCCACGACCTACCTCCACACCCCGTGGACGATGCGGCTCACCGGCACTCCGCAGACCGGCACCGACCGGGCGACGCTGGTGCTGGAGCTCGGCAGCACGGCGCCGACCGAGTCGTGGACCTTCCAGCAGGCGTTCGGCACACTGCCGGACAGCCGGCGCCTGGACGAGGGCGGACGCGACGGGCTCGTCGTCGGCCCCGGCGTCGTCGGCCCGCTCGTCCTCGACCAGCCCACCGTCACGGCCGGCAACGAGCCGGCCGGCACACCGCCCCGGCTCTCCGGCACGCTGCTGATGCTCGGCAGCCGCACGCAGGCCGACAGTGACATCCTCGCTCCGTACGCGGACTTCCTCGGCGACCGCCTCCACGTCGACGGGACCCTTGCGTTCCCGGCCGACGCGCCGCCGGTCATCGAGCTCCGCGCCGTCGCGCCGGGCGTGCGCCTGAAACTCGCGGAGCTGGAGGTCTCGGCGGTCGGTCTCATGCTGACCACCGACTACCCGGACCCGTACGCGCTGCCCGAGGCGGGCGCGCGCCGCTCGGCCGTCCTGCTGTTCGCCGAGGCGACGCTGCCGACCGAACCCCCGGAGACGGTCACCATCAGCGGGCCCCTGCTGGCCGGGGACTCCGTCTGGCCGATGGCCGTCGCACTGGATCCCCCACTCGGCCTCGCGGGCGCGGGCCGGGCACTGAGCGCGATGACCGGTGGAACGGCGGGCGACTTCACGCTGCCCAGCGGCATCGCGGCGATCGACCGCTTCCGCCTCCAGGACCTCGGATTCGGCATCGTGCCGGTCGCTCTCGGCGGACCCGCGGTGTCGTACGTCGAGGTCGGGATCGTGTCGAGCGAGCCCTGGGATCCACCGGTGCCCTACCTGACCCTCGACCAGGTCGGCACCCGCTGGATGTTCAGCTCCGCCCCGGACGGCTCGACGTTCGTCAGCGGCACGGTCTTCGGGACCATGCGGTTCGGCCAGAAGGCAGGGCCCTCCCTCGGCCTCCATGCACCGGACGCCGACCGCGTCGAGCGGGGACCATTGCCGCCTTCCGGTACCGACGACATCCTCGTGACGGTTCGCCTCTCCCTGCCCGGCCTCGGGTTCTCGGCGTACACCGAGGCACCGTTCGCCCTTCCGATCGCGGAGGCGTTCCGGGCGTTCTTCGGGGGCGCCGACCCGCCCGTCGGCGCCGGTCTGACCTGTGAGTCGTTGAACATGAACGCATCCCTGCTGCAGAAGGAACTCGCGGCCGGTCTGACGGTGAGCGGCACGTGGTCAGTTCAGGCCGGCCTCGTCACCCTCGCGCTGACCGGGCTGCAGATGCAGGTACAGGTCTCGCAGAGCAGTGTCTCCGGTCTGCTGATCGGCAAGGGCGAGATCGCGGTTCCGGGCTCCGACCCGATCGAGCTGCTCGCGCAGGCACAGTACCCGGGCACCGGCGCATGGGAGTTCGCGGCGGTCATGGCCGGTTCGCTGGACCTGCCACGGCTGGTCTACGGCCTGATGGGCGAACCACCGCCGGCCTGGGTGAACAAGAGCGCCATCGAGCTCGCCGACCTGAGCGTCCGGTTCAGCACGGCCCCCGGGAACCCGTACTCCGCCGCCGGCACCCTGCGGCTCCGGGTCGGCGAGGAGCTCCTGGGGGTGAAAGTCCAGTTGACCCTCACCGCGACCATCGAACGGGCGGTGCGCGGCACGCCCGCCGAGGAACACCTGGCGGTCGCGCTGCGCGACACGACGCAGGTGGAGCCGTCGACGGTGCTGACCGGCAGCCTGTCCGGCAGCTTCGTGATCAACAGCTTCGAGGTCGGGGCGTCGGTCTCGGTCACCGACGCCGGCAAGGACTACACCTTCCGGATGGCCTACCGCGACGTCTCCCTGAGCGCGGCGACGTCCTGGACCGGCCAGGGAACCGACCGGCACCAGGTCCTCACCGTCCGTCTCACCGGCACCCTCGGCGAGCTGATCACCTCCCTCGTCGCGCTGGTCAACCCGAACGCGACCTTCCGGCTCGACCCCCCGTGGGACTTCCTCGGCGGCATCGACCTCACCGGTCTCGAGCTGACCGTCGACCCGACCAGCCTGACGGTGACCGTCAGGCACGACCTGAAGCTGGACCTCGGATTCGTCAAGGTCCGTGCCGTGGGACTGAGTTACGACAGCTCGGCCGGCAGCCCGGCGGTGAACATCGTGCTCGACGCCCAGCTGCTCGGGGACAGCACCGGCAAACCGCTGGCCTGGGACCCGGTCACCCAGGCGCCCCCTCAACCCGCCGGCCTGGGCCAGAAGTTGTTCTCCCTGCGCTACCTCGGCGTGGGGCAGCACGTCTCGGTGAAGGGCCTCACCCGGTACACGAGCATCTCCGACGTCGTCGACGCGATGGTCGCGGCGATGCGCCCGGTCGATCCCGCCCTCGGCCGGCCGCCGATCGACCCGGCGACGATGGTGTTCGACCCGGCCGGCCAATGGCTGTTCGGCGTCGACGCGACGTTCATGGGCACGGTCGCGGTCAAGCTGGTGATGCACGACCCCGACCTCTACGGCGTCCTGCTGGCGCTGGGCGGGCCGCGGGCGGGCTCGCTCGCCGGGCTCAACGTCGAGCTGCTCTACAAGAAGGTCACCGACGACATCGGAGTGTTCCACGCCCGACTCCAGATCCCCGACGCCTACCGGAAACTGCAGTTCGGAGCGGTGGCCGTGACGCTCGGCGTGATCACCGTCGACATCTTCACCAACGGCAACTTCCGGATCGACCTCGGGTTCCCGAAGGGCCGCGACTTCACCGACTCGTTCGCGATCGAGGCCGGCATCTTCAACGGCCGGGGCGGCCTGTACTTCGGCGTGCTGAACGGCGCGACCTCCACCCGGGTCCCGCGCATCACCGACGGGACGTTCAGCCCGGTCCTCGAACTCGGCGTCGGTCTGTCCATCGGTGTCGGACGCACCTTCCAGAGCGGCCCGTTGAAAGCCGAGATGTCCGTCAACCTCCTGGTGATCTTCGAGGGTGTGCTGGCCTGGTTCCACCCCGACGAGGAGGGCCGGAGCACCGAGCTCTACTACGCCTGCCGGGGCACGGTGGGCATCGTCGGCCGACTGAACGCGATCGTCGACTTCAAGGTCGTCCGTATCGACCTCGACCTGCAGATCTCCGCGATGGCGACGGTCGAGCTGGCCGCGTACCGGGCGACCGTCGTGTCGCTGAACCTCGCGGTGCGGGCCAACGCCAGCGTGAAGATCCTGTTCATCAAGGTTTCGTTCTCGTTCTCGCTGACGCTGGAGACGTCGTTCACGATCGGCACCGACAGCACGCCGCCGTGGCGGATCGCCCCCGGCACCGCCCGCCGCAGCCTCGCGGCCCCGCACGCGCGCATGGCTGCCGCGGACGCGGAACAGCCCGCGTACCGGCTGCACTTCGACCCGGGCGCGCACGTCTTCCCCGACGGCCGGGCACGCACGGCGCACCTCACGCTGATCCCCGCCTACACGATCGCGAACGTGCCCGTCGACTGGAGCGGTCGGACGCCGCGACGGAACGACGAGCCCGACTACCGCCTGGTCCTCATGCTGCTCGCCGACAACGCCGTCCCGGTCGACGCCGTCACCATCGCCCGGACCGGTCGGCCCGACGTGTCGCGCAACCCGCACGCCGGCGAACCCGCCGACACGTCGTTCAACCGGCTGGCCGAAGGCCTGCTGCGCTGGTCCCTCGACGCGCTCGGCGTCACCTCGCCGACCGTCAGGGCCGGTGAACTGCTGCAACTGGTCGAACAGCTGGCCCTGGACGAGGCCGAGAGCGCGGGCTTCACCTGGGACAACATCCAGGGCTTCCTGGCCAACAACCTCCACCTCGTGGTCAGTGGCACCCCGGCCGGCGACAACGCCACGCTCGACGACGTCTCCGGGACCCCGTTCCCGATGGTCCCGGTCCTGAAGTGGACCTCGACCGGCCTGCCGGACCCGGCGGACCAGGACCGCGACTTCGCGGCCTACCGGCAGATCGACGCGACGTACGAAGCCGAGGCGATCGCCTACTTCGCCGAACTGGACCAGGCCCCGCCGGGCGGCCGCCCCTCCTCCTACGCCGCGACGGCCGAGCCGAGCGAGTCCATGGCGACGTTCGTCCTGCGCGACTACCTGCGCATGGTCGCCCGCGTCACCGCACAGGCCGCCGTGAACCTGCTGGCCGCGTATCCCCACGAGGTGACGGACGCGGACTCGCTCCGATCCGTCGCGGAAGGCTTCGGGACGACCACCACGCCGTACGAGGTCGTCACCCGGGACACAGTGGACCACCTCGCCTCCTCCCTCGGCGTCTCGGCGGCCGAGCTGCTGGCGCTGAACCCCGGCCTGCCGGACCTGCTCACCGCCGCGCGGGCGGGCGACACCCTCACGGTCTCGCTCGGCGTCACGCCCCAGTCGATCGCCGTCGCCAACCCCGGCCGGCCCGTCGCCGACGACACCACGGTCACTCTCGGCACGCTGGCGGTGCAGCTCGGCGCCGGCCAGTCGCTCGGCGGACTGGCCGACGACTACCGGACCGACCGGTCCACCCTGCTGGACCACTTGCGCGACACCACCCCGCTGCTGCGCGCCGGCGCGACCGTGCCGCTGCCCGGGTTCACGCACCGGGGGCTGTCCGTCGACGACACGGCGGCGGTCTTCTACGTCCGGCTGGCGCTGACGCCGCCGATCGAGGTGCCGTTCGCCGACTGGTACCAGCAGGCGATCGACCGGCTCAACGACAACCCGGGGTACCCGCTGCCCGCCACCCTCCTGGTGCCCGACGGCTACGAGAGCGCCACCCTCGTCACCTGGACCACCCTGCCGGGCGACACCGTCCTCGACATCGCCGCGTACACAGCGCTGATCCAGAACGTCGTCCCCGGCACGCCCTTCGCCGACTGGCTCGAAGCGGTGCGTGAGGCGAACGAGCAGGCGGACCCGGAGGGCGTCCGCCTTCCGGCCGACGCCGCGGCCGTGATCCTGCCGAACGACACGCTCCGCTCGCTCCAGGACCGGCTCCTGCTTCCCGGGCAACGGTTCGACGCCTACGCCGCCGCGGCGGACGCGCTCGTCCCGCTGGTCACCGTCGAGGTGCCGGACGCGCTGGGCACGACGGCCCGCGGCCTCACCCTGCTGACGCTCGCCCAGAAGTACGGGCTCGGAATCGAGGACCTCGCCGGGAGGATCGCCGACGACGCGGGAGTGCTGGCCACCGGGCCCGGACTCGTCGTGCCCGACGTGCCCGCGACGGCGCTGGCCGAACTCGTCGCCGCGCTGCACGAGGGCCCGGCGATCGCGAGCGTGAGCGGCCAGGTCGCGCGCTTCATGCTGGGCGGACTGCGCCTGCCCGCGCCGGTCCCGGTCGACGGCGTGTACCACGCGACCGGCCCCATGACCGGCGTCTACGAGCTGATCGGCCAGCAGGTCACCGGACCACCGCCGCCCCCGGCCGGGGGCGATGACCCGGTCGTGACCATCACCGTCGGCAAGGCACTGCCCGCCGACTGGCTGACCTTCGCCGAGGCGGAGGTGCGCGACGGTGCGATCCGGCTCGGCGCCGCCGAGGCCGGCGACGCGGTCGTCACGATCACCGCCGCCGACCTGCGGGACAACTATCCCGCCACCGGGCTGACGCCGGTCGTCGAGAGCCCGCTCGCGGCCCTGTCGCCGGCGCACGACGTCGGCGCGCGCCACCCCGTCACCCAGGTCATCCCGTGGCAGACGACCACGGACGTCCGGCTGCCCGCCGATCCCTCGGGCCCGCCCTCGCTGTGGCCGCTGCCGGACGAGCTGACCGCGCGGGCCGGATCGGACCGCAGCACCTCGGAGTTCCTGCTGGAGCAGACGACACCGCAGACCGGCGCGGCCGCCCGCTACACCGAGCTCGGCTGTTACGCGTGGGCGACGCTGGTCTCCTTCGCCGTACGCCGCATCCCGGGCCTCCCGAGAACGGTCGAGGTACTGGGCGCGGACTCCACCGACCGGCAGCGGATCGCCCAGATCCTGGAGTACCTGCGGACCGTCCCCGGAAGACCCGCGACCGCCCCCTGCCCGCCGGCGCCGCCCGGCGAGAGCCCGCTGCTCACCCTGCTCTGGAAGCTGCCGCCCTCACCCGGCCTCACCCCGGGCCTGACCTCGACGGCGCTCGACGCCGACCGAACGTTCCTCGTCCGGAGCAACCTGTCCACCGGGACGCGCAGCGGCCCCGGGCCCCAGGACGCCACAGCGGGGCAGCACTTCGCGGCCATCACCGACGGCGAACGCTTCCTCACGCTGCTGTGGGAGTGCAGCGTGGTGGGCGGGGACGGCTACTGGATGCAGTACAGCGGAGAGGTGTCCGACCAGATCTTCGACCAGGACGGACTCGCCCGGCTGTCGCTGCTGGTCCAGCTCCCGTCCCAGTGCGGTACGGAACCCGACCGGCACCTGTACGCGTTCACCGACGTCGCCGTGATCGGCGACGGCGTCGACCCGTCCTCGACCGCGCTCGCCGCACGCGCCGTCGACCCGCCCGAGCTCCGGCCCGTCGCCTCGGTCGATCCCGGTCAGGTCGGTTTCACCGCACGGTTCGCCAACCCGCTGGCCGACGACACCCCCCAGGGCCGCCTCCGCCGCCTGTACGGGCTGCTCGGCTTCCGGCTGGACGCGACGACGGACTTCCGCGGCAGCGTCGAGGGCCGGGCGGTGTCACCCAAGCCCGCCGACGAGGCGGACGAACTCGGCCTCCTGACGCAGGACGAGGCCGCCGAGGGGGTCTGGGCCCTCACCCGGATCGTCGACGTCAACCGCTTCGCCCGGGAACGCACCGAAGCCGTCCCCACCGCCCCGCCCCCCGGCGCCGACCCCTACGCCGGCATCACCGCGGGCGCGCGGACCCAGGTCTCGGTCTGGTTCCAGGACGTGTTCGGCAACCGGTCGGGCACCCCGGAGCAGACCGCCGTGCCCGTCCGGTACACCGACCCGGTCATCGGCGTCGGCGCCTGGCCGTCGACCACCCTGCGCTACGCCGTGGAGCCGGCCGGAGACCTGGCGGACCTGACCGTCACCGTCGACTTCCAGACCCTCGCCTACCAGCCGGGCGCGGCCGAGGCCGGCGCGGCGGCCGCCGCGGCGGCCGAGCGGGACCGCCACCGCCTGGTGCCGGTGTACTACCAGGTCGGCCGTCCCGACGTCGGAGCCGCGCTGCTCACCTCGCTGCAACAGGAACCCGGCGCGGACCCCACCCCGCTGGCCGTCGACGTGAACGTGCTGCGCCATTACGTCCTCGGCGCGCACGCGCTGCTCGGTTCGCTCGCGGAGATCGGCTCCGCACCGGCCACCGGCACCGCCACCCTCGACGCCGTCTGCACCACGTACGGGGTCGGGTACGACGAACTGGGCGGCGCGAACGCCGACACGGCGATCGGCGCCATGCTGGACACCGACGAACTCGCCGTCCCGCTGAGCGCCGCGTTCCGCAACGGCGACACGGTCGCCGGGCTCTGCCGGGCGACCGACCCCTCGCTCGATCCGGTGGAGGTGCTCCTCGACGAGGACAACACCGTGCTGCCCCTGAACCCGGCGGTCGAGCTCACCACCCCGGCACGCGAGACGACGGTGCCTTCCGACTCCCCGCCGGCCCGTGAGCTGGCAGCGGCGCTGCGCTGCTCCCTCCGGTCGCTCGTGAGGGCCAACCAGGCCCGTGCGGGGCTGCTCACCCCCGGGTTCGTCTTCGACTGCAACGGCGTCGAGGTCCGGGTCGCGGACCCGTCGGCCGGCGACGAGACCCTGGCGGGCGTCGTGTCGGCGTTCCGGGAAGCGGGGGTCCCGTTCGACGTGACGCAGGTGGTGTCATTGAACGCGGACCGGCCGGGCATGTTCCGTCCGGGCGCCTTGCTCGACGTCACCGGCTACCTCGTCGAGAGCGGTGACACCCTGGGGCACAACCGGGCCGCCTGGACGCCCGAGGAGCTGGCGCCGCTGAACACCAACACCGCCGACCTCTTCGCCCCGGGCACCCCGCTCTTCCTCACCACGATCGCGACACCGGTGCCGACGGGTGATCCGCTCGGGCACTTCGCCGCCGTCCACGGCACCACCCCCGGTGCGCTGCTGCGGCACAACGGTTCGACCGTCCTCTCGACCGACTCACCCCCGGTCGTTCCCGGTATGTGGGCGTGGCCTGCGGATCCCGACGCCCTCCGGGTCCCGTACACCGTGCGCGCGGGCGACTCGCTCGCCGGCATCGCCGAGCACTTCCCCGGCGCCGATCTGGTCGTGGCCAACGCCGGGATGCCGGGGACCATCGCGGCCGGTGTCACCGTCACGGTCGACGACGCGTCGGTGACGACGACCGCACCCGTCTCGTTCGCCGAGCTCCGCGCACTGCTCGGCCCGCCGGTCGACCTCGCCGCACTCGCCGCCGTCATCGACGACCGGACCGACGTGCTCGCGACCGGTGCGCTGCTGCTCTGCCCGCCCGGCGTACTCCCGGTGCAGCCGGCGGAGCCCGGTGTGACACCGCGGGAGGCCGCCCGGCCGTTCGGGGTCACCCCGGTCGCACTGCTCGCCGCGAACGCCGGCACGCCGGATCTGCTGCTGTCCGGGCAGGTGCTGCGCGCACAGCAGTCCGGCCCGGACGCCACCGTGCCCACCGAGACGACCGTCACGTCCGACACCCTCACCGCCGTGGTCGAACGGTTCCGCCGGCACGGCGTGGTGACCGGCATCGACGCCGTCGTGGCGGCCAACGCCGACACCGGGTTCCTGCGGCCCGGAGCGCGCGTGGTCGTCCCGCCGACCGCCGCACCGCTCACCGGCGGACTGGGGGAACCGACGGCGGACGGCGGCGTGCGGTGGTCGTTCCCCGAGCCCGTCTTCCCGGTCACCGTGGCGCTGGAACTCTTCCGCGACCCCGCGCTCGTCGACCCGGCACTCGCGGCGACAGCGACCCGCGGCCGGACCGCCGTCCCCGCCGGCCGGAGCACCGACGCGGCCCAGGACGGCGCGCTCACCCTCGCGCCGTTCGCCGAGCAGGTCCAGCAAGCGGTACCGGTCCTGCGCCTCGCGACGGCGCCGGGCCGGACGTCCGACACCGACGTCTGGGCGGTCGTCTTCGACACCGACGGCATCGAGAGCGTCAGCATCGAGCCCCCCTGCGAGATCGCCGGCACCCGGCAGCCGCGCACCTTCGCGCTGCGGCCGCTGAGCACGGTGCTGACGGCACGGCGGCAGGTGGCCACGCCCGGCTTCGACGCCCTGACCGGTCTGCTGACGGGCGACCAGACCCGCGACTACCAGGGCATCGACCTGGAGGTGTGGGCCCGGTCCTTCCTCACCGACGTCGAGCTGCTTCTGTCGGCCGGCTACCTCCAAGGTGCGTACGCGCTGGGCCGGAACGAGCTCGACGCCGTCATCGACGTCAAGAAGACGCTGGCCGGGGCCGTCGCGGAGGGCCTGGACCACGTCCTGGCCGGGCAGGCGCCCGACGGCGCCGACCCCGCGCGGGCGGCGGCCGTCGAGCGGCTGCGGCAGGAGTTGCTCGTCTCGCTGACCCGCGGCTACGCGACCTCGGCCGTCCTGCAGTACGACACCGCCGTGTCGTCCCCATGGCCGGGCCCGTACGCACGGCTGTCCGGCACTCCGGTCGTCGACTACGGCGACGTGCCCGCGCACCTGCGAACCGCGACCCTGTCGAACGGCAAGGTGTCGCTCACCGACGGTGACGCACAGGTCAGCTTCCTGCTCACCGTGCCCGACGTGGCCGCGCACGCCGCGCTCGACCTCACGCTCGGCTTCGGCGGCGTCGAGCTCGAGTTCGGCATCAGGCCGGAGACCGAGGACTACGAACGGTCCGACTGGCTCACCTTCCTCACTCCGCTCGCCTCCGGTTCGCCGACCGCCGTCGACTTCGGCCTCGGTGCTCCGCGCGTGCCGATCCCGCTGCGCGCCTACCCGCCGATGCCGATCCTGCTCGACCACCACGCCGTGGTCCCCGTCACCGCCTCGCGGCTCGACGAGGCACTGCACTGGCGGTACCGGTGCGCGGTACAGCACCAGTCGGCCGGGCAGGACACCGTCGAACTGCAGGTCACGTACAACCAGCAGGCCCCCGGGCCCGCCGCCGCACCGGCCGACGACCTGTTCACGGCCCTGGCGCGGTACACCGCGGTGTCCGCCCCCCTCCTCGGGCTGCTCGCCGGACTGCCCGACGGGGAGCGCGCCGATGCCGATCGGCGCACCGCCCTGGCCAACGCCCTGGGCACGTACCGGACGCTCGCCGTCGCCGTCGCGGACGCCTGGGCCCTGTGGTGGGGCAGCGATCCCGCCCCTTCGCCGTCCCCCGACCCCGCGCCCGCCGGCGGGCCTGCTCCGGACGTCTACCACTACGAGTTCGGCCTCGACTCCGAGGGCGGCTGGTACACGACCTTGCGACTGACCGGTACGGCGGTGTCGGGGGCCGGTACGGTGGGCCGGCCGGAACGGGTGGACGTCGTCACGGCCGCCGGTGATCGCCACCAGCTCGTCCCCGACGACCCCGGTGCGTACGGGTCCGGCGCCGAGCACAGCTGGTGCTACGTCTTCCCGCTCCGGACGGTCGAGGCGTTCACGTTGCTGACGTTCGAGCTGACCTTCCCGCCCGTGCACGTCGCCACCCACCAGAACGCGTCGGCCACGGCGCGAGTGACCCGCAACGCGCGGCTGCTCGGGGAGGACTGGCCGGACACCGCGTCCGCCTTCGTGTACCGGACACCGGAGGTCGGCTACCCCGAGCCGGTCGTGCCGTTCATCGACATCACCGGCGCCGTGGCCGTCGGCCCCTGGGACCTGCCCGACCGCAACCCGCTCACGGCGGTCTTCGATGCCGTCTTCGACGGCGACCCGGCCGGCCGGACAATCGCGATCGGTGCGCGGTACGCGTACACCCTGGTCGCCGGAGACCCGCCGGTGTCGGCGCTGCTGCCGGTCGTCCAGTCGACCGTGGGAGCGTACGACGACGAGACGGTTCCGGCGCTCACCCGGGGACTCGACGAGTGGACCGAGCACGAGCAACCCGAGACGGAGGGCGGTGCCTGGGCCTTCCGGGTGAGTCTCCACTCGTCCGTCGACGCGTCGCTGCGCCGCCCCGTGCTGCAGCTCAGGCACCTGTCGTCCGCTCTCGTCACCACCGGTTGCCGACCCGCCACCGAGCGGTTTGCATGAAGAGGATTCTCGCTGCCGCCGAGTCGGTGACCGTGCCGACGCCGCCCGACACCCAGCAAGGGGCATCTATGTCCGAACGACGCCGCTTCGCACCCGTCACCTCGGATACCGTGGCACCGGCCCTCGTCAGTGCGACACCCGCGCTCGCCGTCCACTCCCAGCCCGAGCCCCTTTATCCGAGCCGGAACTGGGCCGGTTACGTCGTCGAGGGCGCCGGCCCTTACGACCGGGTGCGTGCCACCTGGATCCAGCCGACCGTGGAGGGCATCGGGCCCGGGTACCCGGCTGTGGCCGTCTGGGTCGGCCTGGGCGGCATCGCGGCCAGCCCGACACTCCAGCAGACGGGCACCCTGGCATTCACCATGGACAGTAAGATAAATCACCAGCCCTGGTACGAGATGCTGCCGGCGGAAGCGGTCTTCTACAACGACCCGGTGAGGCCCGGTGACAAACTCTGGGCCCAGGTGAGGTTCCTCGGCCAGGACACGTACGAGTTGCTCCTGCAGAACCTCACAGCGGGATGGATCGAGCTCACTTACGCGCAGCAACCAGTCGGCCCGAAGCCCGCTCGGATGAGCGCCGAGGTGATCGTCGAGGCGCCGAACGGGCCGGGAGGAGTTCGGCCGTTGGCCGCCTTCGGCACGCTTTCGCTCACCGATTGCCTGGTCGACGGGCGGAGCATCGGGAGTTACGCCGCGGGGAAGCACCTAGAAGTGGACGACATGGAGCGGGACGGCCTCCGCCTGGCCACCACGTCGCCCCTGAACTGGGACGGGACCGCCTTCGACGTGACCTGGGTGAACGCCTGAGCACGGACCGGGGAGCGGGCCCCGGCTCTTGAGCACGATGCCGGGCGGGCAAACCCCGGGTCGTGGGCGTGGCTCCCGTCGGTTCACGGCTCACTTGGGAAGTGTGCTGGGCCGAGAGGGTCCGACGAGGTCCGGACGTGTCGATCTCCCCGATCCGCCGTGGGCCCGGGAGCTACGAGCCGCCTGTAAGTTCGGCCCCGTGCGAGTGGACCGTCCGGGCCGTCGGGCCCGGGCGATGCGCTGGGGGCCGGTGACCGCCCTGGTACCGCAGGGGTCTTGTCCTGCTGATGGGGCAGCTTCTGATGGGATGTGGCCGCGTGGTTCGCAATGGCCTGGGGCGGGCTCGGTGTTGTCGGTGCCGTTGCGAGGGTGACCGATAGGACGTACCCGATGCTCGGGCGGGAGCGGCTGAGGCGGCTGATCAGGCGTCGCGGTTCGGGGCAAGTGAGGGGATGAAGCGGGAGGATCCGTTGCTGTCTTGCTTTGTGGGATCCGCAGCGTCGGAAACCGAGGAGAACGAAGACGAAAAACGTCCTGCCCACCCACATCCCCTACACACGCTGCGATTCGACGCGTGCCCGCCGGGGATCCCTGCTCAGCGGCGGCGGGTGGCCAGGATGACGAGGAACTGGCCGCCGCCCGCCTCGATGTCGGCGGTCACCGGCAGCCCCGGGACCAGTCGGGAGAACCGGTCCACCAGCCAATCCGCCGCCTCTTGGGCGTCCTGCCTGTTCGGACAACGGCCCACCATCTCGCGGCCCCCCTTGCGCTCCAGCCTTTCGGCAACGGTGATCAGCGGCGCGGGTTCGGCCACGTACAGGCGGTCAGGCCAGGCGATGACCACCTTGACCGCGCCCTTGCGGGAGTTGCACCCTCGGTGCGCCAGCCGCTCGGCGACCTTGGCCTTCCGGTCCGCGGTCCGGCTGTCAACGCTCGGCCCCCGCAAGTCGTTCACCGACATGTCGGGGTCGACCGGTTCGTCGCACACCCAGCACTGCCAGCCGTCGCGCTCGGCCACATCATCAAGGAGACTCACCCGAGCAAACTAGCCTGTCCAGTCGCCACCCCGCGCACCAGGGCCTCGGCAACGAGGTGAGATGTGGTCCACGGTGCTCCTGGACACCAGAAGAATGATGAGGACCTCCCTCCGGTCACCGCCCGGCTTCGCGGGGCTCCGCCATCGCCCGTCAGGCCCAGCCGCCCACCCCGGAAGGTGCTCCGAGCGCCTTCCTCCTCATCCACCCCGAATGAACATGAAGTGGCCGGTCTGGTGTTGCCGCCCCACTCACGTCCTCTTCAACAGTCCACTCCACATGATGTTCGCGGCCCACTCCCGTCGGATCACCGCACCAGAACGCCGCGGCCGCACCCACCTCCGAGCGCACCCGAGCCCGGATCGGGAGCCGCCGCTGTCCCGTCCCGGGGTGGGAATGCCCGCGGGAGCCGCGCGGTTGTAAAGGCCGTGACCGTGGGGGGACAGTGTCCCCGGGCCTCACTCATGGCCTGCAGGGAAGATCGTTCGGCTGAAGTCCTGCAGAGCTCCTCGCCGCGTAGGCGACCGCCCTCCACGGCCACATATCGTCTGTCCGCGGCCCCGGCCGGCGCCCTTGCCGGCCGGGGCCGCGGACGCCTTTCGTCGAGGCCTGCCGAGGGCCGTTGACGTTGTCTTGCTCTTTCCGGGGCCGAGACGCGACTGAGGCCGCGCGGCACCGAGGAGAACACCAACTGTCTCGGCGGACCTCCGCACGTTCGGAAAGGCCGACCTGGACGCCATCGCCCGGGAAATCAACCACCGCCCGCGCAACACCCGTAGCTGCCGTAATCCGGCAGAGGTCCACGCCGACCTCCTGAACAGCGGTGATGCGCTGACCGCTCACGTGCGCCATCGTTTGCCGACAGGCACCGTACGGTCGCGATCGGATCAGGTCATCCGCGCTGCTGTCGACCTTTTCCGCAGGGGAATGAGAGACGTCAGGCACCCTGGCGACCACCCTCGTCTGTTCCGAGCAGGATCGGCGTCGCGCGGACGGTTCCGTGCTGGACTTCCCAGCCCCGCTGCTGGATCGTCGTCTGGCCCCAGCCCTCTTGTCACAGGCGACCAGTCGCAACCCAGCGGCGCGGCACCCCCGGGCACCCTCGACTCCGTCAGCCCGCAGCTGGTTCACGGCGGCGTTCATGTACCGGGTGTTGCACCGCACAAGGGCGTTCAGGGCCGGCCAAGCGCGCCGCTCCGGCCGTATCCGAACTGGCCAAGCTGACGGCACGACGGGGCAGACAGCCGTCGATTGACTGAAAGTAGTGGTCAGAAACCCTGGTGTCTCGGGGGCGGAACTCGTGGCGCGGCCGTTCCGGCGATGACGCGGGACGCCAGTACTCGTCAGGCTGTCTTCGGGCGGGGGGTATCTGCCGGCTTGGTGGGCGGTGTGTCGGTGGGTTCGGTGTGTGAGACGGCGGCGAGAAGGTGCAGCTTCTCGTCGCTGTCGCTGTCCTTGTCGGGGTAGTAGACGACGAGGATGACGTCGTCGATGGGGAGTTTGTCGCGGTGGAGCCGTAGTTCACCGACGACGGGGTGGCGGACGGTGGTGGTGCCTCCGTCGAGGTTGCGGACGTCGTGCCGGGCCCACAGGGTGCGGAACCGCTGGCTGGACAGTGCGAGTTCTCCGACGAGTTCGACGAACCGTGGGTTGCCGGTGTCGTCCCCGATGGTGGTGCGAAGGGTAGCGATGAAGTCGGCGGTGGCTTTCGCCCAGTCCTGCTGGAAGGCTCGCTCCTCCGGGTCGAGGAGGAGGGAAAGGAGCCGGTTGTGGCCGGGGCGCAGGCGGGGGGAGAGGGCGACGGCCATGGGGTTGGAGGCCAGTACGTCGAAGGCGCGTCCTTCGACGAACGCGGGGATCTGAAGGTGGGCGAGGAGCTGGTGCACCCGCGCCGGTACGTGCTCGGGACGCTTGCGGCGCGGCGCCCTGGGGCGGGCTGCCGTCAGGCCGAGCAGATAGGTCCGCTCGACGTCGTCGAGGTTCAGGACGCGCGCGAGTGATTCGAGGACCTGGGGTGAGGGGTTCCTGTCACGGCCCCGTTCCAGGCGCAGGTAGTAGTCCGGGCTGATTCCGGCGAGCAGGGCGACTTCCTCGCGGCGCAGGCCGGGGACGCGGCGGTTGCCGCCGGGCGGGAGTCCTGCCTGTGCCGGGGAGATCAGCTCACGCCGGGCGCGCAGGTAGCTGCCGAGCTGGTTGTCCGATTTCTCATCCTTCACGCCAACCACCGTAATGCGGTGCGAGCGTCTCAGGGGGGCCCTGGTAGGACCAGGGAAGACGGGGGCACTGCCCCACTCCGCGGAGCCGGTCAAGACTGGCGGAACCACTCTGTGAGAAGGACAGAGATCATCACTGGGCGGCGCCACGGGTCCGAACGTCGTGGGCGCCCCAAACCGAAGGAAGACCTCATGGATGTCTCCAACCGGACCGTCTTCATCGTCGGCGGAACGTCCGGCATCGGCCGGGAACTGGCCCGGCGGCTCGCTGCGGCGGGCAGCACCGTGGCGGTCGGGGGGCGCAGCGCGGAGGCACTCTCGGAACTCTCCGACGAAGGCTTCGGCACCTTCGACGTCGATGTCACCGACGGTGCCTCCGTCGCACGTGCCCGCGACGCCGTACTCGTCCGCTACCCCCAGCTGGACACCGTGGTGACCATGTCGGGCGTCATGCTCCTGGAAGATGTGCGCGACCCGGCGCACTTCGAAGCGGCGCAGACGACGATCGACACCAACCTGGTCGGCACCATCAGGGTCGTCGACGCCTTCACCCCGCACCTGGTCCGACGCGGCGAAGGCACCTTCGTCACCGTCACCTCCGGCATCGCCTTCACACCGTTCCCGCCCATGCCCACCTACGCCGCCTCGAAAGCCGCGGTCCACGCCTACTCCGAGGCGCTGCGCGCGCAGCTGGACGGCACCGGCGTCAGCGTCGTCGAACTCGTCCCCCCGGCCGTCGCCACGGCAGGGCAGGAGAAAGTGAACCCGCAGGCGCTGCCGCTCGACGGCTTCGCCGCCGAGGTCATGCAGTTGCTCTCGCAGGAGCCCACCCCTGACGAGATCCTGGTCGAGCGGGTTCTCCCGCTGCGGTGGGCCGAGCGCGACGGCACGTACGACGAGCTCGTCGCAAAGCGCTCCCAGGCCCTGGCCATGCTCCCCGGCCGCCAGGGCTGACATCTCCTTCACCTCGTGGCCGTCCCCTCGGCCGGGGCAGGGCCGGTGCTCATCGGAGGCTGTCGATCGGGGCGCACCACCTCCGCCCCGATCGACAGCAGCGCGCCCTCACCGTGGGCGCCGACCCCTGGACTTGGGCATCGATCGGTAGCACAGGACGGGGCGCGGGCTGATGGAGGTGGCGTACGTCCGACGGTCGGCATACCCGCGCACCTGTAGCACGGAGGGGCCGCGCTGCGACAGGACTGTGGCGCTTGAGGCCTTTGATTCCGCCCTCGCCCCCACGCCTCTGCTGTAGCCATCTCTATGTAGTGACGCACGTCACGTCGCCGCGTGTCACATCTCCACCGGCACGCGGTGTCTTGAGGGCATGAGCGAACACAGCAACCGCAGCAACCGCAGCAAGGTCGTGGTCATCGGCGGTGGGTACGCCGGGACGATCGCGGCCAACCGCCTGCGGACACGTCCCGACGTCGACGTCACTTTGGTCAACCCGCGCCCGGAGTTCGTCGAACGCATCAGACTGCACCAGTTCGTGGCCCGTAGCGGTGAGGCCACGATCGACTACGGCACACTGCTCGGCGACGGCATCGAGCTGGTCGTCGACAGCGCCACACGCATAGACACCGCCGCCCGCAAGGTACTGCTGGCGCCGGGACGCGAGCTGGCCTACGACTATGTGATCTACGCAGTCGGCAGCACCGGAGCGACACCCGCATCGGTGCCCGGCACGGCCGAGTACGCGTACGACGTCGCTGAGCTGGAGTCCGCGCAGCGGTTGCGTACCAGGCTGGAAGAGTTGCCCCTCGATGCTCCGGTCAGCGTGGTCGGCGGTGGACTGACAGGCATCGAGACGGCTGCCGAGCTGGCCGAACAAGGACGGAAGGTCACGCTGGTGTGCGGGCGCGCCCTGGCGCCGACATTCAGTGCGTCTGGTCGCCGCTACATCGCCACATGGCTGTCCCGGCACGGTGTTGCCGTACTCGAGGCCGCCTCGGTGAGCGAGGTCCGGCAGGACGCGGTCGTCCTTGCCGACGGTGGGGTGCGTCCGAGCGCACTGACGATCTGGACGGCAGGTTTCGGCGTGCCGGAGCTGGCGGCGTCCAGCGGGCTGCGCACCGACAGCATCGGCCGGTTGCTCACCGACGAGACATTGACCAGCGTCGACGACGACCGCATCATCGCGGCCGGCGACGCCGCCGCCCCCTCGGGGGAGCCCTTGCGGATGAGCGGCTACGCCGCCGGGCCGCTCGGAGCGCAGGCGGCAGACACCGTGCTGAGCCGTATCGCGGGAACCGAACCAGCCGTGATCGATCTGGCCTTCACCGGGGCATGCGTCAGCCTCGGCCGGCGTGCTGGCATCCGACAGCTCGCCCGCAAGGACGACACCGCGGTGAACCTCTACATCGGCGGCCGCGCGGGAGCGGCGATCAAGGAGATGACCTGCAGGTTCGTGGTGGCGAAGCGGATACGCCGCGAGGCGGTCAAGCCCGGTTCCATGGGCTGGCCGAAGGGCGGTCCGCGTCCCGCGGGGGCGGTCTCCGCCGCGCGGGAGGTCCCCTCCCCGTGACCACCGACGAGCATGCCGAGCGGTTCACCCTGTTGCGGCCCCTGCTGTTCACGATCGTCTACGAGATCCTCGGCTCGGCGACCGACTCCGACGACGTGCTGCAGAACAGCTATCTCCGGTGGGCCGAAGTGGACCTCGCGACGGTACGGGACACCAAGTCCTACCTGGCGCAACTGGTGACCCGGCAGGCGCTCAACGCCGTGCGGACGAACGCACGTCGCCGCGAGGACTACGTCGGCCCATGGCTGCCCGAGCCGTTGCTCCTCGACGCGAACGACGCCTCGGCCGACGTCCTGCTCGCTGAGTCGGTGTCGATGGCGATGCTCGTGCTGTTCGAAACGCTCACACCCGATGAGCGTGCGGTGTTCGTGCTGCGCGAGGTGTTCGGTTTCGAGTTCCGCGACATCGCCACAGCGGTGGGCAAGCCCGTGGCGACGGCCCGCCAGGTGGCGCACCGTGCCCGTGAGCACGTACGGGCGCGGCGCAGGCGCTTCGAGCCAGCCGACGCCGTCACGACCGCGCAGATCACCGAGCAGTTCCTGACCGCGGCAACCACCGGCGACCTGGACGGGCTGCTTTCGCTGCTAGCCCCGGACGTCGCCTGGACCGCCGACAGCGGCGGCAAGGCCACCGCGGCACGCCGGCCCGTGGTAGGCGCGGAGAAGGTGGCCGCGGTCCTCATGAGCCTGTTCCGCCTGGAGCGGCTGGCGAACCTACGGATCGAGAAGGTCAATTGCAACAGCACGCCCACCCTCGTCCTCCGCGGCGAGCGCCTCGAAGGCGTCTTCCTGATCGAGATCGCCGACGGGAGGATCACCAACTTCTACGCCATCCGCAACCCGGACAAACTTCTCGCGGTGGGGGTCCCGCGTCAGATCGGCAGGTAGGTGCAGGTGACAAGCCTCAGTACGAAGTCTCCCGCTGCGACAACGCCGACCTGGAGACCGAGGCGGCCCGACCCGGGCACCGAGCACTCGACCTCTACGGCCTTGGTGCGGTCCGGCGGTGCCGGCCGCCGCTCGATGCCGATCGTCGGCAGTGTCTCGGGCAGTGCCGGGTCGTCGATCGCGGCGATGGGGGAGACGGGTGGCTTCGCGCCCCGGCGGGCGCGCCCGGTCGGCGCGGGCTCACGGTTGAGCATCCATCCCCGCGTCGTCAGCGAGATCCGGTAGATCCCGCAGAGGACTTCGCGATGCCCACACCTGTCAAAAACCGGACGACCGCCGTGGTGTACGTAGCCGGCGGGGCAGACAGCGGCACTACCCGGACGCCCGGCAACCGCAACGCCCCACACCCTTGTGTTCAGTCACCGGTTCGATCGTCATGCCCGCCCCCGCCCTTCCGGCACTGCCGCAGTAACTGCGTCCGCCTCGCCCCGACGGCCGCAATGTCCCGCCGCAGGTCGCAATGGTCACGCTAGGTGCTCTGCCGCAGAAAACCGGCGTCCACTGCGGCAGTTGTGCATACGTCTCCGCAATCGAGCATCTGCCCGCATGGGGTTCTGCTGTGCGGATTTGCGGGGAGGGGGCTGTCAGTGTCCGACCCCGACCAGACCTGGGGTCAGCATGTTTGCCTGGGTCATACACCCAGGTCCTCCGTCACGGGCAGGCACTCGGAGAGCAGGTCGACGACATCGCGCCAGGCTCGCTGCGCGTGCTGTGGGTGGTAGCCGACGCCGGGGACGGCGGGGTGGTCGACCGGCGGGTGGTGGAAGGCGTGCAAGGCGCCGCCGTAGACCGTGAGGCGCCAGTCGACGCCCGCGGCCTGCATCTCAGCGGCGAACGCGTCGCGTTGCGCGGGCGGCATGATCGGGTCTTCCGACCCGACCCCGGCCCACACCGGGCAGCGAATGCGCGCCGCCTCGCCTGGTCGGCCCGTGGTCAATGCGTTGACTGTCCCGATCGCGCGCAGGTCGACGCCGTCGCGCCCGAGTTCCAGCCCGACGGCGCCCCCGGTGCCGTAGCCGACGGCGGCGATCCGGTCAGGGTCGGTCCGCGGTTCGGCGCGCAACACGTCGAGCGCCGCATGGCCGATGCCCCTCATCCGGTCGGGATCGGCGAGCAGCGGCATGCAACGGGCCAGCATTTCCTCGGGGTCACCCAAGTAGCGCCCGCCGTGAAGGTCGAAGGCCAGCGCTACGTATCCCAGCTCGGCGAGAGCATCGGCCCGGCGGCGCTCCACGTCGCTGAGCCCCATGCCCTCCGGCCCGACCAGCACCGCGGGCCGGCGGTCGGCACCGGCCGGGAGCGCGAGGTGCCCGATCATCGTCAAACCGTCGGCCGGGTACTCGACCGTACGCGTCGTCATCGTTGTCATGCGTCCGGACTGTAGTGATCGTCGAGCCCGGTCCGGCCGGTGTTCCGCCGCTGGCAGAACAGCGCGGGTATCCCACATACGGCGAGGGCTCACAAGAACCGTCACAGACACCGTGGCCACGGCAGCACTATCGGATCACCTGCCCAGGCCACGGTGTTGGAGGCTGACAGTCGCAGCAGGATTCTGAGGTAGGCCGGCCGGCTCCGTTGTCACCAGCTGGAGCACCGGTCAGTCGACGCCTTCGATGATGCGGAAGTCGCGCTCGACGCCGTCGGCAAGGGCGACCAGCGCCTCCTGGTATGCCGTACTCTCGTGTGCCGCGACCGCCTGTTCAAAGGTGTCGAACTCGATCAGGACCGTGCGCTCGGCAATCCCGGCGTCGTGGGCGACGACGCGACCGCCGCGAGCAAGCACCCGCCCGCCCCCGGCCTGGACGGCCGGACCGGCCAGCTTGTTGTAGGCGGCTAGCTTCTCGGGGTCGGAAATGGTGCGGTAGGCACTGACCCAGTAGCCCTTGGCCATGGAAACCTCCTGTGTTCGGACAAGCGTACTGGTGTCCCGGTCATGAGTTGTGCGCTCTGCTGGAGTTATGGCAAGTATGCCGACACTCCCGCTGTTGCTCACGGAGGACGAGCCGCGTGTGTGGGAGAGGTGGGCGAACCGGCGCCGGACGGCGCAGGGCTTGGCCAACGGGCGCGCATCGTGCTGTTGTGCGCGGAGCGCAGGAGCAATATCTCGGTGGCCGCGAGGTGGAGAGGGCTTCTTCGAGCTGCCGGTCGACGCGGAGCTGTTCCAGGGTGGCGGCCTGGCCGCGAAGCGGTGCGGTCAGGGAGACCGCGCTGACCGGGCCGGTGCCCAAGGCGGTGAACTTGTTGATCAGCAGTTGAGGGTTGACGTCCTCGGACTCCAGAACAAGGTCACAGGACACCCGGAGGAGGAACACCCCCCTGGCCACGGGGCCAGTGACTCAGCGCGGCTCAGGGGAACTCACGGGATGTCGCACATGAACAGGACCGGGACCGGCACACCCAGGCCCGGTGCTGCGCAGCGACGGGCTGGCACCGTCAGGAGCAGAGCGCCGCGACGGACCGCAGTGCGATGTCGATCGAGGCGTGAAGATCGTCGCGTTCGGCACCGGCTGAGGCGTGGACCGCGAAGCCCTCGCTGAGGACCATCACGAACCGCGCCAGCGCCCGGGCGTCCGTCTCTGCCCGAAGGTCACCGTCCTCAACCGCTCGCGCCAGCCGCTGCGCCAGCGCGCTCTCCGTAGTGGCCCGGCCGGCAGCGAGGACCTCGGGGACACGGGCGTTCTGTGGCGAGCAGGCCAGGCCGCCCTGAACGGAGAGGCAGCCGCGGGGGTGGTCGCCGGCCGTCAGGGCGTCGGCGCTGCTGCGCAGGAAGCTTTCGACGACTGCGTACGCGGTCGGTTGCTCGAAGGTGTCGGCGACGTAGGCCACCTTGGTCTCGCGGTAGCGGTCGAAGGCGCGCTGGAACAGCTGTTCCTTGCTGCCGAAAGTGGCGTACAGGCTGGGGCGGTTGATGCCCATGGCGCCGGTGAGGTCGCTCATCGACGTCCCCTCGTAGCCCTGCCTCCAGAAGACCTCGACAGCGCGGTCGAGGACCGCCTCCTCGTCGAAGCCGCGGGGTCGGCCCGTGCTCGGCCTGTCTGTTGTCATCCCACCATCCTACCGATCGGTACAGTTTGCGGAAACGCCTCGCCAACCGATCGGTACAAAAGATGTTACGGTGATCCAACCGAACGGTACAAAAGGAGGGGGAGGCCGTGACCACGATCGGAATCATCGGGGCGGGGGAGGTCGGCAGCCAGGTCGCTCGGGCGGCCCTGGCGAACGGGTACGAGGTGGTTCTGGCGAACTCCCGGGGACCGGAGACCCTGGCTCCCCTCGTCGCGCAACTCGGTCCGGGCGCCTACGCCGCCCGTGCGGCGTACGCGGCGGCCGCCGGCGACTTCGCCGTCGTGGCGATGCCTCTCACCGCGGCAGACCGACTGCCGGTCGAGGAACTGGCCGACAAGGTCGTTCTGGACACGAACAACTACATGGCCTGGCGCGACGGCCGTATCCCGGTGATCGACTCGGGCGGGAAGACCGAGCACGAGCTCCGCCAGGAACAGCTGCCGAGGTCCAGGGTCGCCAAGGCCTTCACCCACATCCAGGCGCCGGTCCTGCTCACCGCCGGGCGGCCGGCCGGTGATCCCGGCCGGCTGGCGCTGTCGGTCTCCAGCGACTTCCCGGACGCCGTCGCGCTGGTGACCCGGCTCTACGACCAGTTCGGCTTCGACACCGTGGACAACAGTCCGCTGAGCGAGTCCTGGCGCACCGCACCGGGCCAACCCGCCTGGAACCACCACGACCGCCAGACGCGCGCCGAACTGGCCCGCAACCTGCGCGATGCCCGGTTCGTCGCCCACGCGCGCCCGTGATCACGGGCGGCCTGACCCAGCGACACGACACGAACAACACAGCACACGAACAACACCACACGAACAACACCACACGAAGAGGACGACCCATGCCTGTACGACCGCTTGACGGCAAGACCGCACTGGTGACAGGAGGGTCCCGGGGCGTCGGCGCCGGTATCGTCGCACGCCTGGCAGCCGACGGCGCGGCAGTGGCGTTCACCTACGCCCGGTCCGCCGAGCGAGCGGAGGCTGTGGCTGCCGCGGCCGTCGCGTCGGGAGGCACCGTGTTCCCGATCCGCGCCGACAGCATGCATGAAACGGACGTCGAAACCGCTGTCGCGCGGACCGTCGAGCGGTTCGGCGGCCTGGACATTCTCGTGAACAACGCCGCAGTGGCCTCCTTCGGGCCGATCACCGACCTGAAGATGGACGAGATCGACGCGATGCTCACGGTCAACGTGCGGTCCGCCATCGTGGCGATCCGCCAGTCGCTGGCACGCATGGGCGCAGGCGGGCGGATCATCAACATAGGCAGCATCAACGCCGACCGCACGCCGTTCCCCGACCAGTCGATCTACGCACTGACCAAGGGCGCACTGGCGAGCCTCACCCGGGGCCTCGCGCGTGAACTGGCACCGCGCGGGATCACCATCAACAACATCCAGCCCGGACCGATCGACACCGACGCCAACCCCGCCGACGGACCCGCCGCCCAGTCCATGCTCGGGGTCATGGCGGCCGACCGCTACGGCACCGCAGCCGAGGTCGGCGCCTTCGTCTCGTATCTTGCCGGGCCTGACGCCGGCTACATCACCGGCTCCAGCCTGAACATCGACGGCGGCTTCACCGCCTGAGGGCCGGGTCGGTCTTCGCCGGTCTCTGCCACCGACGCCCACGGCACCGGAGCATCCGCCGGCCGGGGCGCACATCAGGACGGAGCCCCGGGCGGTGGTCCAGCGGAACAGAGGGGCTGTGGGCGGGGCAAGTCGCGGCGCCGAAGTCCTCCTCAGAGTTCCGGCCATCGTCATCCCAGTGCCCCTTCGGGCGCATCTCGGAAGCGGCCGCGGACAGTCGGTACCGCCGAATTCGGACGAGCCGTTGGACGTCGGCCCGGTGTTCCGTCGACATACGACGGAGGCCGTGGCCGGACGCTCCACGCCGACAAGGGCTACGGCTCCGCTCCGAGGCCGACTGCGCAGATCACTGGCGTCGGTGCACCGGGCACGGCCCCTGTTGGCGGGCCCACGGCCCCTGTCGGTTGCTCACGCGGGTGGGACGTCTGGGTCGATGATCCGATACCCCACGCCGGGTGTGGTGGCGATGGCCGGGGGGCCGCCGAGTTTGCGGCGCAGGCGGCTGATGGTCACGGTGACGGTGTTGGTGAACGGGTCGGCGTGTTCGTCCCAGACCTGTTCGAGGAGGTTCTCCGTGCTGAGGAAGGCGGGGTGCGCGTTCAGGAGAGCTTCGAGGACCGCGAATTCCTTTACGGAAAGGTCGAGTCGGTGGCCGTCCCGGCTGGCGGTGCGGCGCATCGGGTCGAGTTCGATGCCTGCCGTGCTCAGGGTGCGGGACCGGGCGGCGGGGCGGCGGCGGGTCAGTGCGCGAATGCGCAGGACGAGTTCGGGAAAGTGGAACGGCTTGGCGAGGTAGTCGTCGGCGCCCAGGGTGAGTCCGCTGACGCGGTCGCCGGGTGAGTCGGCGGCGGTCAGCATCAGGACCATCACGCGGCCGTCCCGCTCGGTGATCATCCGGCAGAGGGTGTCGCCGTGGATACCTGGCAGGTCGCGGTCGAGCACGACGACGTCGTACGCGTGGACGTCCAGCTTGGCCGCGGCGTCGAGTCCGTCGTGGGCCAGGTCTACGGCCATGCCCTGGTCGCGCAGTCCCTCGGCGATGACTTCGGCGAGGGTGCGGGCGTCCTCGACCACCAGGACTCTCAAGTCGCCACACTCGTCTCTGTGTCGGGGGTCTTTGCCGTCGCGCTGCCGTCCGTACGGGGGAGGGTGATGGTCACGCGCAGGCCGCCGTCGGGGCGGGCGAGCAGGTCCAGGGTGCCGTGGTGGGCCTGGGCGATCGCTGCGACGATGGAGAGGCCGAGGCCGCTGCCCTGGCCGGTGCCGGTCCGGTCGGCGCCAAGGCGGCGGAAGGGCCGCGCGAGCTCCGCCACCCGCCGCTGGTCGAGGAGCGGCCCGCTGGACTCGACGACGAGGGACACTGCGCCCGCCTCACCTCCTTCGGCCCGTACCGCGACACTGATCCAGCCCCCGGGGTCGTTGTGCGCGATCGCGTTGTCGACCATGTTGTCGGCCATGCGGCGCAGCAGCGTCGGGCTGCCCCACACCCACGCGGAGTCGTCGATCCGGTTTTCACGCACGGTCAGGGCCCTGGCCGCGATGTCCTTCGCCCGTCCGCTCAGGGCGGTCTGCGTGAGGTGGCCGAGGGCCAGGCGCGCCGAGTCGGTGAACTCGCCGTGCTGGGTGCGGGCCAGGACGAGGAAACTCTCCAGCAGAGCGTCCACCCGGTCGAGTTCGGCGCGCATCCGGGCGGCCAGCGTGGCCGTGGTTTCGGGTACCGGGCCCGGCTTGGCGAGGGCCACGTCCAGGGAAGCCCGCATCGTGGTGAGCGGGGTGCGCAGTTCGTGAGACGCGTTGGCGACGAAGAGGCGCTGGGCCTCGAAGGAAGCCTCAAGGCGGCCGAGGAGGTCGTCGATGGTGTCGGCGAGGTCCTTCACCTCATCGCCGGGGCCGCCGATGGCCAGGCGTTCATGCAGGCTGTCGGCGGTGATCCGGCGTGTGGTCGCCGTCATCACGCGCAGGGGGCGCAGCACCCGGCCCGCGACGAACCAGCCGAGGGCGACCGAGATCACCGCCATGACGCCGAGGGCGATGGCGGAGCCGATAAGGATCTGCCGGGACTGGTTGTCGTGCACTTGGGCCAGCTGCTGCTCCAGCCCGTCGATGCGGCTTCGGGCCTGTGCCGCAGTGGCGGGCTGATCGGTGCCGTCGACGTGGGCGGTCCGGCTGGAGCGCGATCCGCCGGATGCCGCCACGGCCGCGATGGCGAGCAGGGCCGTTCCCGACAGCAGGAACAGAGCCACATACAAGGCGGTGAAGCGGGTGCGGGCAGTGCCACGGCGCAGGCCGAGCCGGGCGGTCAGGCGCGCGAGCCGTCGGAGCGGACCCCATGTCATCCGTATGCTCTCCTCTCGCCACCGCACCAGGACACGTACCGGGTCAGGCTATGCCGAGGCGCCTAACAGCGAGATGACAGCGTTCGTTCGGCCCCTGTAACGCGCTCCGTCACAGGGTGGGGCTCATGAGCGATGAGAGTACGACGGCGACGATCGAGGTCATCGGTCTGCGCAAACGTTTCGGGCCACAGCTGGCTCTGGACGGGATGACGTTCACCGTGCGCCCCGGACGGGTGACCGGCTTCGTCGGCCCCAACGGCGCGGGCAAGTCCACCACCATGCGCGTGATCCTGGGCCTTGACGCGGCTGAGGAGGGAAAGGCACTGGTCGACGGGGTACCGTACCGCACCCTGCGTTACCCACTGCGGCACCTGGGGGCATTGCTCGACGCCTCTGCGCTGCAGCCGAGCCGCACCGCTCGTCACCACCTGCTGTGGCTGGCCCACTCGCAGGGCGTGCCGGCGCGGCGGGTGGACGAGGTCATCGATCAGGTCGGCCTGGGCACGGCCGCCCGGCGCAAGGCCGGTGGCTTCTCGCTGGGCATGCGCCAGCGCCTGGGGATCGCGGCGGCGTTGCTGGGTGACCCGCCGGTCGTCATGCTGGACGAGCCGTTCAACGGCCTCGATCCCGACGGCATCGTGTGGATGCGCGGCTTCCTGTCGTCGCTGGCCCGGCAGGGCCGCGCCGTCCTGGTCTCCAGCCACCTGATGAGCGAACTCGAAGACACCGCGGACCATCTTGTGGTGATCGGCCGCGGCCGGGTCGTCGCGGACACCAGCGTGTCCGAGCTGCTCGCCGAGGCGTCCGGTGGCCGGGTCACTCTGCGGACCTCCGCGCCGCCGCGCGCCGCCCAGGTCCTTCACGGCGCGGGCGCCACCGTCGTCGCCACCGGCCCCGACACCTTCGGCGTCACGGGCCTGCCCGACGAGGAGATCGTGGCGCTGCTCGCCCGGCACGGGGTGCCGTTCTCCCAGGTGTCCGCGCACCGGGCGACGCTCGAAGAGGCCTACATGGAGCTCACCCGGGACGCGGTGGACTACCGGGGCATCCCGGCGGGGGAGGCCACGCGATGACCGCCACCCTTACACCTCGCCCCCCGGTCACCAGGCGCGCTGAGCGCAGTGGGTTCCCGAGGACGCTGCACGCCGAGTGGACGAAGTTCCGTACGGTACGCGGCTGGGTCCTCGCCATGGCGGGGGCGCTCCTGGTGACGATCGTGGTCGGCCTGCTCGGCACCGCCGCCCCCGCCCCCGGCGGTCGCGGCGTCGACTCGGCCTCGTACCCGAAGGGCCCCGGCGGCGAGGCCGTCAACGACAGCTTCTACTTCGTCCACAAGACACTCACCGGCGATGGCACCCTCACCGTGCCGCTGCGGTCGCTGACCGGTGTGGCCGGCACCGGGACCGGCAGGACGGCCCAGGGCGCCCAGAGCTGGGCGAAGGCCGGGATCATCGTGAAGGAAAGCCTCGCCCAGGGATCCCCGTACGCGGCGGTCATGGCTACCGGCGGCCACGGCGTGCGCATGCAGTACGACTACACGCACGACACGGCGGGCCCTTCCGGCAAGGTCTCCCAAGAGTCCCCGCGCTGGCTCCGCCTGGTCCGCTCCGGTGACAGGCTCACCGGTTCCACCTCCACCGACGGCTCCCGCTGGACCCAGGTCGGCCATGCGACGCTGCCCGGGCTTGCGCGCACCGTGCGGGCCGGGCTCTTCGCGACGTCACCGGAGGCGAAGCAGGACACCTCGGCGGGCACGGGTTTCAGCCCCGCCGTGGCCACCGGAACCTTCGGCCGTCCCGGCCTCACCGGCGGCTGGTCCCAGGGGGCGTGGAGCGGCACACAGGTGGGCGGCGACGCGGGCACCTCCGGCAGCTACACGAACACCACCAAAGGCGGCTTCACCCAGACCGACGGCGGCGGGTTCAGCGTGACCGGGGCCGGTGACATCGCACCGGTCGTCGGCGGGCCCGTCATGGGCGTCGGCTTCTCCGTCGAGAACTTCCTCGTCGGCACCTTCGCCGGGCTCGTCGTGGTGATCGCTGTGGGCACGGTGTTCATCACCGGCGAGTACCGGAGCGGTCTGCTGCGCGCGACCATGGCGGCAACACCCCTGCGGGGCAGGGTGCTTGCCGCCAAGGCGCTGGTGACCGGGGGCGTAGCCTCCACCATCGGCCTGGCGACCGCCGTGGTCACCATCCCCCTCGGGGAAGGCAGCGCACGTGGCAGAGGCTTCCACGTCTTCCCCGTCACATCGGCGACCGAAGTGCGCGTCATGGCCGGCACCGGCCTGCTCTGGGCAGCCACCGCCGTGCTCGCGCTCGGCATGGGCGCCCTGCTGCGGCGCAGCGCCACGGCGGTCGCTCTGGTCATCGCGTCGATCGTGGTGCCCTTCCTGCTTGCCACCTCCGGCGTACTGCCCCCCGGCGTCTCGGACTGGCTGCTGCGGGTGACCCCGGCTGCGGGCTTCGCCATCCAGCAGACCTTGCCGCAGTACGCGCAGGTGCTCAGCGTGTACGAGCCGTCGACCGGCTACTACCCACTGGCGCCCTGGGCCGGCCTCGCCGTGCTGGGCGGATACGCCGCCCTCGCCTTCGGGTGGGCCGTGGTACGGCTGCGCGGGAGGGACGTATGAGTCTCCTGAGCAGTGCACGACTCAGGAACACTGCTGACGGCGCGTGGCCAGAGGGCTTCGGCCGTGCCCTGCGCGCGGAGTGGACGAAGCTGCGCAGCGCAGGGGGAACGGGCAGGTTGCTCCTGCTCGCCATCGGGCTGACTGTGGCGGTCGGCTGCGGCACCGCCAAGGCCGTGAAGTGCCCCGACTCAGGGTGCGGCCAGGACGCCGTCAAGCTCGCCCTGAGCGGCGTCACCGTCGGGCAGGCGGTCATCGCCGTCTTCGCGGTGCTGGCCGTCAGCGGCGAGTACGGCACCGGGATGATCCGCACCACGCTCACGGCGGTGCCGAACCGGCTCACCGTTCTCACCGCCAAGGCCACGGTCCTCATCACGGTCGTCCTGGCCTCCGGGACGGTTGCCGTCCTGGCCTCCCTCCTCGCCGGCCGTTACATCCTGCCCGGCAACGGATTCACCGAGGCGCACGGCTATCCCCCGCTGACCCTGGCCGACGGCTCGACCCTGCGCGCGGCCGGGGGCTCGGTCCTCTACCTCGTCCTGATCGCCCTGATCGGCCTCGGCGTGGCGACGGCGGTACGGGAGGCGGCGACCGCCATCGGGATCGTGCTCGGGCTGCTCTACCTCTTCCCGGTCGTCACCCAGGTGGTCGACGACCCCGAGTGGCAGCGCCACCTCCAGCAGATCTCGCCGATGACCGCCGGGCTCGCGGTGCAAGCCACCGTCCAGCTGCGCAACCTGCCCATCGGCCCATGGCCAGGCCTGAGCGTGCTCGCCGCCTGGAGCGCGACCGCGCTGCTGGTCGGCAGCCTGCTGTTGCACGGCCGCGACGCGTAGCCACATCGAGCCGACCTGCCGAGCAGGGGAAGGGGCGGAGCCGGAGGCGTCGTCAGGCGGTGGTGGGCGGCTGTCATCCGGTGCCGGTCAGATGGGCGGTGAGGGCTCACAGCTGCGTGGCCGTCCTGGGTTCGAGGCCGATGGGGGCAGGCTTGCGGATTCTGGGGTAGACCCTGACGCTGCCGAGCCGGTTCGGGCCGACGTAGGAGTTACCCGGGATGTCCTGCGTCGCGGCGAAGAGCGACGGGAGGGCACCGTGCTCGGAATCGTTGAGCAGGAACCTCAGAGAGCTGAACATCAGCCTGCCCGGTCCCCGCTCAGCTCTTGCGCTTACTCAGGACGCAGAACTCGTTGCCCTCCGGGTCGAGGAGGGTCACCCAGTGCTGCCCGTCCTGCGCGGTGTCGACGCGCCGGGCGCCGAGGGAGAGCAGCCGGGCGACCTCGGCCTCCTGGTTGTCGGGGCGGAAGTCGGGGTGGAGCCTGTTCTTCGACGTCTTGCCCTCGGGGACAGGCACGAAGAGCAGGCCCGGCATCCGGTCCGGCTCAGGCCGGATCTCGATGATCTCGTCGGATTCGTCGACCACAACCCAGCCTAGAGCCTCGGCCCACCAGCGCCCGAGAGCGACGGGGTCGGCGGAGTCGACGATGATCTGTTCCCATTCCAGTGCCATGGGCCTGAGCATAGGCAGACGGGCGATCCACCCCGCAAAGCCCCCCTCTTCCCTCTCAGTTCCCCCAGCGCGTTTGCCTCGCATGGCTAGGTTCACTGGAGCAAAGAGGGCCCTGGCGAGTAGCTTCGCTGTCAAACACTTCGATTGGATGACAGCGCGACTGACTTCACTGTCAAAGGACGCGTGCGGCCTCGTCGTCCAGGTGCCGTACTCGACTACGTTCCCGCAGTCGTAGGCACATCGACGGAATTCAACTCCCCCTGCCAGCAACCGGCTTCACCGACTCGACTGCATCCGTAGCCTGACCGGCATGACCACTCCCAGCAGACCCCGGGTGCGAAACAGGCTTCAGACCCGGCCACAGAGCACGAGCTCACTCATCGCTTCCGCTCGCCGCGCCCCACCTGGTGCCGACGGTGAAGAACGCCGGATCACGGCAGCGAAGTAGAGCACAGCCAGAAGGGCTCCAGAGACGAAGCCCAACGCCGGCACAGCCGTTGGCGGCCCCCGTGATCGGTTGGACAAGGCTTTACCGACCCCGCGGTGCTCGAAGCGGCCCTGGATGCGGGGGGCCGGCATGAGGCCCCGCATGTGCCCGGGCTGCAGGCCGGGTAGTGCAACGGGCCCGAGGCCGGGCTCAGTTCGAGCGCCGCAAGGCGGGCAGGTCGGCGCAGAGGGCGGCTGGGAAGGCGGGCTCGATGCGGTGGACGTCGGTGCAGCCCGCGTGCGTTCCGCGTGCGAGGGGCACCCAGCCCGGCTTCTCGGCCCGGAAGAACCACCGGTCGCCGAGGCCCGCCCCACAGCCTGGGGCCTCGCCCTCGGCGCAGGCCGGGCCCATGCGCGAGGACACGTCGAACACGAGCCACTTCCCGTCGCAGTGCTCCTCGCCGCGGGAGGTGTGGTTCGGCACGTCGAGTGCCGCCACCGCCTGGTCGTACGAGGCGGGGGTGCAGCCGGTGGGTGCCGGGTGGCAACCACGGTCGCCGCACAGGCGCAGGTCGGGCAGGTCAGCGTCGTCCGCGGTGAACGTCGTGTCGTTGTCCACGGCCAGTTCGCGGTGGCCGAGCGCGGACGGCAGCCGTACCTCCGCCGTGCCGGTCGCGGTCTTCGAGCAGTCGGCGTGCGGGTCGCCGGTCAGGGCGGAGAAGGTGACCTGCACCCACACGGTGCGCTCCGACGTCGAGGTCACGACCGCCTTCAGCCCGCGCGCGCAGGTCTTCCCTTTGCCGGGCACCTCTGCGTCGACGCTGAGCGCGCGCCCGCCGTCGGAGAGCCGGGCGGCGGTCACGCGGAACGGCGCGAACGTCTGCCAGTGCGGTGCTTCCGTCGTCGGCGCGCCCGCCCCGACCCGCTGTGTCCCGCAGGCGCCGAGCAGCAGTACAGCGACGGCGCTCAGCAGGACGACGGCCAGTGATCTCCTGCACCGCATGTGTTCCGGACCCCCCGAGAAGACAGAAAACAGTCGACCCGGGCGACTATAGAACGCCGCGTACACGTCAGGCTCGGCGCGACCGTACAGTGCTCGACCTCGTCGAAGCCGCCCGCACGGACGCCGAGACCGCCGTCTGCTACGACCTGGTCCGATCGGCGATGGAAACCGCCCTCGGCGCCATCCTGACCGGCCTCCGCTACGCGCCTGTCGGTCAACTGTCCCTCGCCTACTGGGTGAACCGGCCCCTGCGCCGCCGCCTCACAATCCTGGCCATCGTTCGGCTCGGACAACCACTCGAACCTGATGTGGCGGCTGGTTGATCGCTTGTTGTCATTGTTCTGGCGTGAGGGCGACGGAGAACGTCATACTTGATCAACATGGGGACTGTGACGGCGCTGTACCGGTATCCGGTGAAGTCCATGCTCGGCGAGGCTCTGGGGTCCGCGATGGTCACTCACTCGGGACTGTCCGGGGACCGGACCCACGCTGTGCTCGACGAGACAGGCGCGATCGGGAGTGCCAAACACCCGCGTAAGTGGGGGCGTCTGTTGGGCTGCAGAAGCCGGACTGCCGACGATGACACCATCGAGGTCCAGCTGCCCGACGCGGCGATCCTCAGAGTCGGAGATCCCGATCTGGACGCCCGGCTGTCCAAGCTGCTGGGTCGTCAGGTGTACTTGCCGACCGACGCGCCGGCCCATAGCACGCTGGAACGTGCGGTGCCGGAATACGAGGGCGGCGTCCCCGATGCCGTCCGGGCAACGGCATTCGTGGACGGAACAGGGGAGAGGATCACCGTAGGCAAGGTCGCGTCGGGAACCTTCTTCGACTACGGCAGGATCCACCTCATCACCACGTCCTCACTGACAAGGCTCCAAGGCCTCTGTCCCTCCAGCGATTTCGATCCGCGCCGCTTCCGCCCGAACGTGGTGGTCGACACGGGTGACGGTCCGGACTTCGTGGAGGACGCCTGGCAGGACCGGCGGCTGCGGATCGGCGAGGCGCTGTTTCGCGTGCTGGTGCCCACGCCCCGCTGTGTGGTTCCCGCGCTCGGCCACGGCGAGCTGACCGCAGACCCGGGCATCATGCGCGCGATCGCCCGTGAACACCGGGTGCCGGTATACGATTTGGGCCGGCTGGCGTGCCTTGGTGTATACCTGGACGTCCTGGAACCCGGCACGGTCCGGCTGGGCGATTCGATCACGATGCAGGACGGATTCTGCTCAGGCTGATCGCCTGCGTGGGGTGGTACGAGGCAACCTCGCGGCGGGCCAGCGTTGTGACCAATAGGTCCGCCCGGTGGGTGCTTGGGGCGGGTTGGATGTGCGATGGCGTCCGATCCCGTCCGGTGTCCGATCCAGTCCGGTGGCCGAGCCGGTCCGTGTGCGCGGACTGACCGACCAGGAGGGGCAGAGGCTGCAGCAGACCGCACGCCGGGGCAGCGCCAGTACGGTGCGCTACCCACGCGCGGTTGCCGGCGAAAGGACGTTCCCCTCCTCGGCGTGCACGAAACGCGTCACGGCTTTGGCAGCCGCGACGGTCGACGTGTGGGGAGGTGGTCAGATCGGCGAGTGTCTGGGACGTTCCCCCAGCAGATTCACCACCAAGATCCACCTCGTCGTCAGGGACGCTGCAGGCCTCTCGCGTTCGTCCTGACACCCGGACACTACGGTGACGGGCCCCAGCTCGCGCGCATCCTGCAGCAGGTTCTGGTGCCCCGAGCCGGAGTCGGCCGGCCCCGTACCCGGCCGGCCCCGGACCCGGTCATGCCCTGACGACGGCCAGGCTTACACGTCCTGGATGAACCGCCGCCACCTGCGACGAGGCGGAATCCGAACCATCATCCCCGAGCGTCCCGACCATTAGAGATATCGGACGACGGGGGGCCCTGAGGCGGGCGGCCCAGCGGCTTCGACAGTGAGCGCAACGAGAAGCGCAGCACGGTCGAACGCGACGACAAGCGCATCAAACGCTTCCGGGCCGTCGCCTCCCGCTACGAGAAACGCGCCTGCATCTACCTTGGCACCGTCACGATCGCAGCCCTCGCTGTCTGGCTCCGAACATGACTCCGAGAAGCACTGTCTAGTGGTCTGGGCTTTGCTGGAGCATGACGAGGGGGAGGAACAGCAGGTCCACGATCTCCTCCAAGTCGGCGTCGGACGGGGTGCGACGGGCCATCAGGAGTTCATGGAGAACGAGGACCACCGGGAGCGCCACGAGCCGGTCGGGGAGCGAGGCTGTCGGGTCGATCTCACGACGGTGGGCTGCCCGGTCCAGGACCGTTCGCATCCAGTCGCCCCCCGGACCGCGATTACGGGAGGCCAGGTACGCGGAGAGTTCCGTGTCCGACCCCTGCTCAGCGGCAAGCACCTGTCGTACCGGGGCCAGCTCGGCCATCTGGCGGACGACGAAGCGCAGCAGGGCTATCACATCACCGCGAAGAGTCCCGGTGTCGGGCGGTTCGTTCGGTACCGGTGGCGCTTTGCGGCTCAAGGCGGCCAGGACGAGATCCCGTTTCGTGGGCCACCGACGGTAGAGCACTGCCCGGCTCGTGCCGGCTCGGGCGGCGACCGCTTCATACGTCAGCCGTTCGAAGCCGCAGGCAAGCAACTCGTCCCAGGCTGCGTCAAGGAGGGCCGTTTCCAGCTCCGCCCCTCGTCGCCGCGTGCGTACCGGTTCTTTAGACACGTCATGTATCTTAGTCGCGGACCGAAGATACGCAGTGACTCTTATTTGGAGGCGTCGATATGCGTGGCAGAGGCATCCACTACGACACCGGCATGTTCGTCCTCGGCAAGCACTCCCGGCCGACTTTCGACCCCGGTGTCGTCGAGAGGGAGATACGGATCATCGCCGAGGACCTTCACTGCACTGCGATCCGCGTCATCGGTGACGATCCCGACCGGATCGACGTAGCCGCGCGGTACGCAGCGGCTGCGGGACTGCAGGTCTGGTACTCGCCCTTTCCCTGCGATATGACGAACGATCAGATGCTGCCGCTCCTCGTCGACTGTGCGGAGCGGGCCGAACGGCTGCGCCGGGAGGGCGCGGACGTCGTTCTTGTCACCGGCTGTGAGCTGAGCCTGTTCGCCCAGGGGTACCTTCCCGGCGATACGTTCGCGGATCGCGTCCCGGTCCTCGCCGGCCCCGACCGCGAAGCCGCACTCCAAGGTATCCCTGACCGGGTCAACGCCTTCCTCGGCGCACTCGTCGCCGCCGTACGGCCCGTTTTTGGCGGCCCGGTCACGTACGCCTCCAACCCGTTGGACGGCGTGGACTGGGAGCCGTTCGACATCATCGGGCTCGACGCCTTCCGCGGCCTGCGCAACGCCGCGAGCTACCGTGACGACCTGCGCAAGGAATTCGCCCACGGCAAGCCGGTGGCGGTCCTGGAAGTGGGCTGCTGCACCTTCCAGGGAGCAGGTGATTACGGTGGCGCGGGATGGTACGTAGCGATGGAAGCGGACGGCGTCACGCTCAGGTCCGACCTGGTACGCGACGAGAGCGAGCAGGTCCGGTACATCGAGGACCTCATGCCCGTCTTCGACGAGGAGGGCGTCGACTCCGTCTTCTGGTTCAGCTTCATCGACTGCCGCGCCCCGCACCGCACGGACGGCGCTCCGGATCTGGACATGGCCTCCTACGGCATCGTCAAGCTCATCGAGAAGGATCACGGCATCCCCTCGTCCTCTCGTGCCTATCCCGACATGCCCTGGGAACCGAAGAAGGCCTTCTACGCGCTCGCCGACCGCTACGAAGGCCTCCGGCAGCAGGGGGCCGCCGATCCGGTCCGGTGAATATCGCCCGACGTTTCATGTCTGGACGGGTCAAGGGAGAAGCTAGAGCCGGGTGGCCCCCTCGCGGCGCCACCGCGTGGACGGTTTGCCCTCCGGGCTATGCGTTTGGGCAGCACCTCCCGGCAGGCCCGCTGCGAGGGCTTCGTCGGCTTCGGAGGACCGCTTCACCTTCACCCCCTCCGCCCCTCTGCTGCGCCGACTCCCATGCCCACGCGGGCCGGCTCACCCCGGCTTATCGCTCCGCTCTGGCCGGCGGGGCGGCCGCGGGCCGGCGGGAGACGGGCACCCCGGCTTCCGTGTCTCTGTTCGAGATCTGTTACCTGACCGCCGGGCGGGGAGAAAAGCTGTGTTGGCCGGAGTAGACATTGAGTGGTGATGTGGTTATGGTTTCTCTCGTAGCTTAGAGAGGTCGAAGGCCCCGGCAGGGATGAACTGCCGGGAAGCATTATCCGCAAGTGCCGTTGCAGGACGGTGCGGTGACGGAGTTTCGAAGCCAGGGTTGTTGCAGGACGGCGACGGGACTGGTGACCGGACCGGGTGGCCCGCAGTGATCAGGGGCCGCCGCAGGAAGTACCGCAGTGGCAGTACCCGTAGTGAATGCGGTTCGCGGTACCCAGCAGTGAAGTGAGTAGTACCTCGGTGAAGGCGTCGGCTGCGGGCGCGCGCGCCGGGAGGTCCGGCAGTGGGGTTCTAAGCCAGAGCAGATGCAGGACGGGCGACGGGGCTGGCTGCCGGAGGTGGTGCTGCGAGAGGCCACCAGCAGTACACGCAGTACGCGGTTCCCGAGTAAGTGATTGATCAAGAGGGAAAGGACGGAGGAACCAGGCGCCATCAGGATCGCCCGGACGCCACGCGAGTCCGGGTACCGCAGGACATCGATAGTGAGGTGGTCTCCGGTCACGCATCCGCGATCCACGCAACCGCCGCGCATCCCCCCGGGGGCGGTGCGGACACAGCAGCCGGCGCAGGACCAGGGCCGGCAGATGGTGTAGCAGTTCCTTCGGGGCCCGGGTGCCGGCAGTACGGCACCCGGGCCCCTCAACGCGTTCCCGAGAGAGGTGCAATGACAGCAGATGACTCGTACGGTCGTCTCGACGATGACGACTACCCCGCCTACACCATGGGCCGCGCCGCCGACATACTCGGCACCACGCACAACTTCCTCCGGGCGATCGGCGAGCACCGCCTGATCACCCCGCTCCGCTCCCCGGGCGGCCACCGTCGCTACTCCCGCTACCAGCTGCGCATCGCCGCCCGCGCCCGCGAACTCGTCGACCAAGGCACCCCGATCGAGGCCGCCTGCCGCATCATCATCCTCGAGGACCAGCTCGAGGAAGCGCAGCGCATCAACGCCGAACACCGTGACGCTGCGAAATCAGTGAATGAAACGGCTGCGGCTTGAACGGGGGCGCAGTCGATCAGATCCCGCAGGACGGCGCAGCCCGGGGCGTGTTCGGCATCAACAACCGTGCGTCATGTCCATGGCTTAGAGCCCCTGCAGACCGAAGCACCATCCGGGCCCGCCCAGTTCCTCGGCCGATCGCCGAGACCAGGTGCACCATTTCCTGTGACCCCGGCCCCTCGGGTAGATCCTCATCAGCCGGGGGCAGCCCGGTAGCGCCTACCTGGGGTGCAGGCGGTGGGGCGGATGACTGGCCGAGGCATTCGGCACTTGGGGCATGTACGGCTGACCGTGGTGACTCCCTCGCTGCCGTGAAGAGAACGGTTGGGCGTGATCGTTGAGGGCTCACGCGGCACCATCGTCCACATTCCGGTGGGCGCGTTTGAGTGAAAGGCTGATGCGGCGACGCTGTCGGTCTACGTCGAGGATGGCGACACGGACCTGGTCGCCGACCGCGACCACCTCCTGAGGAGTCTCGACGTCGTGATCGACCAGCTCGGTGAGGTGAACCAGGCCCGAGATGCCTTCCTCCACCTGAACGAACGCTCCGAACGGCACGAGCGCTGTCACCGTCCCCGGAACCGTGTCGCCGCCCCTGTGGGTATCGGCAAAGTGCCGCCAGGGATCGGGCTGCAGCACTTTCATGGACAGGCTCACCTGTTCCCGTGCGAAGTCGATACTGATGATCTCGGCGCGGATTTCGCGACCGATCGGGGCGACGTCGTCCACTGAGTCGAAGCGGGTCCAGGACATCTCGGGGACACGGAGGAAGCCGAGGAAACGGCCCAGGTCATCGTCGAGGTGCACGTACACCCCGATGTCATCGAGCCCCGTCGCGACCACGCCGACGACAGCCTCACCTACTCGCAGGGAGCCCAGGAACGTCCGAAGCTCATCGGCCCGGCTGCGATTGGTGCGCCAGCGCGCCCGCAGGACACCGTCCGCGTCGGGCAGTACAGCAGCGAGAAGAGGACAGCGATCATCTCGTTCCAGCGGGACCAATGCGGCGCGGTGGCCCGGGCCCGCCGTGATCCGGGGATTCGGCACGTCTGCACGTCCCATGCCCGGCTCGGCGACGCACGCCCTGTGGAACCCCCCACCCGGATACTGCTCAACGAGCAGTTGCAGGCGTTCTCCGCGCACGACCGCGGCACGGATCACATCGATGTCGTCGGTGAGGTCCGGCCATACCGCCAGCCGCGCTCGTGGGCTCAGACGCTGACGCACAGCCCCGACCTCGTCGGCGGTCGTCAGGCGGTGCCAACGGTAGGCGTTGCCGCTCGGACGCTCCTCCAACAGGACCCCGCCGAGGCCCGCGACCAGTGCGCCGACCTCAGACCAGAACTCCTCGTCGGCGGCCCGCGAGGTGTCGGTCTCGTCGAGAGCCGGGTCGTAGGGCGAGCTTGCGACCCGGTCGGCGAACAGCCCCAGAGCGCGGGTGCGGGACACGTCGTTCTCGTGCTCCCGGGCATCGCCGACGTAAATATCGTCCCGGTCACCGACATGGACGAAGAATCCGTTGTCTGCCAGCAGCCGGCACCAGGCACCCTCCCGTAGCACCATCGCCCGCAGCAACCCGAGACCGGTGGCGAGCGGGACGCGCGCGCCGTCGTGGAACCCGACGCTGTCATAGGGGAACAGCCCGCTCAGCCCGTGCCCCCCGCTTCCCGCACGGACGGAGAAGGAGAAGAACCCCTCGGCCATGGGGTTGTCGATCGTCACCTGCTCGACGGCGGCATCGAGCGCGAACCCGGCCACTGCTGCCACGCATGCAGCAGCGACGCGTTCTCTCGAGTCGTACGCGATCAAGGTGCTGCCTTCGTCGGCCGCCGCGTCGAGGTCAGCAGGGTCGTACGGAGTGATGCGGTACACAAAGGGCGCCATGTCAGCGGCCCGGATGGCTCGTAGTCGCCCTGAGGGCCGGTCGTGGGTGGACAACGGAAATGATCACCCGCGCACTGTATCGTCACGTGGCACGGCGTGAGCAGGCTCGATCTGGCCGGCGTTGCCAGAGTCGCCACTGGTCCGCGACCTGAATGGGCGGTCTCCGGATGCTTCTCAGACGCCCCGAAACCCTCACCGAGCCCGAAGGTCAGGTGTCGGCGCATTCGTCGACGACAGCGCAGGCGAGGCGGATGCCGCCCAGATAGGCCGAGATGTCGTCATCGCCGTGCATGTGGGGCGCGTCCTGGAACCACCGCCGCCACAGGCCGCCCTCCTGGAGGAGGCGGCTGGCCCGGTCGCCGCGCAGGGCGGAGTCGGTGTACGCCAAGGCGCCCATGGCCGTCGGCTGGTCGTAGGCGAGGTCGGGCCGACGCAGGTAGCGATCCAGGTAAGTGGCGAGCAGGTCGGCGTCCCGTGCCGTGCCGAAACTCGCCAGCGCCACGCAGTAGGCCCCACCCGCGCAGCAGACCTCGCTCTCCAGCAGCAGCGCTCCCAGACGCTCGCGGAAGTGGTCACGGCGCGAGACGGCGGCGAGCCATGCCGCGGTGCGCCGCTCGCGCCAGCTGCCTTCGAAGAGGGCGGTGAGCTCGGCGTCGGAAACAGCCTTCGCATCAGCGGCCAGAGCACGAACGAACAGCTCGTACTCCTCGCGCGGCATACGAAGTACCGCTCCACCGAGCTTCAGGTAGCGCCGCGCGGGGGCGCAATAGCGGCGGAACAGGTCCTGTATCTCGGGGTCGCGGCGGATCACCGCCCCATCCTCTCGCGACAAGTACGCAGCTGAGGGTGTGGGGGCCCATAGCGAAGGACCTCGGCGCTGCGTCTGGCAAGGCGGAGCAGGGCCGCTTACGTTCGCGTCGACCCGGCAGGCGGTCGAGTCGCGTGACGGCCCGCTCAGCGCCTCGTCTCGTACCTGGTCAGGCTCACGCCGCCGGGAAGTGTCCGCGTCTCCACCAGGTGCAGGTTCACCCAACTGTCCAGCGCGGTGAAGAACGGCGTGCCGCCGCCCACCAGGACCGGTGCGGTGGCCAGCACGTATTCGTCGATCAGCCCGGCCCGCATGGCCGCCCCAGCGAGCGTCGCGCCGCCGATGTCCATCGGGCCGCCGTCCTCGGCCTTGAGCCGGGTGATCTCGGCGACCGCGTCGCCGGTGACCAGGCGGGTGTTCCAGTCGACCTTGTCGATCGTCGAGGAGAACACCACCTTCGACATGTCCCGCCAGCGGCGCGAGAACTCGATCTCCGCCGGAGTGGCGTGGGGCTTCTGGTCGCCGGTCGGCCAGTAGGAGCTCATCGTCTCCCACAGCTTGTGGCCGTACAGCGACAGGTCGGTCGCCTGCAACTGGTCGGACCAGAACTGGAACAGCTCGTCGCTCGGCACACTCCAGCCGATGTCGTCGCCGGGCGCGGCGATGTAGCCGTCCAGAGTCAGATTCATGCCGTAGATCAGTTTCCGCATGGCACCAGTCTTCCGTGAGTCGGTCTCACGCGTACAGACCGGCGCGGCGCGGGAAACTCATCGGTGCGCGATCTGAGTTCGCATGTAGTCCCTGCTGGTCGACGCCTGTCCGCGCTGCCGCCGAGCGCCGCGGCACACCCACGCGACCTCCCGCATTATCCTGCTCCGGGACACTGCTGATGGAGTTTCGGAATGACCGGAGCCGCTCCTCGCCTCACTTGATTGGTTCTTGGATTGCGTGAGGAGGGCGGGGAGCGAAGAGCGCTCCTTGATCACCTGCGGGTAGATTCTGGCCATGACTGGTGATTGGCGAATGGATCGCATCGGGACTGCTCTGCGAGGCGAGAACCCGACGGTGCTGCGGCGTCTTGCGTCGGGGTTCGCAGTGATCGGCGACGTTCAGTTTCTGCCGGGCTACTCGGTTCTCCTCGCGGATGAGCCGGATGTTCGACGGCTGTCCGACCTGCCGAAGGCCAAGCGGTTGTCGTTCTTGTCCGACATGGACCAGCTGGGCGAAGCGGTGGAGCGGGCATGTCGACGACTGGACCCGGCTTTTCGGCGGGTCAATCTGGAGATTCTGGGGAACACAGACCCGTTCTTGCATGCGCACGTCTGGCCACGCTTCGAGTGGGAGCCGGACGATCTCGTAGGTGCGCCGGTGTGGCTCTATCCGCATGACCGGTGGAGCGCTGAACAGTTCCGGCTCGGTCCGCAGCACGATGGGTTGCGGGATGCGATCGGCAGCGAACTTGATCAGTTGCGCTCGATGGCCTGAGCCTGAAGGTGTGGGCCCGTCGGCCGTCGGGTCGGCGGGCCGGTGATCAGTGACGTTCAGACGAGGCTCGTCTCAGTGGGGTGTGACCTCGGTGACGCGGTCGGGGATTGTGGGGCGGGCGGCTTCTGGAGTCGCAAGCAGAGCGACGATCGTGACCGGCTGATTGCAGTACGGGCAGTTCCGGACCGACGTTGGTGCCAGCGGATCGACGGCACCGGGAACTGTCGTGGGTGGTGTTGCCGGAGCTCAGCGTAGTCAGCAATGACGGAATTACCGAGACTGAGTCCCTGATCGACGATATCGTCCGCGAGGGTGAGGGGCGGATGCTCGCCGCGGCGCTGGAGGTCGAAGTCAACCAGTACGTAGCCGAGGTGGCCAGGGAGTGGGACGAGGCCGGCCACCGTGTGGTGGTCCGCAGCGGCCGTCATCGGGAATGGACGGTGGCCACCGCCGCCGGGCCGGTGTCGCTGAAGGCGCCCTGCGTGAACGATAAGCGTGTCGACGTGGAGACCGGTGAATGCAAGCGGTTCTCGTCGAAGATCCTTGCGCCGTGGTGCCGCAAGTCCCCGAAGGTCAGCGAGGTCCTGCCCCTGCTCTACCTTCACGGACTGTCCTCCGGGGATTTCGTGCCCACGATGGAGCAGTTCCTGGGCTCGTGGGCCGGCCTCTCGTCGGCGACGGTGACCCGGCTGACGAAGCAGTGGAGCGAGGACCACACCGCCTTCCAGGTCCGCGACCTGTCGGATTGCGACTACGTCTATGTGTGGGCCGACGGCGCCCATCCCAAGGTCAGCCTTGGTCAGGCCAACTCCTGCGTCCTGATCTTGATGGGCGTGCGCTCCGACGGCCGCAAGGAACTCATCGCCCTGGCCGAGGGGCTGCGTGAGTCGACCGAGTCGTGGGAGGATCTGCTGCGTGACTGCCGCCGGCGCGGCTTGCGCGATCCCGAACTCGTGGTCGGCGACGGTGCGATGGGCGTATGGCTGGCCCTCGCAGAGGTGTTTCCGCGGGTCAAGCGTCAGAGGTGCTGGGTTCACAAGGCCCGCAATGTCATGAATGCGCTGACGAAGTCGGCTCAGGCCAGCGCGAAGAAGGCCCTGCAGGAGATCTACAACGCCGAGGACGGCGACGACGCCGAGAATGCGATCAAGGATTTCGAGCGCCCCTACGGAGCGAGGCCGAAAGCGATCAAGAAGGTCACCGACGAGGCCGACGAGCTCTTCGCGTTCTACGACTTCCCTGCCGAACACCGGGTGCATCTGCGTACGACAAATCCCATCGAGTCCACTTTCAGCACCGTGAAGTCAAGGACCGAAGTCACCCGCGGGGCCGGCAGCCCGACCGCGGCTCGGGCGACGGTGGTCCACCTTGTCGAGTCTGCCCAGGCCCGCTTGCGCGTGATCTCCACTCCCCACCTCGTCGCCCACGTCCGCAACGGCGCCCGCTTCAAGAACGGTCACCTCGTCGAACCCTCCGAGGCGGTGGCCGCCTGATGACACCGCGAGACGAACGCCGCTACCCCGAGCTCCTGCGGGTTCCCCGGGTGGCAGACGATGCCTGGCTGTCCCAACCCGAGGCCGCCCGCCAACTGGGCACCGCACTCTTTCGCGTCGGCGCACTTCTCGCCTGCGGCCACCTGGCGCCCGCAGATAACTCGGCAGGGAGGGCGGGCGTCACGATCACCAGCGTGCAGGCAGAGAAGGCCTGGCGCGACAACGCCACGTACCGCGCAAAAGCCCTTCGCCTCCTCAAGGACACGGTCGGCTTCTTCTGACTACTCGGTCCACAGGTCTTGACGATTACTCCGGAGGCGAGGGTTCGTGGTGAACGTGCCCTTGCAGGGCGGGCAGGTGTGAGCAACCGGGCTGGCCAGGGCCGGCTGGTGGGCGGCGCTTCTGCTACGAGGAGAACGGTAGATCTGCCTCGGATAGCGGAATGAACTGACCTTTGCGTCTGGTGAGTGTGTCGTCGGCGATCGAGAAGCTCTTGTCGTCTTGAGAGCTGAAGGCGGTCCAGTGCCCAGAGGTCGTGTCTGGGCATGGCGTACCTCCCGACATGGCGCTGTCCAGGGCCGCCCCGGTCAAACTGCGGTCAGCGCTGAGGCCAAGGCGAGCGTCGTCCGGATTGCTCTATTCGCCGGTGACAGCTCTCTTCCGCACTCCGACGTCGATTTATCTACGGGGAGATTTCGTAGAACTGAGCGCGTTCAGAGTGGCCACCGATCGGATGACAGCGACGAGGGCGCAAAACGCGAGGCACCTGTGCCATCGAGGGAGGCGTCCGAACGCTCATCTCGTCAGCGCAGGTGCCTCGTGGGTCCCTTATCCTGCCGCACCCGATCTGCCTCACGCACTGGTCGAGTGAGTCACCCTGTTCAGCCCCGACCGCATGACGGCGATCGCCAAGGCAGTCCTCGCCACGGAAAGACAACGCTGAAAACGCTCACTGGACGCTCTCTTCACCGCACTTCGCGCACTTCGACTTGCCGGAATGCAGGCGAACTCATGCTGTCCTCCGTGCACATAGCTTCGCTTCGCAAACGCTCGAACACGGTACCGCCGCTCGCCCGTGGATCAGTTGACGAAGTCGCTCTTGTAGAAGACGCTGGCCTCGAAGTGGTCGGTGTCGGCGGTTTGCCTGGAGGAGTAGCCGAAGGCGAGTCGCGGGGCACCCGAGGCCATCCAGATCGCCATGCCCTGCGCCTCGCGGCCGTTGAGGGAGGCACCGGCGCCCGTCGCGAACTTGTCGTAGTACGTTCCGCCGGTGGTGTTCAGGTCGAGGGTCACGAGGTACGAGGTCCGGTTCGGGCCTCCGTACAGGAGGTACGCGAACCGGCCGCACAGCGCGATGCCCTGGAAGAGGTCGGCGTCGGTCAGGCCGAGTTCGTCGTTGTTCGGGATCGCGCGTTCGGCGATCCGGTCGTCCTGGCCCAGCCGTCCCGCGACGGCGTCCGCCATCGAGAACACCGCGATGCGCCAGACGCGGTCGGCCGGCTCCTGCGTCGCGTATCGGATCAAGAGTCGGTTGGCGTACGGGTCGATCGCGGGTCGCGGGAGCTTGGCGAAACTGTTGAACGTCGGGGTCCGGTTCCAGATGGGGGTGACCGGGTCCGTGTACTTCAGAACCATGCCGTCCGCGTACCGGAAGCGGGCGAGCGTCTCGCCCGCCCCGTTGTCGTCGGAGTCGCCGCCCTCGATCCACAGGTAGGGCAGCGCGCCGGCGCCGGCCGGCTCGACGCCCATGGAGGAGCCGTGGCCGAACCCCTGGATCGTCGAGGCGCCCAGGACGTTGCCGGCCAGGTCCGTCCGGGAGATCCACAGGTCACCGTTGTGACCCGCGCTGGTACCCACCCGGTGCTGGGCGAAGTACATCTGCGCGTTGACGTGGTCGTAGGCGAAGGACTGCATCGCCCAGTACGGCTGGTGGAGGGTGGCCTTGAGGACCGGGTTCCCGCCGTTGCCCGCCAGGACGAAATGCGGGGAGACGAGGGGGTCCCCGGCGGCTGCGGGGGACGCCGCGACAAGCGGGGCCCCGGCGCCCGCCGCGAGCGCCGCGAAGCCGCCGCCGGCCCGAAGAAGCTGCCGCCTGGTCCATCCCCGGCCGCTGACGTCGTCCACGCGTGTCTCGCTCATGGCACTCAACTCCCCACCCTACGGACCCGGCCACTCCGGGTTCGAACAACTGAGTGTATCGGGAATGGAATTGGCCGGGGCCGGCGTGCCCGGCGGATCGCGGGGTTGCTCGCCGACCACACCGGCGAGCCGGTCACCACCGCCGAATAGGCGAGCTCGTCGCCCAGGAGCAGCGCTGGTGGTCTGCGACTCGTACAACGATCTCGGGACTGGTAGGCGCGCACTCACGGATGTCGGTGACGGTCTGCCCTGACGGCGGCATTCACGGCACCAGGGGGGACACGTCCATGCGTAGGGCGCGGACTTCCTCGCCCTTGCGTAGGGCCATGCTGTGGGAGGTGGCGAGCGGAAAGCGGAAGGCCGTCACACCGGCAACCTGTTGTGGATCTCGCCCGCGCTGCCCGGCCGCACCCACGACCTGACCGCGGCCCGCACCCACAGCATCATCCGGATCTGCGAATGCCAGGGTGTTCCGATCCTCGCCGACCGCGCCTACATCGGCGCCGGCCCCTGGGTGACCACACCCATCAGACGGCCTCCGCGCCAGGACCTCACCACGACTCAGCGAACAGTCAACCGCGCCCTGTCAGCGGCACGAGCACCGGTCGAACGAAGCATCGCACGACTCAGGTCCTGGCGGATCTTCCGCCGAGCCCGCTGCAGCCCCAACCGCATGACCGCCACCGCCGCAGCCAGCCTCACCCTGGAACGTCAACGCTGACGTAGCTCCTTAGCGCTCCAGGGCGAGGACGCATTGGCGATGGCAGTCATGCGGTTGGGAACCGTCTCACGACCAGACGAGTCGACCTTCGGTGACCCCACAGACCGGGTAGCTGCCATCGGCGATCTTCGTCAGCATCTCCGCTACGGAGTCGAAATAGTGGGCTAGCGATTCGTACTCGCCCGTGACCGTGATCTCACCCACGAACCACCTGCCGACACGCCCGTCCCGCACATCGATGAACTTTCCCATCCAGCCGTCCTGGTCCGACAGGAACGGGATCCACTCATTACGCCAGAACGGATTGTCCGGCTGGTCCGGAGGGTCGAATCCACCGGGCATGGAGCGGTTCGCGTAGAGCTTCTCCATCGCCCGGATGCCCAGAAAGAAGCTGCCCTCGTCCGGGAACCCGTCGAAGCCGCAACATGCCACTTCGTCGTCGACATCTTCCTCAGGCAGATCCAGATTGTTCTGCAACAGCCACGTCCGCAGATCCCCAGGAAGGGCGATACCCATCCGTTCCTCGGCGGCCGCGAGCATCTGCTCCGTAGCGGGCCCTGGCAGATCCGCGTGATCGGCCGGGGCGTGCTGCCGAAGAAGGGTCATCACGCGGGACCAGTTCTCAGCCACACTCATTGCCCTCTGCCCTCTCTACACAAATGCCTCCGTCCGACCGCGCCACGGCGGAGGCTGCGAAGTGCCGACCGGAGAACCTTGCAGGGAGGGTACTTCGAGCATGCTTCCTGTCCCCTCCCCACGATCATCTTGCGACCCGAAGCACAGGGCCGACTCCTCGGCGAGGCGACCGCCCGCAACTTTGCACAGACAACCGCTGTGCTTCGGGCCCAACCGAGGAGCCTCCAGGACAGCAGCGAGGGCCGTGGCGTCCAGCATGAGAAGCTGCAACGGCCGCATGTCGAGGCCGCCGAGTACGCAGACCGAGCCGCCGCGCTCCTGCACTTCCTTGCCGAACTCTTCTCGGGCCCTACGGGCCAGTTTGCCGGAGGCCCCGCTCACCCCCACCACATGACGTCAGTCGCCAGTGCCGCCCTCACCCTGGAGTGGCAAAGCTGAAAACGTTCAGTGCGCCGGAGCCGTGCCAGCGCTGCGACAACCCACAGGCGTTGGGGAATTCCCATCCCGCGTGACCCTTTCCGCGTCGGCGGACTGACAGAAGCGGATCACCGTGCGCAGCGCAGCGCTGGCCAGAGTCGTTGATTGCAGGTCGACCCGGCCGATGCAGGTCGACGTGCCCACTCCCAAGCCTTGGCCGACCCGCCGACCCGCCGACCCGCCGACCCGCCGACCCGCCGACCCGCCGACCCGCCGACCCGCCGGGACCCGCCGACCCGCCGACCCGCCGGGACCCGCCGGCTCGTTGAGCCGCCAGCCCGGCCCGCGCGGACCGTTCATCCGATGGCGGTAGCCCTGGCCGAGGGCACCTCTCAGTACTTGCATGCTCACCGCGGAAGCCGCTCGATACGGTGGCGGAAGGGCCACACAAAGTCGAGAAGGGAACGTTCGAGCGAACTGCAGTCTCCTTCGGGTGACCGCTCTTCTGCGGAATCAGGACTTTGGCCGTGCGGCTTCGTGTCCCGAGAGCAGCGGGTGTAGGAGCTCGCCCCATGGGGTGAAAAGGCGTGGGTAAGAGCGTGCCAGACAGCTATGAGCGGGCGTCTGAGTAACTGGGGCGCTGGTAATGACAGGCGTACATGGTGGGGGTGTATAGCCGCCGGCAGCGGTAGCAGTAGTCGTGCGGCCCGGTCTTCGCAGTTCCGGGCGGGAGGGCTTCCAGCTCTGCCCCCGTACGACTACCGCGAATCTATGCCGCGGCGCCGCCGGCCTCCTGCGGATCCCCCATCGGGCGCGTCAGCCCGTCATCCCCGACCGGCCTGCGCCAGGGTTCCGTGGCGTCCAACTCCCAATGGTGCTGGCACTCCTCGCATCGTGGCCCGTCCGTGACGGCGTCCTCCCCGTTCGGGCAGTCCGTACCGTCCCCGCGACCCACACACGCCTGTTCCCTGGTGTCCCCCATCCGTCGACCGTGCCTCGCACCCACGAGGGCCGGGAGAGGGCCTGGCGGGGCGCACAGGCGCTCGAGAAGAGCGCAATGCCCCAATACCTACCAGACGCCCCACATGGGGACGCTCAACCAGGACAACTCGGGAATGTGAACTGTCGAGAGCGTCGTGAAGCCCTACCTGTCCGGCATCAAATGAACCGTCACCAGCCGATACGGCCACACCCCACCGAGGAACTCGCCCGGTCAGCGCTTCCATGAGGAGCTCGACGAGCCGGGGGAGGAGGCTGCTCCCGGGTAGTCGGCCGCTGCGTACGGCCCGTTCCTTGGTGCTGTGCTGTGCTGTGCTGCGCCGAGGAGGCGGCGCGCTGCCCGCCACGAGCAGGACGCCGCACGGGGTGATGTCAGTGCGCAGACTGCCGTCCTGCGCACCGGCCTCGAGCAGGGCGGTGACGGCGCCGTGCAGGAGGAGTGATAGTCAAGAGTTGTGGCGCAGCTGACTTGCTCAATGACCCTTGCCCATCCTGAAGTTGCAGGCGAGGGATGTGGCGTCGTGGGGGGAGATCCGTGCTCGCGACCTTGCAGGCGGCTGTCTGGGTTCTTGATGTTCTAACGGGGCAGGCGGGGTAGTTCGCCCTCGCCCTCGCCGGAGCCGTGTGGCCTTCTGCGATCCGTTGCGTCGCGGGCCCCTTCACTCCTGCGTGCGCAGGTGCTGCCGGTATCGAAGGGGCGACAGTCCGACCTGACGTTTGAACGCGGTGCTGAACGCGCTCTCGGACGTGTATCCCAGCTTCGAGGCAAGGGCTCCGACCCGGACGTCGCCGTCGCGCAGTGCCTGTTGCGCGAGCAGCATCCGCCAGCGAGCGAGGTAGGCCAAGGGCGGGACGCCCGCCACGGTACGGAAGCGTTCGGCAAAGGAGGTGCGTGACATCGCCGCGGCGTGGGCCAGCTCGTCCAAGCCCCAGGGCTTTCCGGGATCGGCGTGCATGAGCCCGATCGCCGGGCGCAACCGCTCGTCGGTCAGCACGCGCAGCCAGCCCGGGGGCAGTTCGGCCTCGTGGGCATAGGCGCGCACCATCTCCAGCACCAAGAGCTGTACATGCTGGCGGATCGCGAACTCCGCGCCGATCCGGCGGGTGCTCACCTCGTCGAACAATCGATGGATGGTGCCACGCAGGTTGTTCGCGCTGGCGGCTGATCCCCGGACGTGCCCGACCGGTGGGAGCGCCTGCTGCAGCAGCGCCTGACCGGTCGGGTTGAGCTCGACTCGGCCACCGACCACGACATCGTCGGTGTCGAAGTCGACACCGAGGAGATCGGTCGAGGGGTCGTTCTCCTCTGGCAGGATCTCGCGGCGCGGGGCGGCGCCGGTGCCACCTTCGAGTTCCAGCCACGACCGGTTGTTCAGCAGGGCGACGTCGCCAGGCTCGAGCTCGACCGACGAGTCGATGCCGTCCGTGGTCAGCCGTGCACACCCACTCACCATTGCGAAGAACTTCAACGGGGTTTCGAGCGCCCCGCGCGAGACCCACGGACCGCGTGCCGCGAACCCGCCGGAGAGCACACCGCGGACCTCGATGAGGTCGAACACCTCGGAGAGCTGATCTTTGTCCACCTCCGTACTGTCGCGAAAGAAACGCGGATCGACAAGCATTCAGAATCCACACGGCGCGGCGCAGGCTGGAGGTATGACACCAAGCACCACGCACAATCAGCGCCCCATCGGATCCGGCTTTGCTCCCGCGTCGACGGTCGACGACGTCATGAAGGGCATCGACCTCACCGGCAAGAACGTGGTCGTCACCGGCGGACACTCCGGGCTCGGACTGGTGGCCACACGCGCGCTGGCCAGGGCCGGCGCCACGGTCACCCTCGGCTCCCGCGACACGGACCGTGCTGAGAAGGCGGTCGCCGGAATCGCGGGCATCGAGGTCCGGCGGCTGGACTTGCTCGAACCGGCTTCGATCGACGCCTTCGTCGCCGGCTACCTCGATTCCGGCCGGCCGCTCCACATCCTGATCAACAACGCGGGCTTCCCGGGCTCGGGCGGGATCGTGCGCGACGCGCGCGGCTATGAGGCGCAGTTCGCGGCCAACCACCTCGGCCACTTCCAGCTGACGCTGGGCCTGTACCCCGCCCTGCGCGCAGCCGACGGCGCCCGGGTCGTCAACACCACGTCAGGCGCCCAGCGAATGTCCGACATTCTGTGGGACGACCCGCATTTCACCACCGGCCGGTACGACCCCAGCCTCGCCTATCCCCAGTCGAAGACCGCCAATGTGCTGTTCACGGTCGAGTTGGACCACCGCTGGGCAGCCGACGGAATCCGTGCCTACGCCCCGCACCCGGGCATCGTGCCCGCTACTGCCTTCAACAGGTCGGTGGGCGAGGAGGCGCAGCGGGCCATGGGCCTCATCGACGAATCCGGTGAGCCGATCATCGACCCGGACCGTGGAAAGAAGACGCCGGACCAGGGCGCCGCGACCATCGTGTTCGCGGCCACAAGCCCCTTGCTCACCGACATCGGTGGCGTGTACCTCAACAACAGCGACATCTCACCGTTGGACGAGGACCCCAAGCCCATCGATCTCACCGATCCCGACAACGAGGTCCCGGTTGATGTCGTACCACACTCCATTGACCCCCGCTCCGCCCAGCGTCTGTGGGAGCTGAGCGAGCGACTGATCAAGAGGCCATCCGCCTGACTCGCCGGAACAAGGCGTACTGGCGTCGGCGCTTCAGGGAGGTCGAGGGAGAGGCCGGTTCCCGCGAGGAATCCGTGGAGGACGTCGCGACCCACGCGGGCTTCGGCGCGGCCGTCTCCCTGCGCCAGCGCCTCTCGACGGCGACCGGCGCCTCCCCGACAGCCTACCGACAGGCCTTGACGGGCGCCCTGCGATGGTCTGACGGCCGCGGGTCTCAGGCATCGATGCGCACCCAGGTACGGCCGGCGCGGAGCCACAGGATGCCGTCGCGGCCTTGGCCGCACTTCATGACCACCCGCCCGGGCACCCGCACCCGCTCCTGGCCGAAGGCGACGCACACGTCGCCGACCAGCTCCGCGCGGGTCACGCTGGTCCTGCGCTTGTAGTGGTCGCGGCTGGTCAGGACCACCCGCGTGCCGCGCACGGCGAAGCCGTCCGGGACCTTCACCGGGCTGCGGTAGCTCGCGACTTCGCCGGTGGAGGGTGTGATTCGGGTGAGGAAGGTGCCTCTGGGGCTGTACCAGACCAGCCACACCGACTCGCCTTCCGTGGCGGCCGTGCAACCCTCCAGCGGCCAGTCGGGAAGTCTCCCCTTCGGCGTCCACGTCGCGACACCCCGGGTGTTCCAGCCCGCCAGGCCGGCTGCGGACTCCGGGTGGCCGCCGTAGATGCCCTCGTCACCGTAGGCGGTCCAGATGCCCCCGCTGCAGTCGGTGACCAGCGCCGGAATGTCGTCACCGAGGCAGAAGGCACCCTCCGGCCGGCCCTCGGCGGAGTACACGACGGCGTTCTCCCGCCAAGCTCCCTTCGCGTCCCGGTAGGCACGGCCCGACGCGAGCAGGAACCGGGACCCCGGGAGCAGGGCCAGATGGCTGGGCCACATCTCGATCCCTTCGACCGGGATCCGCCGCTGCTCCTGCCCGGAGGTGATGACCAGCTCTCCGTCGAACGGCGTCTCGGGACGCCATCCGATCCACCCGCGGGGGTACTTGTCGCGGCTCAGGTACCGGCGCTGAACCAGCATCACGGCGAGTTCGCCGTCCGGTCCCACGGTCCACCACAGCGCACGCCACCCCGCCTGGACGTCTTCGGGTGACAGCCGCCAAGCGATGGGCAACTCGTTGATCGTCATGGGGATTCACCTTTGGGACTCCGGGGGCCTACGCCGCCCGAAGATCGCCACGTTACAGGCCGCGGCAATCCCCACTCCTCGCCGGGAAGCGAAGACCGGCTCTTCGCGCCGCCCTATGCGATGACTGACTTCAGCTCGTCAGGGTGATGGCGGGGCCGTCGTCTCAGGCCCTTGGAGGGCTCTGCGGCTTCGCCCTGGTTGATGGTGCGCGGGGTGTTGCGCCCCGGGCAGGCGGGCGCTTTGCGTTATCGCAGGCAGTTCCCGTTTTGCGTGTCGTGAGTGCTCGGATTTCCTTGCTACTCGTGACCTGAGTCCTGTTGTGGTGCTGGGTGAGGTGGGTGGTGGTGGGCGTGGTCTCAGGGAAGGCGGGCGGCGCGCGCCGGCCTTGCTCGACCGGTCCGTCGCGGGGCTCCGGGTGAGTGACCAGACAGCGCTCCTCTACTGCGGGGCTTCGGGTGCCATTCGGCGATCACCCGGGCTCGCGCCGGACTGTCGGGCACCAGGCGGCCACTGCATCCCGAGGAGTGCACCCCCAAGGCTGTGTGGTGTGAATAGCACGGCTCCCCGCGCAATCGACGCCAATCAGTGGCACTGCTATCTTGCTCAGCCGTACGTCGTCGTCATCCCATCGACTGCGAAACGGGGAGGCCTGGTGAGTCAGGAAACGAAGTTACGGCCTCGGCACTTACAAGGGCAGCTACATGTTGCCTCAATCGCATGTGTGACCGCCCTGCTGGTCGCGACGATTGCTAGCTGCTCCGGTAGCGGCAAGCCGTCTGTTGCCGGTTCCAGTGCGATCGCTGACAGCCGAGCTACGAGTACGACACAGACCGTTCAACCCCGCAGGTATGTTGCCATGGTCGTGGACGGCGAGTTCCACGCCATGCTGGCATTCCAGGTCCACCCTCAAGGTGGTCAGGTGATCGGGAAGTACACGCTGGTGCACTTCGACGGGCAGGGCAAGGAGGTTCGAGAGAACACCGACTTCAACGGGCGCGGCTCGGAAAGCACTTTTGAGTTCAACGGGCTGACCGACTACGGGGCAGTCACGGGCACCCTGTCCAAAGATCGAAGCCAGCTGACGCTCGACCGGGACTTCGGTGTGCAGAAGACACAGTGGACAGTCGTTGCCTCTGTCGACGTGTTCGAGTCAGGCGTTAAGGACTATGCCAAGCGATTCGAATCCTGTTCCAAGAAGCAGGACTATGACTCCTGTGAGGACGTAGCAGACAACGGTTAGCGGAGGGTAACGGAGACTGGCTCGTTGCCAACCTGACGGGTAGTTGGACCGGCAGCCGCGGCGGCGGGCATGAGGCGGACGGGGGAGACCCTTATGCCCATTGCTACCCCGGCCCGCCCTGGGATGGCCACGATTGAACGACCGCATGATCCTCAACGGGATCGTGTAGAAGTTCCGGGCTGGCGGGATGTGCCCGAGCGGTACGGCCCATGGGTCACGAATTTTATCTGGACAGTTTCTTTCTGCGGGTGACTGTGTGCACCGGTCCGCGTGCGTAGGGTTCTGGCTGTGCGGGTGATGAAAGTGCCGAAGCGGCAGCCGACCCGCCCCAGGCGCGGTTGGTCGACGCATCCGGCGAGCCATTGAGTGAAGTCGATGACTTCTTACGGTTGTTGGCGGTTCGGGCGTACTCGCCGAACACCGTTCGGGCCTACGCTCACGACCTGCAAGAGCTCTACCCGGAGTGCAGCAGAAGTCCCGCCGCGACCGTGTCGTCGCCCTTCACGAAGGGTGGGCACTGGCGGCCCTGAACGCCTACATGATGCGTGAGCGGCCGTCCGATACGGACAGCCCCTGGGTCTTCCGTTGGCGGCCGGGGCAAGAGCCGGGGTGAACCACTGGGCTACGACGCGCTGGTGCGGATGTCTCGCCCGGGCCGCACAGCGGGCCGGTGGGCGCGATGCGTGGCTGACGCCGCACAGCTTGCGGCACACCCACGCCACCAGGATGTTCGAGGCCGGCATGCGGGAGCTGACCCTGATGACGCGGCTTGGGCACGCGACGCCGGACTCGATGAAGGTCTTCACCCGAGTCAGCGATCCTGAGGTCGTCAAGGACTACCTCAGGGTGATCGGAGAGCAGGACACGTAGGGACCCTGCGCGTGCGACCTCTACCTGACCTGCGTGGAGTTCGTCACCACCCCGCAATACGCGCCACGGCTGCGTGAGCGGCTCTGCACCGAACAGCAGTTGGTTGCCGATGCCGAAGCCCGCGGGTGGGGACGTGAAGTCGAACGTCACCAACGCACCGCAGAGCTCATCACCAGTCTCCTCGACGACCTCGGCGAACCCCACGACACTGGCACCGACGATGAAGGGTGAACACGGAAAGCCCTGGTCACAAGGCAGAAACCGCGTCAGGATGCCTGCATGCGCCTTCCTTGCCCCTCGGACCCCGAACTGATCGACGCCATCAACCGCTACGTCAAGCCGACAACGCAGGGACACGCGCGCTACCTGCACCTCCTCCACGCCAACTTCAGACGGGAGGACGAAAGCGAGCGCACCGCCTTTCTCCGGGCACTGAGCGCCGCCGCCCGAAAGATCACGGACGAGGAACTTGAAATCCTCCTGGAAAGCGAGTGGCGCTCCCGCCTCACAGCCGCCTGGCTCATCGGCTTCGACCGCCGTGAGCACTTCCGCGACATCCTGGGCGACGCGCTCCTGGCCAGCCAACTCTGCTTCTCCGGGCAGGGCTACTGCTTCGCCCTGGCACGCTTCGGCACCCATGAAGACGCCCAGCACCTGACGGCCTACCTGGACTACTACCTCCAACGGCCCGACTGCCAGTACGACCAGCACTGGGCGATCAGCGCACTCCTCCACATCGATAGCCGCACGGGGAGGGAAGACGCCGCCTCCTTCCTTGCCCCAGGTGGCCTCTGGCACCAGTGGAACGAAGCGCAGTTCAGCCCGTCGGCTCCCAGTCGGTTTATGGACGACCTCTGCGCGCTCGCAGAGCAGTACACGCCCGCTCATGACATGCCCGAGGCCAGTGAGTAGCGGCCACTCCATCGGGCGAACTCTCCCGGTGAAGGACTCCAAGTTGTCCAGATAAACGCTCCACACCCGTTTCCGCGATGGGCGGCAAACGGCACGTTCGATCGGATGCTTCGCGCAGCGCAGGCGAGGGCGGACGCGGCCGGAGACCTCGACTGGATCGCGACCGCGTGTCCGGCCCGATCACGTCCTGTAGCCGCCCGCCCCGGCTGCCGCGCCGGAGCCGGTTGGCTCCGAAGGCAGGGTGGTGCGTCCGTCAGAGCGGGGCCAGACCACCCTGTTCCGTCTCGTAAAAAGCAAGTCCGCGACGGATGTCCTCGCGGCTGTACGGCATCGGCTCGAAGGCGCCGATGATCAGCTGGTAGTTCTCGGGTCCGCCGGGGACCCTGACGGTGAAAGAGACCTTGCACAGCTTGAGCTGGGACCTGCCCCTAGCGCGGCCGCCCTCAACCTTCCCGGTCCCCAAGACCGTGCCGTTGCCGTCAGTCACACGGACTTCCTGCCCCAGCTGTATCTTCGCGCTCCGTGGGGGCGTGCACGGTCCGCCGGGCTCGACGCCGGCACCGTTGTTGGGCAGCATGACATCGATCCCGCCCTGAACCAGGAGAAGAGGGGAGGGCGTTGCGGCAGGCGATGCGCTCTTTGCGCCTTCGACCGACTCCGTGCAGCCCACCAAGCCGACCAGGCCCACGACCATGCCGACAGCCCACAACGGCCTCATCTGTCCCCACCCCTTGCATACGCGGACGGTCCATCCGTCGCGTTTTTCTTGCACCTTACATACGGTGCTCCCCCTCTCCGGACGTGGGGGCTCCAGCGGCAACGCGGGCGTACCAGCGTTGCGCTGATCGTTGTGGAGGGCGCTGATGACGCCCCATCACTCCCCATTCACGCTTCCCAGAAGTTGAGCCAGAACCCGTTCTCATGAACAAAGCCACTGAGGCCCCTCGCGAAGCACCACCACACGCGCTACCAGCTCATAACCCGTGTCCGGGCCGCTCCTGGACAGCGTGACGAGCGGCTTCTGCCGCGCTCACATCAGGCGGCCTGCCGGGTTCCCGCCGGGGTCGTCGGCCAGCACGACAGCGGTCTTGATGCGCTTGCCCACCGGCTCTCGGAGCATTTCGAAGCTGCGGCACACGCCGATCACGATCTCCAGGCCGTGCTGCCCGACCCGGCCCGGATCAGCGGCCCGGGCCACCGGCAGCGTCGGCTCGGTGTCCCACACGCTGATCTCCACGGCACCGTCGCGGATCTCCAGGTCCAGCAGGCACGGGCCGGGCGCGTATTTGTACGCGTTGGTCACCAGTTCGCTCACCACCAGCTGCACCATGCCCATCGCACGGTCCGACACAGCGATTCCGTGCACGGCCTGCACCTCGGTCAAGAAGTCCCGGGCCGCACGCCGGGCCTCGGCCACCGGCTCGTCGCTGGCGAAGGCCAGAGCCGACAGTATCGGGCGGCCCCCCAGCGTGAGGTCTTCGTTTTCCGGCACCACTGGGAGCACGCCGCCACCCTCGTCCTGAGCAACATGGTCAAGGTCCATCGACTACCCCCAAAACCACACCGCACACCACCGCCGGACGCGAGCATTCAGAGCCAACCCTTGCTGTGGTCAGCACCACCCGATGCGACCTTCGGACCTGCGCATTCAGGCCGGAGGCTTAGATACGGGCACCCCCACGCCGCAGTCCGTGTCCTCGTGGCGTAGCGCCCCGAGCCGGACGTCCCGTAGGACATTGCCGAAGTCGCTGAGCTACCTGCCTGGCCCAAGCCGTTCGCCTCCTGATCGAAGGTACAGGCGCTCCGCTACGAGGGGGGACGGTGCAGAGTCTGGCAGCGCAGCGGTGGGACTGGATGTGGCGGTCACGACGTCGTTGACGATGCCATGGGCAACGACTTGGGCGGGTAGCTGCGCAGAACGAGTGAGGTGGTGACCGGTCCGTAACGGGCGAGGGAGTCCACGACCTGTTCAAGGCGTTCGGCATGAGAGCAGTGCACGTCGAGCAGCAGGCAGTCCTCGCCAGTCACGCGGAGGGTCGAGATGACCTCGGGGGTCCGGGCGGCAAGGGCGAGTGCTTGGGACAGTTGTGCGTGGGTAGTGCGTAGCCGGACGATGGCGTGGATGTTCAATCCGACCGCGGCTGGGGCGACGACGGCACGGTAGCTGGTGATGATCCCGTTCTTCTCCAGGCGTTGGATGCGGGCGCTGGCTGCCGGCTGGGACAGCCCGACGCGGCGTCCGACCTCGGCTCCGGTGAGCCGGCCGTCGGTCTGGAGCAGTTCCAGGATGGCACGGTCGATCTCGTCGAGTGATTCCATCGTTGTCACCCCCACTTTCTTTGAGATCACTTGCTGAGCCCGATCGTTGCCGCTGATTCATCGAGACTCGCCCAGGGTGTCCCCGTGATGTGCGAGGGGCACGATTGGAAGGGCGGTAGGCGATGGTCGCGTACGTCATCATCCCTGGGATCGACGGTTCGGATGAGTGGCACTGGCAGAGCTTGTGGGAGAAGCGATGGGGGTCCTCAGCGGTCCGCATCGCACCGGCGTCGTGGAGGAGGCCGGACCTGCCGGACTGGGTCGCCGCAATCCAGGCTGCCCACGAGACCGCTTCCCGGCGTGACAACCAGGTGGCGTTGGTGGCTCACAGCCTTGGCTGCTGGGCAGCTGCGCACTGGCTGGAGAAGGCGCGACCCGAGGCGGTGGCGGCGTTCCTGGTCGCGCCTCCCAACCCCCAGGGACCGGCGTTCCCACGTGAGGCAGCATCGACGTTCCTGGGCCTGTCCGCTCGCCCTTTGCCGTGCCCGAGCCTGATGGTGGCCAGCAACGACGACCCGTACTGCGAGCCGACGACGTCAGCCTCCTTCGCGCACGAGTGGCAGGCGCAGGGCCACCTCATCGGAAGTTACGGCCACATCAATTCCGCCAGCGGCCTCGGTGACTGGCCGACGGGCCTGGAACTCCTTCGGATGCTCGTCGACTGCTGAGATGACCGATCCGACACGGAGGCCCTCCGCGTCGACGCCGGCGCTCACTCTGCTCAGAAAGCCCGTGCGCGTCGCATCGCCATGCCCCGCTGTCTCCCGAAGGGCGGCGCCGTTCGATCGACCGCTGCCAGAACCACCCGATCGCACGCGGGTCGGCTGCGTACTGGCGGTCGCCTGCACCACCCGCGTGCGGATCAACCAGAACCGTACGGTGGTCCAGGCCGACACAGCCGCAGCCGCATTGCCGTCGGGCGCGTGGCAGCGACAGCGCGCCGGGGCCAGGGGCCCGCGCTACGACGACTGGTCTGGGTCCAGATCGGCCCCGACCGCAACCGGTGCCGGCAGCGGCAGGGATATGCGGTGAGGCTGTTGGCCACGTTGCTCGACGGACCGGGGAACGGTTTTCCTCTGGCCCAGCCGTTTGATCGTGTAGCGATGCGCACGTAAGTGCCTTGTCGATCCCCACGAGGGAGCGTGGCGTGTTCACATCTTCTGGTTGTGATGATCCACGAGGGTGGCAAGAAGCCGGGCCAACTGCTCGCGTTGCGGCGGGGTCAGTGGCGCGAGCACTTCGTCTTCCACCTCGGTGAGCAGTTTGTCCAATTTGGGAAGCTGCCGGAGACCCCGTTCGGTGAGGACGATGATGTTCTGCCGGCGATCGGCGGGGTTGGGGGAGCGTTCCACCCAGTCGCGACCGGCCAGCTCGTTGATCACCGTGACCATGTCGCTGCGGTAGATCCCTGTGCGGGAGCTCAGCTCCGCCTGGCTGGCGGATCCGAACTCGTCCAGGGTGGCGAGTACGGCGTAGTGCCACTTGCGAGTGCCTGCGCGCGCCAGTTCCTCGTTCACCAGGCGATCCGACTGGATCGCGGCCAGTGACAGAAGACGGGTCCCCAGATTGTGGAGCCGTGCTGCTGCGGCCCGACGGTTGGTCGAGCGCGCCACGTCGGGCGTGCTGTTGCTCATTCCGTGATCATACCCCTTGCGTTAGTCCCACTAACGAACTACCTTCGACGCCAGCGAACGTTAGTCAGACGAACGATTTGGAGGGCGTCATGCCAGTGGCGAAGGTGCTGGATTCGACGATGTTCTATGAGGATGCCGGGTGCGGCATTCCCCTCGTTTTCCTGCACGGCAACCCGGGCTCATCCCACCTGTGGCGCAAGGTGCTGCCTGCGGTGGACCTGCCCGCCCGGCTGCTGGCCCCTGACCTGATCGGCATGGGCCGCTCCGGCAAGCCCGACGGGGCGTACCGGTTCGCTGACCATGCTCGCTACCTGGACGACTGGTTCGACCGGCTGGGTCTGGACGAGGTGGTGCTCGTCGGCCACGACTGGGGCGGCGCACTCGCCTTCGACTGGGCAGCCCGCCACCCCGGCCGGGTCCGCGGTATGGCCTTCTTCGAAACCATTGTGCGGCCGATGTCCTGGAGCGAGCTGGCCGACGGACCTCGCTCGCGTGCCGAGGCCATGCGCGGGCCGCAGGGTGAGGCGCTGGTGCTGGACCAGAACGTCTTCCTGGAATCGGCCTTCACCGGCGGGGTGCTGAATCCGGTGAGCGAGGAAGACATGCGGGTCTATCGGGCGCCGTACCCCACCCGGGAAAGCCGTCGCCCGGTACTGGAATGGGCGCGCTCGCTGCCGCTGGACGGGCAGCCGGCCGATGTCGCCGAACGGGTCGAGCGGTACGGCGCGTGGCTGGCCGGCAGTGACGAGGTTCCCAAGCTGCTGCTCACCTTCGACTCGTCGCCCACCTTGCTGATCGGCAAAGAGATCACCGAGTGGTGCGAGGCGAACATCGCCGCGTTGCAGACTCGACACTGTGGCCCGGCCGGTCACCACGCGCCCGAGGACCAGCCCCAGGCCATCGCCGACGCGATCGGCGCATGGGCCAGGAGGCACACTCTGACCGGCGACCGGTCATGCTGACTGGAGGGCGAGCATCGGCCCAATACGGTCGATGAGTCGGCCCGCCCCGACTCCGGGTACGGGACAGCCCTGAGACGTGAGGGCTACTCTCGTCACTTCGCCGATCCGAAGTCGAGGGGAGCAGCCTGTGCGCAACGCCACCGTGACGCCTGAGGGCGACCAGATCCGCTGGGTTGAGCTGCCGGGGCAGGGGCCGGCCCGCGTTTACGTGCACGGGCTGGGCGCCACGTCGCCGGCCTACTTCACGGAAGTTGCCGTTCATCCTCTGCTCGCCGGAAGTCGTACGCTGCTGATCGACCTGCTTGGACACGGCATCAGCGACCGGCCGACGCACTTTGCATACACCCTGGAAGCGCACGCCGATGCCCTCGCCGCAGCCCTGATCAGCGCTGGTGTCACAGGCGCTGAGCTGATCGCGCACAGCATGGGTGGCTCGGTAGCCATCGTCCTGGCCGCCCGGCACCCCCAGCTGGTCGCCCGTCTGGTCCTGGTCGACGCCAACCTCGACCCCATCCTGCCCAAAGCCGGCTCCGCAGGCAGCAGCGGCATCGCCGCGTACTCCGAGGAGGACTTCCTTGCGGGCGGCTGGGAAGAGGTCCGGGACCGGGCCGGTTCCCACTGGTGGTCCACGATGCGCCTGGCAGGCCGAGAAGCCCTGTATCGCAGCGCTGTCCACCTCACTCGCGGAACCGATCCCACCATGCGCGAGCAGCTACTGGACCTGAAGATCCCCCGCACCTACCTGCTGCCCGAGGCCGACGGTCCTCTCCCGGGCACCGATGCGCTCGTCGAGGCCGGCGTGAGCGTGGTCTCGGTCCCGGACTGCGGGCACAACATCATGCTGGACAACCCAGAAGGCTTCACCCGCGCCACCGCGGCAGCGCTCTCCGTGATGGCGTAGCGAGCCGCCGGCACAGCCTCCCCACGGGTCTCCGCCACCTGTGGGTGGGCCCCCACGACGGCAGTGATCCGGTCGTCTTCGGGTCGCTGCCCTGGCTCTCTTCTTCTTCTTGGACTTGCCCAGCCACGCGCAGCGGGCTCGCCGCCCCGCCCTTGCGAAGAACGACCGGCCCGTCCACACATGCCCGCGCCACCCGGGCGAGAGGCGGGCGGCCGCAGCGCTCGCCGCCCGGGCCAAGGCGGTTGCTCAAGCCTTACGCGCTCCTTCGGCCTCGTCGCGGGCACGAGCCGCGGCTGTGTGGTCGCCGGCCAGAGCGTGTGCTTCGGCCAGGGTGTCGAGGCCGACGGCCAGCCACCTGCTGGAGCCGATCTGCCTCCAGATCCTGACGGAGGCCTCGGCGCGTCTGCGGGCCGGTGACGGACGGCCCACCGCGAGTTGCGCCTCGGCCAGCGCGTACAGCGTCGCCGCTTCACCCCAGAGGTTGCCGAACTCCCGGTAGGTCCACAGACTCCGGGCCAGCAGGCGGCGTCCTTCCCGGTGCTCGCCCTGCCGGATCAGGACGTCCCCGAGCCAGCACGTCGCGTGGGTGGCGCTGAGGCGGTCGTCGAGGTCCTCACTGATCGCGACGGCTCGCCGGTAGGCGTCGGCGGCGGCCGGGTAGGCGCCGAGCGCTCTGTGGCTCTGGCCCAGGCATCGCAACGCCTGGGCTTCCCCAGGCCGGTAGCCCGCCACCCGGCTGACCCGCAGGCACTTAGTGAACCGCTCGATGGCGGCCACGACACGTCCCTGCTCGAGGTCGATGACGCCGAGGCCGTTGGTCGCGTAGACGAGACAGTTGACGTTACCCGCGGCTTCGGCCAGCTCGTTGGCCTCGGCGAAACGGAGCATGGCGGTGGAGTACTGGCCGAGGAGCCGGTGCACATAGGCCAGCCCGGCCATGGCACTGGCCCGGTACGTGGGCCCCTCACCCTCGGCGAGCACCAGGGCCTGCTCGAAGTGGTCCACTGCTTCCGGATAACGGTCGAGGATGGTGGTGAGTTCACCGAGGCAGCGGTGCACCTTCGCGGCGCTGTGCCGGTCGCCGTGGCCGAGGGCCGCCTTGAGTGCCCGGTTCTGAAGCCTCTCCCAGTCGTCGAAGTGGCTGCCGACCTGGAAGAGGGTCGTGAGGGCGGTCGCCAGACCGGCGGCGGGTGCGACACCCTCCGGGCCCTCCAGCGCCTGTTCTGCCACGGTGATGAGAAATTGGCGTTCGTCGTTGAACCACGCGAGGGGATCGGCGAGCAGCTGATGCACGTCGGTCGCAGCCAGCCGCCAGGAGGCCAGATGCAGCTGTGAGATGCCCTGGAAGTCGACACTGAGGGTGTCCGAGGCGAGGTCGGCGAGGTGCAGGCTCGCCCCGAGTAATCGGGCGAGGGCTGCCGTGCGATCACGCTCCGGGACGTCCTGCTGCATGCGCTCCCTGGCGAACAGGCGTACCAGGTCGTGCACTTGATAGCGGATGCCGGTTGAATTCACCGAACCGGCCTGCACCAGGTGCACTTCGACCAGATCGTCCAGGACGGTCTCCGCCTCGGGCAGGGCGGTGTCCAGCAGCGCGGCCAGCGCCCAGGCGGCGAAGCTCGGCCCGGGCAGCAGGGCGACCATCCGCAGAGCATGCTGCGTTGCCGCGGACATCTGCTGGTAGGTCAGTTCGAGGCTGGCCCGTACGGCGATGTGGCCGACGGCCAACTCGTCGAGCTTGCGCTGCTCGTCGGCGAGTGCGTGTGCCACTTTGGCCAAAGGCCAGTGCGGTCGGGCGGCCAGCCGCGCACCGGCGACCCACACCGCCAGGGGAAGGCCACCGCAGGTTTGCACGATGGAACGTGCCGCCCGCGAGTCGGCGCCGGTCCGGTCCCGGCCCAGCATCTCGCGCAGCAGGTCGAGTCCCGTCGCGGGGTCCAGTACGTCCAGGGAGAGACGGCGCCCGCACAGTTCCGCCAGGGTCGTGCGGCTGGTGATGATCGTGGCACAGCGCACGCCGCTGGGCAGGAGGTCACTGACCTGCTGGGCACTGGCGGCATTGTCCAGGACCACAAGCGTCTGCCGCCCCGCCAGCAGCGTGCGGTAGAGATGGACGCGGTCGGTCAGCTCCGCAGGCACCGTACCGCCGGGGACGCCGAGCGCGCGGAGGAAGGTGCCGAGGACCGTGAACGGCTCGGCCGGCTCGTCGCCGAAGCCTCCCAGGTCTGCGTGGAGCTGGCCGTCCGGGAAGCGGGACGCGAGCAGGTGCCCCGTCCGTATCGCGAAGGCGGTCTTGCCCACTCCGGCGGGGCCGGTGACCAGCAGTGTCACCGGGCCGGGCTCTTCTTCGCCGAGCAGCCGGCGCGCCTCCTCCAACTCGTCCTCGCGCCCGACGAAGAGTGACAGGCCCGCCGGGAGGAGCCGGGGGACGAGCTGGCGTGCCATCGGCGGGCCCACGTTTGCCACCGTGCCGCTCTTACGAGGCGGTTTCGCGGCGGCGGCCGGTTGCTCGGTGTCAGCCGGTTTCGCGGCATCGGCCGGTTCCACGATGTCCGTCGAGCTCGTCGCGGCGGCCGGGTTCGTGGCGGCGGGTGGTGCCGCGGAACGGGGCGCGGCGAGCTGCGGGGCGCCGGTGAGGATCCGTTCGTACAGCCGCCGCAGCACCGCGCCCGGGTCGACGCCCAGCTCGTCGGCCAGGCGTCGCCGAGCGCGCTCGTACGCCACCAGCGCTTCGGCCTGTCGTTCGCACCGGTAGAGGCCCAGGATCAGTTGCCCGATCACCCGTTCGTCGAGCGGATGCGCCTCGGCCCGGGCGGCCAGTTCACCGACCATTGAGTAGTGCTGTCCCAGGCGCAGCCGCACGTCGACCAGTTCCAGCTCGGCGGCCAGCCGCTCGCCCTCCATGAGGTGGCGCTGCGCGTTGAACCACGGGGCGTCCACCCCGGCGAACGGGCTGCCGCGCCATAGTGCCAAGCCTTCCCGCCACAGAGCCTCCGCCCGCACGTCGCCGCCCGCCTTCCGGGCCCGGTCGGACAGCTCGCGGAAGCGGTGCGCGTCTACCGCCGAGGGCTCGACTGCCAGCCGGTAGCCGCCGCCCCGCTCCCGTGTGATGGCGATGCCGTCGGCGGCCAGTGCGTTCCGCAACCGGGAGAGGTATCCGTACAGCTTCCGGCGGTTGTTCGCCTGCTCGGTACCTCCCCATACCTGGTCCACCAGGGCGTCGGCCAACACCGCCCGACCGGCGTTGACGAGCAGCGCGGCCAGCACCCGGCGCTGCACCGCGTGCCCCACGTCGACCGATGCCCCGTCCCGCCGCACCTCGATGGTCCCCAGGATCCCGAAGCGCGTGACCATCACACCCCCTGCGACACCCGGCAGTCTCCCTGCCCCACACTCTGGGCTCCACCGACCTGTGGGTCCAGACGGATTCAAGCTTTTCCGAAGGTTCGTCGACGCCGGCCCCGGCACCGTGAGGGGCACGTCCTCGTCCGCTCAGCGGCCAGAGGCGAGCAGGGCAACAACCCGTTCGATCTTGCGGAGAAGCATGGGTAGGCGTCGTGGCACCAGCCTGACCGCAAGTTCCCGACACTCAGCCAGATCCGCCCCGACCGACCTTCAAGGGAGTCAGGCATGTCGAAAATTACGCAACGTGTGGTGCAGACCATCGGAGCCGCAGCGCTGGTGCTCGGCGGAACAGTCGCCATCACGCAGCCCGCCTCCGCCGCAGCGCACACGTGCAGCGGGTCGGAGGAATTCGTCTCCTCCACCTCCGGCTCGCGGGTCTGCTTCTACGGTGACACGTGGTCGATCAAGATCTGCGACACGGCCTCCGGCAACCACCCGGCGGCCAGGGTCTACAGCTACGGGGAGACCACCGTCTACCACGAGAACCCCGGCTACAACCACTGCAGCGCAGAGATCTATCTGCCTTTCGAGGTGGCCTTGAGCTTCCAGGCCCGCACGTACAGCGGAAGCACACTCGTCAGCTCGGGCAACACCGTTTACGTCATCTGACCGCGGGATGCGCCGCGACCGCCGCGCACCCCGCGGTGGCGGTGGTGGCGACGGTCCAAGCGGCCCGTGCAGATGGTGCGGGACCTGGGCGCCGGGACGGTCGACGTCGCCCAGGTCCCGGCCGCCCGGATGACCGGGATGGCCCAGGTACGGGCTGTTTCGAAAGCGCCGCCCTCGACCGCCCGGCATGACCCAGTCACCACGCACAGCGCCGGTACCCGCATCGCTTGCTCCCCTGTCAGCCGGTCGCGCGTAGGTGCGCGACGGTGCCAGGTGACCGCGATTCCCGGTGCGGCGCTCGTGCTCCGCACTCTGTCCGATACCCGAAAGGAGCAGTACACATGAGAATCCGTTCGTCCTTCGCGACGCTCATACTGAGCGCCACCCTCATGCTCGCCACGAACTCTACGGCGACCGCTGTCCACCGTTCCGATGCCACCGCAACCAGCCAGGCTGCGATCGAGGCCGGCCCGCCTCCGCGCAAGGACAGCACGAAGCGCCCCGTCTTCTTCGTCAAGGGATACACGCCCGGCGACGCGTGCGGCAGTAAGTGGGACTCCGCAGCCAGCCTGTTCAACAAATCGCGCTGGGACGGCGAGTTGCACCGTGTCGGCTTCTACGAGGAAGACGATCCGGACTGCGACGTCCGCATCGACCCGGAAGGAAAGGGAACCGTCGACACGTCCCTGAAAGATCTGGGGCGCGGGCTGGCGTGGAAGATCCACGACATGAACTCGGCCAAGGGGCGGACCGTCGACCTCGTCGGGCATTCCATGGGAGGGCTCATCATCCGTGCCGCGCTGGCTGGATACGCCAAGGGCGACCCCACCTGGCCGGACACGTTGTACGTGGAGGATGTCGTCACCCTGGGCACTCCGCACAAGGCTGCTTGGATGGGCGCCGCCTGCCTCTCCAACCTGCAGTGCCGGGAGATGTACTACCCGCGCGGAGCCTTCCGGAGTTGGCTCGGAGCGAAGCTCTACCAGGCGCGGGGTGGAACGGACTGGACCCTTGTCAGTTCGAACGCCGACTTCTCCGTCAGCGCGGGGAACGGCGCTCCCACCGACGTCGGGGCGCAGCACCTTGTGCGGTACTCGGAGCGAGCGGACCTTGGCCACAGCCAGCTGCGGACGATCCGCCGGGCCGGCGCGTTCCCCCTCCGATACACCAACAACGGTGGGGCCTGGGGGAGCCAGCGGGATGGTGCTGCGCCCCTTCGAGTGACGAGGAACGCGCTGTACTGGCACAGCCGGTGGTGAACCGGCCCAGTTCGCCGCGATGGCGACCGTCGACTTCTCGTCGCCATGGCAGACGGCGCGCCACTGCCCTGAGGGTGCCGGCACCGTAGGACGCGCTTGGACGTCGCTTCTCATGGCTTGATCGGTCGTTGAGCTGTGCATGGCAAATCTGGTGGAGCGGCTGGTGCCGGGCATCCTCCGGACGGCGGCCCGCCCGGCCTCCTCAGGGCACGCGGATCAGATGCACGGCCGTGCTGGCCCAGTCCCCGGGAGGCAGTTCGGGCAGGATGCCGTAGCCGGTCAGTACGTTCGCGGAGTGCACCGTTCCGGTGCGGGTGTCACGGTAGCGGGCGCGCGGATCCAGGCCGGCCAGCCGCAGCGGCGTACGTGGACTTCCGTGGCGCGGGCCCCGCTGCCAGACCAGGAGCAGTGCCTCGCTGCGGTCCGGGCTGGTGTACTGCACAGCGGCTGGACCGTCATCCACCGGTCCGCGCGGACGGTGCATCACGCCGTGCTGGACGAGCGGACGGACGCGCTTGTACTCCGCGACGAGCTCTGCGCCCTCCGCGAGCTCCGCGTCGGACCAGCGCGTCAGGTCGCCGCCGATGCCCAGCACCCCCGCCATCGCCACATGGAAGCGGAAGCGCAGCGGTACCGAGCGGCCGGTGAGCTGGTTCGGCACGTCGGTCACCCAGGCGGCCATGGTCCGCGCCGGATAGATCTGGCTGTAACCGTGCTGGATGGCCACCCGATCGGAAGCGTCGGTGTTGTCCGAGGTCCAGGCCTGGTCGGTGCGAGACAGGATGCCCAGGTCCACCCGGCCGCCACCGCCGCTGCATGTCTCGATCCGCAGCGCGGGATGGTCGGCGCGCAGCCGGTCGATCACCTCGTACAGATTGCGCACGTACGCCGTGCCCACCTGATCGGCGTCGCCGTGCCGTTCCGGCCAGCCCGCTTCGCTGAACGCCCGGTTCATGTCCCACTTGAGGAAGTCGATTCCGTGCTCGCCCACCAGGCGGGTGAGCCAGCCGTACGCCCACTCCGCCACGTCGCGGCGCGCGAAATTCAGCACCAGCTGGCTGCGCAGCTCGGTGCGCGTACGGTGCGGGAAGTGCAGCACCCAGTCGGGATGCTCCCGGTAGAGATCGCTGTCCGGGTTGACCATCTCGGGTTCCACCCAGAGGCCAAAGCGCATCCCCAGCCGGTGCACCTCCGCGACCAGCGGCGACAGCCCCTCGGGGAACCGGTCCCGCGAAGCTGTCCAGTCGCCGAGCCCGGCCCTTTCGCTACGGCGGCCCCCGAACCAGCCGTCGTCCATCACATAGAGCTCCACGCCGAGCTTGGCCGCCCGCGCGGCCAACGCCTTCTGCCCGGCCGCGTCCACGTCGAAGCCGGTAGCCTCCCACGAGTTGTAGAGCACCGGCTGTGTCTCGTCCGGGTGCGGAAGCACGTGGGCGAGCGTATAGGCGTGCCAGGCCCGGCTCGCGGCGCCGAATCCGCCCTCGCTGTGCAGACCCGCGTGGACCGGGGTGAGGAACTGCTCTCCAGGACCGAGCGTCAGTGACGCTCCGTCATGGCCGGCGCCGCCGGTGAAGCAGGCTCGGCCATCGGGCGTGCGCTGCACCGTGACGCGCCAGCCGCCGCTCCATGCCAGGGCCGCGCTCCACACCTGGCCGTGTTCCTCGGTGGCGTCTCCCGCGTCCAGCATCACCCACGGGTTGGCGTGATGGCTGGTGATCCCCCGGCGACTGGTGAGTACGGTCTCGCCGAACGGCAGTTGCTCCCTGCGTAGTTGGCTCTCGGCGGACCATTGTCCCGTCACATGGCTCAGCCGATAGTCCTCCCTGGACGGCAGCGTCCATGCGGCGGAGTCGGCGCGCAGCAGGACGAGCGGGTCGTTCCCGGTGTTGCGCAGCCGGGTCCACCGCTCGATCACATCGCTGTCGGCGTACACGCGGTAGTGAAGTGTGACGGTCAGCGGATAGTGACGGTCCGAGAACTCCAGGGCCAGTTCCTGGGATCCGGGCTCCGGCTCGTGGACGCGGTGCCCGGCCGGCTGCCACTCGAAGGCGCGGGTGCCGTCGGCGAAGCGCACCTGCAACGAAGGCGTGCCGTAGCGGGCACCGCCGTCCACGGGCAGTTCCTCGCCGACGGGGGAGCGGCCCTCGAAGCTGCTGGCCGGCGGCGCCTGCGGAGCGGCGAGTTCCTGTGCCTCCTCGAGGGTCAGCCGCGGTCCCCACGCGAGGTGACAGGGCGCCCCTGTCGTGTCGGTCCGCAGGGCGTACGACGTGCGCGGAGTGGAGAGCAGCCAGACCCCGGCGTCGGGGGCATAGGAGATCACAGGCATGGATCCTCACGTTCGTTCGTGTCTCACGAGCAGATGGCAGCCAACCCTCCCTTCGATCATGTGTCAACACCTGGGGCACTTCTGGTAATTGAAAGCTTTGGTCGGTCTCCGGTGCTGATTCCAAAGGGGGTTGCTTCTTTCATTGACAGCGGAAAAGAACACCCCTACGTTTCGGGCCATGCGATCGACCCCTCGTACCGAGGCGGTTCCGGCACCGACGCCGGCCGCCTCCCTGGTCTTCACGACCGTGCTGACCCACGGACCGCTGACGCGGACCGAGATAGCCCGCCGCACCACGCTCTCCTCCGCCGCGGTCACCAAGGCGGTCCGTCCGCTCATGGACGCCGGATATCTGGTCGAAGGAGTGGACGAGGAAGCACGGTCCTCCGTCGGACGTCCAGCCAACCCCGTACGGGTGGACGGGGGGCGGGCCCTGTTCATCGGCGTCAAGGTGACCGGGGACGAGATCATCGCGGTCCTGACCGACCTGTGCTGCCGCATCCGCGTCGCCCGGCATGTCCGGCTCACCACCCGCGAGCCGGGCGCCGTGCTGGCCACCATTGCCGGACTCGTCCTGGAACTCCTCACGGAGGCGGACGGCTACGGGGTGGAGGTGCGCAGGATCGGTCTCGCCGTCTCCGGGGACGTGGACCGCGCGGCGGGAGTCGTGCGCTACTCGCCCTTCCTGGACTGGCGCGACGTGCCGCTCGCCGACTTGGCCGAGACCGTGACGGGGCTGCCGGTCACCGTCGACAACGACGTACGCGCGCTGACCGTCGCCGAGCAGTGGTTCGGTGCCGGTGTCGGACTGTCCGACTTCGCCCTGGTGACGGTGGGCGCGGGCATCGGCTGCGGACTTGTCGTGCACGGTCGAGTGGTCTCGGGCGCCCATGGTGTGGCCGGTGAGATCGGGCATCTGTCCATCGACCCGCTCGGGCCCCCGTGCCACTGCGGCAACAACGGTTGTGTGGAAGCGATCGCGGGCGACTCCGCCATCGTCCGCCGTGTCCGTGAGGTGACCGGTCTGCCCGTCGCCGACCCCCAGGAGGCCTTGGAGCTCGCCCACCGGGGCGACCCCGGCGCCAGGGAGGCGTACGCACGGGCCGGGGAGGCCATCGGCCGGGCCATCGGAGCCGTGGTCAACGTCATCGGACCCCAACGGGTGATCATTTCGGGCGAGGGCTTGGCGGCGTACGACCTGTTCGCCGAGCAGATCCGTGACGCGTTCACCTCGTCCGCCTTCGGTACCGCCGCGCAGTGCGACGTGATGACACGTCCACTGCCCTTCGAGGAGTGGGCGCGCGGGGCTGCGGCAACCGCAATCCAGTCCTTCATCGGATCAGACACGCACAAGGAGTAGCGATGACGCTGCAGAGCCGCACCCCATGGCCCTTGAACGCCCCCAGCCGCCGCAACGTGGTGCGCGGAGCGCTCGGAGTCGGCGCAGCCGCACTGGCCGTACCCGCCCTGACCGCCTGCGGAGGCGGTCCCTCGGCCGACCCGAAGACCGTGACCTTCGGGTCCAACGGGGCCGACGCGACCCCCAAGAAGGCCTACGCCGCCCTGACCGGCGGATTCGCCAAGGACAGCGGCCTCAAGGTCAGGACGAACACCGTCGACCACGACACGTTCCAGAAGACCATCTCCAACTACCTCCAGGGCACGCCGGACGATGTCTTCACCTGGTTCGCCGGCTACCGCATGCAGTTCTTCGCCAAGAAGGGCCTGGCCCACCCCGTCGACGACGTGTGGGAAAAGATCGGCTCCGGCTTCAGCGACGCAGCGAAGCAGCTGTCCAAGGGCCAGGACGGCAAGTACTACTTCGTCCCGCTGTACAACTACCCCTGGGCCGTCTTCTACCGGAAAAGCGTGTTCCAGGAGCGCGGGTACCAGGCCCCCCGCACCTGGAGTCAGTTCACCGCCCTCGCCAAGCAGATGAAGAAGGACGGCCTCTCGCCCATCGCCTCCGGCTACGGCGGTGGCGACAGCTGGTCCATCCTCGGGGCCTTCGACTACCTCAACCTGCGAGCCAACGGCTACGACTTCCACATGTCGCTGATGCGCGGCGAGGTGTCCTGGACCGACCGCCGCACCACGAAGGCCCTTGACCTGTGGCGCGAACTGAGCCCGTACTACCAGCAGGGCGCCGGCGGCCGCTCCTGGCAGGACGCCGCTCAGTCCCTGCTCGACAAGAAGTCGGGCATGGCCGTCATCGGTCTCTTCCTCGGCCAGCAGATCACGGACGAGGAACTCCGCGACGACATCGACTTCTTCGCCTTCCCCGAGATAGACCCGTCCTTCGGCCAGGACACTGTCGAGGCCCCCACCGACGGCTTCATGCTCAGCCGCAAGCCCAAGAATGAGAAGGGCGCAACCAAGCTGCTGGAGTTTCTGGGCAGCGCCGAGGCGGAGAACCTCTACATGGGGGCCGACCCGAGCAACGTGGCGGTCAACTCCGGTGCCGACACGAGCGCGTACAACACGCTCCAGAAGAAGTCCGCCGACCTCATCGCCTCCGCCAAGCACATCACCCAGTTCGGCGACCGCGACAGCGACCCCGGCTTCATCTCCACCGTCGTACTGCCCGGTCTGACCCAGTGGCTGGGACACCCTGACGACGGTTCGGCCCTGCTCAAGAAGATCGAGTCCCAGCGCTCGCGCTTCTTCACCGCCTGATCAGGGCCGGGAAGGTTCCACCATGTCCTCCGTACGCCATGCGCCGTCCTCTCCGTCACGCGCCCGCCCCCGGCCCCGCAGGCTCGGCGGCGGCGACCGTCTCTTCCTCGCGGTCATCGTCGGCATCCCCCTGCTCGCTCTGCTCGTCTTCGTCTGGCTGCCGGCACTGGCGTCCATCGGACTCTCCTTCACCAGCTGGGACGGCATCGCGCTGTCCGACATCCGCTGGATCGGGCTGGACAACTACCAGGAGATCTTCACCAATTACCCGCCGTTCTGGCCGGCGGTGCAGCACAACGTCGTCTGGCTGCTGTTCACGGCTCTGCTGCCCACTCCGTTCGGCATCTTCTTCGCGTACCAGCTCGACCGGAAGATCCGCTTCACCCGGGTCTACCAGACCGCGATCTTCCTGCCCATGGTGCTCTCCCTGGCCGTGGTCGGCTTCATCTGGGAGATCATCTACAACCCCGACAACGGGCTGCTCAACGGTGTACTGAACGGGGCAGCACCCGGCCACCACATCGACTGGCTCGGCGATCCGGACCTCAACCTGTGGGCGGTACTGGTCGCTTCGGCCTGGCGCCACACCGGCTACATCATGATCCTCTACCTGGCCGGCCTGAAGGGATTCGACCCCGCGCTGAAGGAGGCCGCGTCCCTGGACGGAGCCAACGAGCGCCAGACCTTCCTGCGCGTGGTCTTCCCCGCCCTCAAGCCCGTCAACATCATCATCCTGGTCGTCACCGTCATGGAGTCGCTCCGCGCCTTCGACATCGTGTACGTGCTCGGGGGCGGTGTCGGCAGCAAGCCCGGAATGGAGCTCCTCTCGCTCCTGATCACCGACAACATCATCGGCGAGTCCAGCCATATCGGTTACGGCTCCGCCCTCGCGGTGGTCCTGCTCGTCGTCTCGCTCATCGCCATCGGCACCTTCCTCGTACAGACCTTCCGCACGGAGGACCAGTGACCGCGACCGCCACACCGCCGGCCGCCGGCTCACGCACCCGCCGCTCGCCGTCCCCGGCGGACGGGCCCTCCCGCCCCAAGAGCCAGGCCGGACGGCACGTCCTCCTCGGCGGCATCGCGCTGCTGTGGCTCGTCCCACTGCTCTGGGCGGTCTACACCTCGCTGCGGTCCTACTCGGACACCAGTGCGCACGGATACCTCTCCTGGCCCCACAGCATCAGTCTGGAGAACTTCTCGGACGCCTGGAACCAGTCCGGGATGCCGCACTTCTTCTGGAACTCGGTCCTCATCACGGTGCCCGCCGTTCTCGGCACCCTGCTGTTCTCCGCGGCGGTCGCGTTCTTCGTCTCACGCTTCGACTTCCGCTGGAACATCGTCCTGCTGATGCTGTTCACCGCGGGGAACCTCCTCCCCGCCCAGGTGCTCATCACCCCGCTCTACCGGCTCTACCTCCTGGTCCCGCTGCCGGGCTGGATGAGCGATTCATTTCTGCTCTACGACTCGGTGTGGGGGATCGTCTTCATCCACATCGCTTACCAGTGCGGCTTCTGCACCTTCGTCCTCAGCAACTACATGCGGACGATACCCAAGGAGATCAGCGAAGCGGCCTTGGTGGACGGCGCACCCGTGTGGCGGCAGTTCTTCCAGATCGCGCTGCCGCTGTGCAGGCCCGCGTTCGCGGCCCTCGCCACTCTGGAATCGATCTGGATCTACAACGACTTCTTCTGGTCGCTCGCCCTCATCGAGACCGGGGACAAGCGCCCGATCACCTCCGCGCTCGCCAATCTCCAGGGCGCGTACTTCACCAACCCGAATCTGATCGCGGCCGGTGCGCTGATGACCGCGATCCCCACGCTGCTGGTGTACTTCGCGCTCCAGCGCCAGTTCATCAGCGGGCTGACCATCGGTTCCGGCAAGGGCTGAGCCGACCGCTTCACCGCTGTCTCCCGCCGTACCGACCCGATCCGTGTACGTTCCGCGCCGACCACAGGAGGTCTTGACCCATGCGGTCACCCTCGTACCCCGTCAGAGCTGTGCTGGTCCTGGCCCTCGCCGCCGGTCTGACCACCGCCGTCCCCGCCGCCATGGCGGCCGCCCCCACCGCCGACCAGGCGCGGCCCGTCACGCCCCCCGCCGCCGGGGTCGCGCAGAAGCCCTTCATGGGCTGGACGAGCTGGTCCATGCAGTCGTCCAAGTACCCGGGCCTCAACCCGGACGGCGACTACAGCTACCTGACCGAGAAGAACGTCCTCATGCAGGCCGGCGCCCTCGCGTCGAAGCTCAAGAAGTACGGGTACGAATACGTCAACATCGACGCCGGCTGGTGGCGCGACACAGCGTGGAAGCCGGAGTTCGACGCGTACGCCCGGCAGGCCCCCGACCCCGGTCGGTTCCCCCGCGGGATGAAGCCCGTAGCCGACGACATACACGCCAAGGGCCTCAAGGCCGGCATCTACCTGCCGGTCGGTCTGGAGAAGGAGGCGTACGGCGAGGGCCAGGTCCCGGTCTTCGGCGCGGCGCAGTGCACCACCGCCGACATCGTCTACCCCGACCTGCGCACCACCAACGGCTGGGACAGCAGCTACAAGCTCGACTTCTCCCGCCCCTGCGCGCAGAAGTACGTCGACTCACAGGCCCAGATGTTCGCCGACTGGGGCTACGACTTCCTCAAGCTGGACGGGGTCGGCCCCGGCTCCTTCAAGAACGGCGACAACTACGACAACGTCGCCGACGTCGCCGCGTGGCAGAAGGCCATCGCCACCGCGGGCCGCCCGCTCCACCTCGAGGTCTCCTGGTCGCTCGACATCAACCACGCCGCCGACTGGAAGAAGTACACCAACGGCTGGCGGATCGACACCGACGTCGAGTGCTACTGCAACACACTCGTGTCGTGGGAGAACTCGGTCAACGACCGGTTCGACGACGCCCCCAAGTGGACCCGGTTCGCCGGCCCCGGCGGCTGGAACGACCTCGACGCCGTCGACGTAGGCAACGGGGAGATGGACGGCCTGACCAAGGCCGAGCGGCAGAGTTACATGACCCTGTGGGCCATCGCCAAGTCGCCCCTGTACACCGGCGACGACCTCACCCGCCTCGACGACTACGGCGTCTCGCTGCTCACCAACAAGGACGTGATCGCCATCAACCAGGGCAGCGCCCCGCCGGCCCGGCCGATCACCGCGACCGGCAGCCAGCAGGTATGGGCGGCGAAGAACGCCGACGGCAGCTACACCGTCGCCCTCTTCAACCTCGGTGACACCTCCGCCGCCGTGACCGCCGACTGGCAGTCGCTGGGCTTCACCGGACACGGCAAGGTCCGGGACGTCTGGAACCAGGACGACCTGGGTACGTTCAAGGACAAGGTGACCCAGGCGCTGCCGGCCCACGGCTCCCGCCTGCTGACCGTGACGCCGCGTGGCCCCCTCTTCGAGAAGACGGCGTACGAGGCCGAGGCCCCGGCCAACACACTCACCGGCAACGCCTCGATCGGTGACTGCGGCATGTGCTCGGGCACCCACAAGGTGGGCAATCTCTACCAGGGCGCAAAGCTCCAGTTCAACGAGGTGACCGTCACCCGGGCCGGCACATACATGATCGACGTGTCCTACATCAGCGGTGACCAGCGTCCGGCGAGGGTTTCCACCAACGGGAACGGCGCCACCGCCCTGAGGTTCCCCGCCACCGCCGACTGGGGAACCGTCGAGACCGTCACCGTGCAGGTGACGCTCAAGGCCGGTGCCAACACCATCACCTTCGACAGCGGCGACGACTACGCCCCGGACATCGACAAGATCGCCGTCCCGCGGCTCTGAGTCCTCGCGCACCGCCCGAGTCCGTCTCACCTGACCGGTGCGGGGCGCTGATGCCCCGGCTCCCGCACCGGTGCCCCCCCTGCCCCGGCGGACCGGCACCCGCACGTTTGGCACCGTCCTTCCGAAATGGAGTGCACCGTGGACGACCAGCACATCGAACCCTCCGCGCCGGCCCCGTCACCCGTCGGCCCCAGCCGACGTCAGGCGCTCTCGCTTGCGGCCGCCGTGGGAGCGTTCACCGCGCTCGGCGGGCTGCCCGCCTTCGCGGCGTCCGCCCCCGTGGTCCGGCAGACGGCCTCCCCTCTGCTGTCCGAAGACTCGACCACCAGGTTCTGGTACCAGTCACCCGCCTCCGACAAGAACATGATCGAGCAGGGTCTCCCGGTGGGCAACGGCCGCCTCGGCGCGCTCGTCGGCAACGACCCCTCCCGCGAGGTGCTCCTCGTCACCGACGCCACCCTGTGGACCGGCGGCGTCAACGGCACGCTCGACGCGGACGGCCAGTTCCCCTACGGCCGACAGGACTTCGGTTCGTTCACGCTGCTCGCACGCCTGACCGTCGACATCCCCGACCACGACCTGTCGGGCATCTCCGCCTACCGGCGAGACCTCGACATCAGTCAGGGCGTGGTGTCCTCCTCGTACGTACGCTCCGGAGTCACCTACGAGCGACGGATCTTCGCCAGCCACCCCGACGATGCCATCGTCCTTCACTTCTCCCAGAAGGGCGGCGGACGCTACACCGGATCCGTCGCCCTCGCCGGCACCCACGACGAGAAGACAACGGCCGACAGGACCCGCGCCTACGCCTCGTTCGGTGCCTCCTTCCCCGACAACGGACTGCGCTACGGCGCGGCGGTGACGGCGTACAGCAGCACCGGCACCGTGGTGGTCGACGGTACGCGTATCACCTTCGCGGGCTGCAAGGAGCTCACGGTCGTCGTCAGCGGCGGAACGAACTACGCCCCTGATGTGAGGACCGGTTACCGAGCCCCCCGCCTGGACCCTGAGGCTCTGGCCAGGACCAAAGTCCTTGCCGCCGCCCGCTGCTCGGCCGCCTCCCTGCTGCACAGCCACGTCGCGGACCACCGCGAACTGTTCGAGCGCATGGACGTCTCGCTTGGCCGGTCCTCTGCGCGGCAGCGCGGGCTCGACACCTGGGAGAGGGTCCGGGCGCGTCACACCGGCGGCGAGCCCGATCCCGAACTGGAGGCGTCCTACCTCCAGTTCGCCCGCTATCTGATGATCGCGGGTTCGCGGGACAATCTGCCGGTCGCCCTTCAAGGGCTGTGGCTCGACGGCAACGACCCGGACTGGATGGGCGACTACCACACCGACATCAACATCCAGATGAACTACTGGATGGCCGACCGGGCGGGCCTCTCCGGGCTGTTCGACGCTTTCGCCGACTACTGCCTCGCCCAGTTGCCGTCCTGGACCGATCTCACCCACGAGCTCTACCAGGACCCGCGCAACCGGTACCGCAACTCCACCGGCAGGGTTGCGGGCTGGGCCGTCGCCTTCTCGACCAACATCCACGGCGGCAGCGGCTGGTGGTGGCACCCCGGGGGCAGCGCCTGGCTGGCCAACTCCCTCTACGAGCACTACGAGTACACCCTGGACAAGGCGTACCTCGCCAAGATCTATCCGCTGCTCAAGGGCGCTGTGGAGTTCTGGGAGGCGCGGCTGATCACCACGACCGTCACCGACCCGGCGACCGGCGGGTCCCGTGAGGTGCTCATCGACGACAAGGACTGGTCCCCGGAGCACGGTCCGCAGGACGCCAAGGGCATCACCTACGCGCAGGAACTGGTCTGGGCGCTCTTCGGAAATTACCGCACCGCGACCGAGGCTCTGGGCAGGGACGCGGCGTACAGCAGGACCGTCGGCGCGCTCCGGGAGAAGCTCTACCTGCCCGAGGTAAGCCCCACCTCCGGCTGGCTGCAGGAATGGATGTCCCCCGACAACCTCGGCGAGTCCACCCACCGCCATCTCTCCCCGCTCATAGGTCTGTTCCCCGGCGACCGCATCCGTCCAGACGCCTCCACTCCCCAAGAGATCGTGGCCGGCGCGACGGCCCTCCTCACCGCGCGGGGCATGGAGAACTTCGGCTGGGCCAACGCCTGGCGCAGCTTGTGCTGGGCCCGGCTCAAGGACGCCGACAAGGCATACCAGCTGGTCGTCAACAACCTCACCCCGTCCATCGGCGGTACCAACGGCACGGCGCCGAACCTCTTCGACATCTACGAGGTCGAGAAGGGGCGCGGCATCTTCCAGATCGAGTCCAACTTCGGCACCGCCGCGGCGATGATCGAAATGCTCGTGTACTCACGCCCCGGCCACGTCGAACTGCTGCCGGCCCTGCCCGCGGCCTGGGCGGCCTCCGGTTCGGTCACCGGAGTGGGAGTGCGGGGCGGCTTCGTCGTCGACCTGAGGTGGCGGTCGGGAAAGATCGTGGAGGCCCGGCTGCGCAGTGTGGGCGGTCGTACGACGACGGTCGCGTTCGGCGGGAAGACCCGACAGGTCAGCCTTGCTCCAGGTGCCTCGGTGTCTCTCCAGGACATGGTGTGAGAGCGGCCGGGGCCGGGCGGCCCTCCCTCCGTCGTCACCACTCCGCCGGTTTCGTCGCCGCGCTGCTGATCACCTTCGTACCGGCGTCCGCGCTGGCTGCGGCGCCGCCCACGTCTCCCGCGAAGCCGGCGCACCAGGTCGTCACCTGGGGGGCGAGTGCGGACCGGCAGGGCGAGGCGCCGCGCGACCGCAGCTACCGGATGGTGGTGCGCACCAGCGCCGGCGGCACCGGCACGCGGGTGCACCTGTCCAACGCGTTCGGCGACCAGCCGGTGACCTTCGACAGCGTCTACGCCGGGAAGCGGCGAGAGGGGGCGCAGCTCGTACCGGGCAGCAACCGCCCACTGACCTTCGGCGGTGGCGGATCGGTTACGGTCGCGCCCGGCGACAGCGTATTCAGCGACCCGCTGTCCGGACGCCTGACGGCCCAGAGCGACCTCGTGGTCAGCTTCCACGTGCTGAGCGCGGGGGGACCCTCGACCGGCCACGGCATGGCCATGCAGACCTCGTACGCGACGGCGGGCAACCACAGCGCGGAGGAGGGCGCCGAGAGCTGGACCGACCGTACCGGATCCTGGTATTACCTCGACGCCGTCAGTGTGGAGAAGGACCGGAGGACCAGTGCCGTGGTCGCGCTCGGCGACTCCATCACCGACGGCTGGCAGTCCAGCTCCGACACCAACCGCCGGTGGCCGGACTATCTCTCCCGTCGGCTCCAGAGCGCGACCGGCAGCGGCATCAAGGGGGTCGCCAACGAGGGGATCTCGGGCAACAAGGTCCTGGAGGACGGCGCGGGAGTGAGCGCGCTGAACCGGCTCGATCGCGACGTCCTCTCCCAGCCCGGGGTCAGTACGGTGTTCCTGTTCGAAGGCATCAACGACATCAAGTCCCACTCCGGTGTCAGCGTGGAGGAGATGGTGGCCGGATACCGGGAGATCATCGCCCGCTCGCACGCGGTGGGTACATGCGTCGTCGGCGCGACGGTGCTGCCCTTCAAGGGCTGGTCGGAGTTCGACCCCGAGAGCGAGGCCGTGCGCCAGGGGGTCAACGCGTTCATCAGGACCAGCGGTGAACTCGACGGCGTGGCCGACTTCGACAAGATGCTCCGCAGCCCGTACGACCAGGAACGTCTGCTGCCGTTCTTCGACGGCGGTGACCACCTGCACCCCAACGACAAGGGCATGCAGGCTCTGGCGGACGCGGTCGATCTCAGGTCGCTGGAGTGCGACCGCTGACGACCGGAGGGACCAGCGCCACTCGGTGGTCCGTGGGGCATGGACGGATGTCCGGTGCGGTCTGTCATGTGGGTGTCAGCCGCTGATGCTGGGCCGGCCGTTCTCCAGGTGGCCGACGAAGCGCTGTGACCAGGTGGCGTCCGACGAGGCCGTGACGGTGTGGTCGTACCAGCCGGAACCGTAGGTGAAGGCGGAGAAGTCGTCCGTGACGGTCTTGCCGGCCGGCACGGTGTACGTCCAGGGCCCACCGGTACGGTAGGCGTTCGCCCTGATCGTGAACGTCACAGCAGCCGCGGTGTTGTTGGTCAGAGTGAAACGGAGTTTGACGGCCCCGGAGACGGTGACGACGGAGGCGGCTACGAGAAGGTCCTTGCCGACCGTGGTGGCATTGCCCTTGAAGCGGCGCATGAACCGGTTGGGGCCGATGACGGTGAGGTCGTACAGGCCGTCGCCGTAGCCGGGGCCGCAGTTGTAGAAGTCGGTGGCGCTGTCGCCCGCGGCGACCGTGAACTGCCAGGGGCCGCCCGAGCGCTGCGTGCCGTTGGTGTAGGTGGCGAAGTGACAGGCGGCCGCGCCGACGTTGGCCATTTTGATGTTGGCATTGACGGCGCTGCCGGAGGTGGTGAAGGCGATCAGGTCGGCTGCGGGCTGGTAGGGCAAGGCCCGTGCTTTGCGGGTACCCGCCTCCTGGGCGGGCAGCTTGTTGTCGACCGGTGCGGGGTTGGGCAGGCTGGTGCACTGGCTCATGTCGACGGTGGTCGTGGTAGCCGGCAGGGCGGGCAGGCCGTAGACCGGGCTGGTGAAGTCGAACATGCTGGCGAGGTCGCCGCAGACCGCGCGCCTCCAGGCGCTGATGTTGGGGCAGGTGGCCGGTCTGCCGATCGCGGCCGTCCACTTCTCCAGGAAGCGCAGTACCGATGTGTGGTCGCTGGTCTGGGAGTTGACGTACCCGCCGCGGCTCCAGGGGGATATCGCGATCATCGGTACGCGGAAGCCGAGGCCGATACTGGTCCCGCCGATGAACTCCTCAGCTGTGCCGGCAGGCGGGGTAGGCGGCGGCACATGGTCGAAGAAGCCGTCGTTCTCGTCGTAGTTGAGGAAGAGGATGGTGGAGTTGAAGACGTCCGGGTCGGCGTTGAGCGCGTTGATGACCAGGTGGACGAAGTGGGCGCCGTTGGCCGGCGTGGCCATGGGGTGTTCGGAGTAGTTCTGGTCAGGGACGATCCACGACACCTGTGGCAGAGTGCCCGCCCGTACGTCGGAGGCGAGAGCGTCGCAGATGTCGGCGGCGACGTCGCCGGGCTCGGTGGTGCCCCGTGGGACGGTGGACATGCCCCTGGTTCTCAACGGGCTGCTGCTCGGCGCTGAGGCGAACTGCGTGAAGTAGGCGAGCCCGTTGTCGCCGTAGTTGTCCGTCGACTGGTAGACCTTCCAGCTGACGCCCGCCCTCTCCAGCGCCTCGGCGTAGGTCTGCCAGGTCAGCCCGGAGGCGCTGCCACCGTCCTTGGCCGCCTCGCTGATCTTGCCGCTCCACAGGAAGGTGCGGTTCGGGCCGGTCGCGCTCATCCCGGAAGCGTGGTAGGCGTCGCAGACGGTCCAGGTGTCGGCCAGGGCGTAGTGGAAGGGGATGTCGGCGCGGGTCAGGTAACCCAGGGAGCGCAGGCCCTTGGCCGAGACCCAGGAGTCCATTTTGCCCTGGTTCCACGCGGTGTGCTGGCTGACCCAGTCGTGGGCCAGGTCCCCGCCGCACTGGGCGAGGCGTTCGGGGTCGGCGCCGCCGGAGGCCTGCGTTGCGCTGAGCTGCCAGGGGTAGTGGCGGCCGGTCCCGTTCGGCTGGTCGAAGACGCTGTGAGCGCCCGCTGTCTCGACGGTGCTGCGGTCGGAGAAGCCCCGCACCCCCTGGAGCATCCCGAAGTAGTGGTCGAAGCTGCGGTTCTCCTGCATGAGGATCACGATGTGCTGCGCATCGCTCAGCGTTCCGGTCGCGGCCGCCGTCCCGGACGTGGCCGTTCGGGCCTCGGCGGCGGTTGCTCGGTCCGCCCGGGCGCCGCTCACCCCGACCGCTGCGGCCGCCGTCGCTGCGGTGAGGGTGATGAAATCGCGGCGGTTGGGCTTCGGCATGACACTCCTCGAAGGTCAGTGTTGACTGCTGCGTGCTGGGCGAGCACGTAGGCGAACGCGGGAAATGCTGTGCAGCAGGGCGGAGCGGTGGTTCGGACGATGACGGGTTCCATCGTCCGCCCGGGGGAACTACAGACCTGGCCCCTGATAGGCGCCCCGGTTGGGCTTGGTGGTTGCCGAGACCTGGTTGGCCCAGTAGTCACGGCCACCGTTGTCGGTGATGACGGCGCCGTTGCCGAGGGCGGGCGAGGTGGACTTGAGCTTGTAACCGTCCACCTCAGTGATCGAGTTGCCGCCGGTGCCGGGCGCGACGAACTGCGGGTCACCGGCGATGCCGTTGGCCGTGGGCCTGGGTACACCCTGGAAAACGTTCCAGTACCACTGGATCCCGGATGTGACGGGCAGTTGGGAGTCGGACGTGCCGACAAAGATGTTGTTCTCCACGACACTCTGGCCGGGAAGCGTGACGTCGAACTTCTTGTCCGTGCAGTAGAGGACGTTGTTGTACATGTGCAGCGCCGACCGGCCCGCACTGTTGCTGCTCATGCGGCAGTCGTTCTCGGAGATGTTGTAACGGATGACCTGCTTGGCGCCGCCCGTGGTGCCGCAGCCGTCGCAGTCGAGGAAGAAGCCGCCGATGTTGTCGCGACTGTAGTTGTACTGAACCGTGCAGTAGCCGGTGTTTCCCCAGTCGCAGTCGAACGCCTGGCTGTCGGCGACGGACATCTTGGTGGTGTCGTACACGGCGTTCTTCTGGATGGTCGGATTGTGGTCGCCGAGCACCCAGATACCGGCGAAGTTGCCGCCGGAGAACGGGTATACGCCGTTGCCCACGCCCGAGGCGCTGTTGTACTGGATCATGGGGGAGTCCGCGTAGCTGACGATGATGCCGTCGCCGCCGACGTCCTTGACGGTGTTGTGTTCGATGAGGACGCCGTTGCCCTTCGTGGCCATGGAGCCCGTACGGATCTTCAGGCCGCCACCACCCGTGTTGCTGACGGTGCTGTGGTGCACGTATACGTCATTGAGCGTGGAGTTCGCCCCGCTGGCGCCCGTGACGACGCTTCCTGACTGGACGTAGTCCTCGGTGACGGCACCGGTCTTGTTGGTCTGGCCGGCAACGCGGTCGATGACAAGGTTGCCGATGTCGAATCCGGTGTGGGCTTTGCCGTCGGTGGCCGAGATCCGCAGACCCGTGCGGCGTGCGAGAGAGCCGGCCGGGTTGGTGATCTTGAGGTAGCTGATTCTCCAGTTGTCCTGGTTGGTCAGCGAGACGGCATCCGCGGTGCCGTTGCCGTTCAGGACGGGCAGATCGCCCGAACCGTAGCGCGTCAGCGTGATGGGCTGGCTCGCCGTGCCGCTGCCCTGCGGGGCGAGCGCGCCCGTACAGGTGGTACCGGACGCGAAGGCGAGCGTGTCACCCGCACCGTAGGTCTTGCCATTGGCCTGGGCGACGCTGTTGAACGGGCTGGACTGGGTACCCGTGCCTGCGGCGGGTCGTGAGCAGTCGACGTAGGTGGTCGAGTCGGCTGCCAGGGCCGATTGTCCGGGCATGACAGCGGTGCCGGCGAGGGCAACGGACGCGGCGAAGAACACTCGGCCGACTGCACGCCTTTGGCGGGCCCTGATCCTCATGCGCGAACCTCCTGAAGTGGGTGGCCCGAAAGTAGAGGTCACATGTGATCAGGTCAATAGATTCGCTTCATTCAACCGAGTATTGATCAAATGGTCACTCTGCTGAGCGGGTGAGGGAGGGAGTCGTTCACCCGCGATCGGTTGCATCGCCTCTCGGGCTTCGCGGGTAGGCGTCGTTGTCGACCAGGCGGCCTTCTGTGGTCCGACCTGTACGGACGGCGGGTCGGACACCGCGCGTGCCCGATGCTCGAAGCCGGCCGACTCCCTGGAGACCGGGCCGTCGGTCGGGGTCCCCGGGGAGCGTCGGCTGCCGGGGGACCTGGCAGTGGCTCGGCCGGGCTCAGGGTCCGCCGGCCGGTAGCGCATGAGCGACGCCGTGCGGCCCGTCGCAGGCCTGCTTGCGCGTCAGCGGGCCGGGCCGCCACAGGAATCGCGGACGGTGAGCGTGGGCAGGAGCTGTACGTGGCGCACCGGCGGCGCGGCGACGCCGCCCGCCATCCTGCGCAGCAGCAGTTCGACCGCTTCGGCTCCGACCGCCTTCTTCGGCGGGGCGACCGCGGTCAGCGAGGGGGCGCCCAGGGCGGCGAAGATATCGTCGTAACTGATCACGGACAGGTCTTCGGGCACCCTGAGGCCTCTGGCCCGCAGGATCGGAAGCAACTGGATGGCGTCCTGGTCGTTATGGATCAGCACCGCGTCCACGCCGCGTTCTGTCAGGCGGATGGTTTGATCGGCGACCGCTTCGGCGTCCATCTGGGGGCCGACACCGTCGATCACGGATTCTGCGGTCAGCCCGAGAAGTTCACACCCTCCGACGTAACCGCTGCGGACCTGGTGTGCCGTCCAGGTGTCGCGCCGGGCGACCAGCGCGACGTGGCTCCGTCCGAGCGAGGAGAGGTGGCGCAGCGCGGCGAGAACGCCGTGGTGGTGGTCCGAAGAGACCGAATCGAGCGCGGCGGCCGGACTCTCCAAGGTGGAGCGTCGTTCCACCAGCACTGCGGGCACGGCGAGTTCGCAGACCCATGCCTGGGTGTCCGGCTGGTCCGACGGCAGCCAGTTGGGAGCGAGGAGAAGACCTTCTACACCGGACCTGAGCAGTTTCTCGATCTGGTCCCGGTCGGCACTCGCCTCGTACGAGGAGATGCCGAGAACCAGATGGGCGCCCGCGTGGCCCGCGGCCTCTCTGGCTCCAGCGATGACTTCCCCGAAGTACTGGCCGACCGCAGGCACGAGCAGACCGAGGGACGGACCGTCCGCCGGCCGGGCATCGCGGCTCGTGGCGACCGACACCGATCCGTGGGACCTGTCGACCGCGCCGGCGTCGGCGAGAGCGGCCACGTCCCGCCGCACCGTGACGGCCGGCAGGCCGAGGTGCTGCGCGAGGGACACCACGCGTACCGATCCGAGCCTCTGCACCTCGGCGAGGATCCGGGCGCGGCGTCTGTCGGCCGAGATCGACATGGCACTCCTCTGCCCGTGACCACCGAAGCGCTGATGACGGCCTCGGTCGCTCAGGAATCTATCATTTGGTCGTGAGTTGACCTGTCAGTCATGTGGAGCGTTCCCGGCGACCACTGCGCCGAGACCCGTGAGGTGGATGTCCGGGCAGCGTGCAGCTGTGATCAGGCGGCGCGGCACCCCGAGCCGATGGGGCCGACGCCGACTGCCGTCCGGATCGCGGGGGAGGCACCGAGTAGTCAGGCCCAGCCGATCGATCACCCACACCCGGAGCATGAAGGGGTTTGCCTGGCCATCCGCGCAGAGCGCCTGTCGGCGTGGGCGACTGGCGCCGGGCGGCAGGGACGGCACTGTACGGATCTGGGACCCGATCACCCGCGACACGGTGCGCGAACCACTGACAGGGCATGACCAATGGGTGCTCAGCATGACCTCCTTCAGAGACGGTGAGGGCCCTGAACTACTCGCCACTGCCAGCCGGGACAACGGGGTGCGCCTCTGGAACCCTGACACCGGAGCCACCCTGCATGAACTGCCCAACCATGATGACTGGATCCGGACAGTCTCGTCCGTGGCGGGAGCGGGACGCCACCAAGCCAACGCGGCTCGAAAGAACCCCGGCGACCTTGTCCCCGAAGGTCCGGCCGGTCAGTTCAGCAGGGCGGCCGTGAACATCTCGTTGTGCTCCGCCAGCCAGGTTCGCATGCGATCCCAGCGTTCCCATCCACCGCGCTCGGCCAGCGCCTGAAGATAGACGGGGTCACCGTCCGCCACGCGGCGGGCGACGAAGGACCGGCAGACGTCCGTGGCTTGCTCGATGACTCCGAGCAGCTCGGCACGGTCCTGCGGCGAGAGGCCGTAGCTGTCGGCAAGGATCCGCAGCCGCGTGGGCGCGTCCAGCCCGGAGGGGTAGACGGCGGCTGCGGATGAGGGATCGACCAGGGGCACCCAGTAGCGGGCGGTCATGGCGACGTCCCAGAGGGGACGGCCCGGGGCTGCCAGGTCGAAATCGATCAGGGCAGCGGCACGGCCGTCGCGGAAGACGACGTTTTCCGGGCACACGTCGTTGTGGCACAGCATCGTTCCCCCCTCCGGGTCCGCCAGCTCCCCAGGCCACCCGGCACGGGTGTCGACCGCGACGGCCGCGCTGGTCTCGTGCAGGCGCCGCAGCAGACTCCCCACCGATTCCAGGGCGGTCTTCGTCATCGCCCAGTCGGGGAACGGTGGCAGAGCCACGTCGCCGGGGATGAAGGTCAGCTGTTCCCGGCCATCCTCGGTGAATCCGACAGGGGTCGGCGCTGCGTCGAAGCCGCACTCCTTCAGCGCATGGAGGTAGGCATGCAGGGCGCGCGCGTTGCGCGGTGCCGGGCGCTCCACCAGCGCACCACGGCGAAAGACCGCCCCTGCGTTCACCATGCCGCCGACCAGCGCCTCGCCCTCAGCCGTCATGACGATCACGCTACCGCCACAACCGACGCCATGTGGGCGCCCCGCAACTCCAGCGCGATCAAGCGCCCGCGGGCGGCACAGGACCAGGGTCACCCAGCCATGTCCGTCAGGGACCCAGCCAAGGAGGCGCCGAGGTTCCGACTGGCTTCGCTGTCAACCATCCGAAAGACCTCGACATGCTCCACCGCCCTCTTCGCCGGACCCTTGCTGCCCCCGTTCTGCCGTCTCGACAGACTCGGTCCGCAAGCCGTCGGGCAACGCCTTGGGCCGGATCAGGAGGCGATCGAGTGCCGGCACCCAGCCGCGTTCACCGATCAGCGGCCAGCACTGCGGCGAGGCCCTCTCGTAGGTCTTTGACGAAATACTCAGGGACCTCCAGCGACGGGAAATGCCCCCCGGTTTCGGGTGACCTCCAGCGGACGATCTGGCGGTACCGCTCCTGCGCCCAGGCGCGCGGGCTCTTCTCGATGTCGCGAGGGTACATAGTGATCGCTGACGGGACGTCGACCCGGAGTTCGGGGTCGAGTGAGTTGTGGCTTTCGTAGTAAATGCGGGCCGACGATGCGCCGGTACGCGTCAGCCAATACAGGGTGACGTCGTCAAGAATGCGGTCCCTGGAAATCGTCTCGAACGGGCTGTCTTCGGTGTCTGACCACTCGGCGAACTTGTCGAGGATCCAGGCAAGAAGCCCGACCGGTGAGTCGACGAGTGAGTAGCCGATGGTCTGCGGCCGGGTCGCCTGCTGCTTCGCGTACGCCGCGCGGTGGTGCCAGAAATCGCGGGTTTCGTCGGTCCACTGGCGCTCGACCGCCGTCAGTCCGTCCGTCGCCAATCCGGGCGGCCCCTCCGCGAACGTGGTGTGGATGCCGAGAACGTGTGCCGGGAACCTGCCGCCGAGGACCGTGGTGATGTTGCCTCCCCAGTCGCCGCCGTGGGCTACGAACGTGCCGTAGCCGAGCCTTCCCATCAGTTCGACCCATGCGGCCGCGATCTTTTCGGTTCCCCACCCGGTGGTGGCTGGCTTGTCGCTGTATCCGAAGCCCGGCAGCGACGGGACCACGACGTGGAACGCCGGCGCGTCCGCGTCCTTCGGGTCCGCCAACTCCTCCACTACGTCGGTGAACTCGGCAATGCTGCCCGGCCAGCCGTGCGTCAAGACCAGAGGAGTGGCATCCGCGCGCGCGGATCGACGGTGCAGGAAGTGGATTCCCAGACCATCAATGGTCGTGCGGAACTGGCCGATCCGGTCAAGGCGCTCTTCGAAAGACCGCCAGTCATACCCGGTGCGCCAGTAGTTCACGACATCGACGAGGTCGGCGAGAGGAACGCCCTGCTCCCACCGGCGAGAGCCGGGCGCGGCGCCATGAACCGTCTCAGCCTCCGGCAGTCGCGCCGCGGCCAGTCGCACGCGCAGATCGTCGAGGTCGGCGTCAGTCGCGCGGGCTTCAAACGCTTGCACGTCGTTGGTCGGACGGAGCATGAGACCTCCTGGTTTCGTGGAACCGTCTAAGACGGTTCTAACAGTTCTCCGATCCAGGCCGCAACCAGCTAAGGTGGTTCCATGCGTGCTGGTTTCCCTGACTTTCGCCTCGGTTCGGTGCTCGCGACCAGCTTCACGGGGACTCTGTCGGAGCGTCATGGCGACGCCGTGGAGCGCATTCCCGCGCCGCAGCGACTCGTCGACTGGCTGGCCGTGTACGGCCTCGCCGTGGACTCCTGCACCACCGCCCAGCTCGACCTCGCCCGGGAGCTGAGGGAGTCGATCCACGCCGCCGCGACAGCGGCTGCGATGCAAGACGCTCTCCCCGCACCTGCCGTCGACGTCATCAATAGCCGCAGTGCTCAGGGGCGGGCCGCGGCCGTCCTGACGCCCGAGGGCAAGCGGCAATGGCGGCTCAGCTCGGCTTCCTGCGTGGAAGACGCCCTCGGCGTGATCGCCGCCGACGCGATCAGCATCATCTCGGGCGAACGAGACGGAAAACTGGCCCTGTGCGCCTCACCGACCTGTCAAGCCGCCTTCTTCGACACCAGCCAAAGTCGCACCCGCAAATGGTGCGACATGAACACGTGCGGCAATCGTCAGAAGAAAGCGCGCTTCAATGCCACCCAGCACAAAAGCCGCAGATCGGCGGAGTGAACGTTACCTCGGTGCACCCACATGGGTCCCATGCCTACGGCACATCTGTCGCGTTGGGTGAACCCAAGGTGCGTAAGCGGACCCCTATCCCGGGGTAGCTGACGCCTTCGCTGCCCTGCGAGCCCAGGGTCGGGCTGTGGCGGTGTTCACAGGGAAAGTTCCCGAGCGGCCCAGGTGCTGCTGAGATCCGCGGGTTTGCGTGCCGACGTGCTCATCGGCGGCGACCATGTGCCGCGCCCCAAGCCGGCTCCGGATGGAATCCTGTTGGACGCAGAGGAGCTCGGCATCGATCGGCGAGTCGCCGCCACCGGATGAGCGCGCATCCCAGGACGAGGAAGGCTTCGTGGATGTCGTCCCGGATCTTCTCACGTGCTTCTGACCTAAACGGCTCAGTCCATGATTCGCCAACTGAAGTCACGGGATCCATGACCCCGGATTGCGCGCCGAACTCGCCGGCATTGGCGACTGTCAGGCATCACCGGTTCACCGCACCGCTTCCTGGCTTCCGACTTCTCCGGCGACGAGCCCGGGAACTGGGACCAGGCCTGGCCGGATGCCGAGTGCCGCCGGGACGGCCGCTTCACCGACCTGCGGTCGGTCCGATTCGGCAGGACCTGCAGTGCGACACCGACCGCTACCTCGGCTACCTCGCCTCGCTGTCCGCCTCTCGCATCCTGCCCGACGACCATCGCGAGCAGGCACTCGCCGAGGCCGGGCGCCTGCTCGACGCCCACGGCGGGGGAATCGACGTGCTCCAGGTCACCGACGTCTTCCTCGCCCGCACCCTCTGAACTGCGAAGGGCTCTGGAGCGGTCGGCCGCGGGGAGTCGATGACCGGGGACTGGAAGATCAGGCGGCTTGCGCCAGGTAGTACGGGGTGACGTCGCAGCGGGCGGCAGGCCGGGCCTTGCGGCGGGTGAGGCACAGCCGGCTCCTCACGAGCCGAACCTGTCAGGGATGCAGTCCGAGGGGACCCGGGACCTGCAACCTGTCTGACGCCGTCATCCGCCCCGTCCCGGCCGCGTCGCCTGCCCTCCGTGATCGATGTCCCCCCGAGCCGACCGCCGAGGCGGATGGTCTGCCTAGTCCCATCGATCAGCCTGCGCGCGCCGCGGCGAGGAATTTCCCGGAGAGCGGGGAGCCCAGAGCCCTTGGTGGCCCGGGGCAGGACCAGCACACCGAACAGGGTGCAGAGCCGGACGATGCCGTCTCTCCTCCGCCTGCGCCTCCGCCTCCGCCTGCGCCTGCGAGGCGCGGCCCATGACCCTCACCCATGTGGATGTCGGCTGGCATCTCTCACAGACCCGTGTTTAGATTGGATACATAATCTAAACCCTTGCGGGTGGCCGACAGCGCCCGCCGCGACCAGGAGCAAGAGCATGGAACTGGAGAACGCGGTCGTGGTCGTCACGGGCGCCAATCAAGGTCTCCGGCGACACTTGGCCGCCCAGCTCGCTGAGCGCGGTACGAAGCTGTACGGCGCGGCCCGACGCCCCGCAACGGTCGACGTGCCCGGCGTCGAGGCCGACAAAGTAGTCGTCGCAATGACGTAAGGGCGGGAAAGAGTCCCCGGCGCCAGTCACCTCCGACAACAAAAGACCCTTCACTCCCCGCTTCCCCCGTCACACCACCTCAGGACCCTGCCATGAGCACACCGTCCACTTCCCCCGCCCCGACGTCGTACGCGAACGCGCCGAACCGCTCCGTGTCCGTGCGTGGAGTGACCTTCGCCTACCGGCAGCTCGGCCCGGACGAAGGCGTACCACTGATTCTCCTCAACCACCTGTCCGCAGTCCTGGACAACTGGGATCCCCGCGTCGTCGACGGACTCGCCGCCCGACGCCCGGTGATCACCTTCGACAACCGCGGCGTCGGCGCGTCCGGCGGCTCCACACCCGACACCATCGAGGCGATGGCCCGCGACACCGTGCTGTTCATCCGGGCCCTCGGATACGACAGGGTCGACCTGCTCGGCCTGTCGATGGGCGGCTTCATCGCCCAGGTCATCGCGGCAGAAGAACCCCATCTTGTACGCAAACTCATCCTCGCGGGCACGGGACCCGCCGGAGGCCCCGGCATCGACAAGGTCACCAGCCTCACCATCAGGGACACCATCAAGGCCGTCCTGACCCACAAAGACCCGAAGCAGTACCTCTTCTTCACCGGCACCGCGAATGGCCGCCGGGCGGCCCACGCCTTCCTGGACCGGCTCAAGGAACGCACGGACGACCGCGACCAAGCCATCTCGCTCTCATCGTTCCGCGCCCAACTGAAGGCCATCCACCGCTGGGGCCGCCAGGCGCCGGCCGACCTGTCGCGCATCCGCCAACCGGTCCTGGTGGCCAACGGCGAGAGCGACCGCATGGTCCCGAGCATCAACACAGTCGACCTGGCGGCCCGGCTGCCCCAAGGCGAACTCGAACCCCTCTACCCCGACGCCGGACACGGCGGGATCTTCCAGCACCACGACAGATTCGTCCCACGGGCGCTTGAGTTCCTGGAACCATATCCAGCCGTCTGACAGATCCAAGGCCCCTGCCCCGCACCCAGCGAGACCGGCACCAGGAATCCCGTCCGGTGTCCGCGAGCATGACCTGGTGTGGATTGTCTCCTGGCAGCCCGAGGAGTTCGTACGCACTCGAAACTCGAGGTACATGCTGGTCGGTAATGGGCCGTCCCTGGTCGACCGCGGCGACCAGGGACTACACCAGAGCGGCGTCGTCTCCGCGAAAACGGGGGAGTGGGAGATCGACTACCGGGTCCGGATCCGTGGGCTGCCGGTGCGGACCGCAGTAGACGACCTGCACGACGCGCTCTGCGGAGTCACCGCCACGCACGGACGCATGCACGTTGTGCGGACACTGCGCCATCGGTTGCCGATGCTCTCGCCGGCGGAGGCCATCGAGTACGTGAGCGTGAGCGCGCTGCTGGACGGTGATGCGCCCGCGCGGCTCGTGGCCGTCGCCACCAAGGAACTCGTGGAGCCTTTCAACCCGGCATTCGCGGTGGAGACCATCCTGAGCGGGGCTGCGATCCGAGCCGGTCAGAGACCCGAGGGATGACTGGAAAGCCAGTCGCCATGTCGATCGCGCATCCGGTCCCGTTCCTCGGACGTCGCAAGGAAGACGTCGGCGCCACCGTCGTAGGGGTGGTGGACGCGCTCCATCCGGGTGTCGGTGATGAGGACGCCCGCCACCTTGTCATCGGCGATGTCTCGCAGCAACTCGTCCAGGCAGCCACGCCGCCAGGGCTGGCGGGCGGCGAAGAGGTGGCAGTACGTGCGGAACTCACGGTCAGGATCGTCCTCCACCAGCAGGCTCTGCCAATACCCTGTGACGGGTTGCGATGACGGAACGTCTGATTCGGTCGTCCAGAGCGGGGTGATCACATGCACGTCCGCACCAGCGAACAACTCATCAAGGACGGTGTTGTAACGCTCCAGAACGACGGCGTACTCGCTCCCGTCCTCCGCGTACCGCTTCGACTCCGGCAGGCTGTGAAAACGTACCCAGACATCTCGATACGGGTCACGAAGCTTGTACCCAACCGGTGGGCAATTGGGCCAATGCTGATGCCACAGCTCTGTCAGATCCGCCTGCCCGTCTCCAAACACCCGCCGCACTCGTCCTCTCACAAACGTACCCGCCTACGACCATGATGCCGGGGCTCGTCTATGAGAGAAACCGACTTCTCAGCTGCCGCTTGTGCGGGACGTGATGGAGTCGGAGCAACGCTCACGACTTGTGGATCGGGGCTTGGGCGGCATGCGAAGGGCGTACCTTCCCGAGTGATCGATTGAAGGTCACCGAGTAGGCCGGCGTTCGCAGCGCCAGTCGGGAAGGCTTGCCCATGCACACGGTAGGCAATGCTGACGGTTCCGCGCCAAACGGCTCCCTGATCGACGAGATCGTCCGCGAGGCCGCGAGGCGGATGTTGGCCGCCGCCCGAGAGACAGAGGTCAACGCTTACGTAGCCGAGTTGGCCGGTGAGCGGGACGAGAGCGGTCACCGTCTGATCGTGCGCAACGGCCATCACCAACCACGGAAGGTCACCACCTCCGCCGGAGTCGTCGAGGTCGGCCCCGCGCGTGAACGACAGGCGCGCCGACGAGGCCACGGGCGAACACAAGCGGTTCTCCTCGGCGATCCTGCCGCACTGGGCATGAAAGTCCCCGAAGATCAGCGAGATGCTACTGCTGCTCTGCCTGCACGGCCTGTCCTCCGGCGACTTCGTGCCCGCACTCGAACGGTTCCTCGGCTGCTCGGCCGGCCGCTCGCCCGCCACGGTGACACGGCTAACCGTCCAATGGCAGGCCACCCACAAAGCGTTCATGGAGGTGACCTGTCCGCCACCGACTTCGTGTACGTGTGGACGGACGGCGTCCACCTGCGCATTCGCCTGGAGGAGGCGAAGGCCGCGGGTCAGGTGCTGATGGGCGTGCGGGCCGATGGCGCGAAGGAACTGATCGCGATGACCGTGATACCGCGAGTCGACCTTCACCCCGGTCCGGTTGAGAACGAAGGTCACCGGGGAGGCCGGCAGCCGGGGAGTCGCCCTCGCCATGGTCTTCAACTCGTCATGGTCTTCAAGCTGATCGAGTCCGCTCAGGCCCACCGGCGCGCGGTCAACGGACCCCATCTCGTGGCTCTGGTGGGGGCCGGCGCCTGCTTTGAACGCGGCCACCTGGTCGAGCGCCCCGAGGAGGCCGCCGCGTGAACGGCCTCAACGCCGCCGATGACCGTTGCACTGAGGACGAGCACCAACGATTCGCCCGCTACCTGCACGAGCTGGCTGTCGTCCGTGACGAAGAGGAAGCCAATCTGGTTGCCAGAATCCTGCGCGACCCGGACCCGACGATGGCGCAGTCGGCCATCGTCCGCCACCTCGACCGCCGTGCGGCCCTCCTGCTGACCGACGATGGGTTCACCGCCTGGGCCTGCGCCATGTCCGAGATCAGCGCGCAGCGGGAGTTCCTCACCCGCCGCCTGCGCGAATGGACCCTGCTGCGGTCGATCACCGCGGGCGAGCCGTGGAGCTCGGAGGAAGTCACCACCGGATCCGACTGGTTCCAGCGCAAGGCCGTCGAAGCCCTGTCCTCACCCGCCGCCCTCACACTGCTCGCCGAGGCGGGAAGAACCCGACGCGTCCGCGCTGACGCCAGTCGCCGACTGGGTCAGCGACACCGCAGCGACTGACCTGATCCACAGGTTTTGACTGTTCCTCCTTGGCGAGCTTTGATCAACTCAAGAGAGAAGGATCTTTCGATTCACGGCGCTCTCCCCACCTCGACAGTGGTGCCCGCATCACCAATCTGGTTCCTGCCACTCGACACACTTGGGCCGCAGCCCACCCGAAGTAAAAAATTCCTTCGTTGCCTGCCGTACGAGTCCAATAGGAATCTCTGATCCGTCTGGGAACTCCGTCCCATTGTCCACAACAAAGTAAAACACAACGTCCCCCTGCCCTTCCGGGCGACCGCAGGATACGAAATTGCCTCCCTCATCCATGAAGCTCAGGACGCCAGCACTGCGTTTCTTGTCAACGCCCACAAGGAACTCATGGTCCGGGAAACCGGAGGCGAGAAGCGGGCGCCCAAGCGAATGCAGCTCTGCCATATTCTCCGCATCAGACCCACACAAGAGAGTGTCTATCAGAGAGTCGACGTCATCGACTGTGAGCTTTACACGCTCAGCAGCGTGCTCTTGCCGGTAATAGGCTTCAACCTGTTCGTGCATGATTATTCCCCTCCATACGTTCTCAAATTTAATTACCCGGGGGGCATGTGTGCAGGTGGTACGCCTTACCGTCTACCGCCCATGGTCATCGTCGACCTGCTCGCTGTCCATCCCAAGACAGCCGAACGCTGGGCCACGCTCGCGGGCGCGAACCGGTCCGAATACTTGTCATCGCTGGCGTGACCGGGCCGACCTACGGGGCAGTTGACCTGCGTGGTGAGGACGTCGTCAGTCGGCCCCGCGAGGCGGCGTCATCTGCCACTCCGAGCCGACGGGTAAGTAAGCAGCTCCGCACCCGTTTGCGAGCGGCCGGGCGGCGGGCGTAAAAGTCCATGGTCCCAGTAGTCGCAGTCAAGTGCGCCCGGAGCACGACTTCAGCACCCGCCCGTCGTCGGCCTCGTCGGTGGGGGGTGATGCAGGTGCCGTTGATGCTGCCGCGCTCGCCGATCCACCGCCTGTACTTCAGTTCAGCCGTCGGCAGGTCGGACAACCAGCCGCGCATAGAGCACGCAGGAACACCGCGTGATCCAGCGGGCCCCTCTATCAAGGATCCGGCGGATGCTCGGCTCATGATGGGGGGAGAAGGCCTACCTCGTCGATTGACTCGGAGGAGGCCTTTGGAATCCAAGAGGGGCCGGGGGCGTAGGCCGGGCGTGGATGCGTAAGGCCCACGGCCCGCCCTTCACCAGGCAGGCCGGGTGGTGCACCACAGTCCAGGCCGAGCCGGCACCGGTGTGACCTACCACCGGGCGCGCAGAACGCCGTCGCTGTCGGGGAGGGCGGCACACAGCGATAGAGCTCGTTCGTCGAAGGGAGGCAGGCAGCGGGCTGCACGCGCGCCGGCCGTGAGGGCAACGAGTTCCGGGTATCCGGTGTCGTCGACGGTTGCGTAGCGGAGCGTCCCGTCGGGCTCTTCCCCGACCAACCCCTCTGGCTCTTCCTCGGGCAGGGCGGCGAGGACCGCCCGGACATCGGATTCGAGGCTGGGCCAGATGGTCACCAGGGAGCGCGGTCCGAGCTCAGCGCGCACCGCCTTGAGGTTCCCGGGTGTGAGGCGGTGCCAGCGCGAGGCATGGCGGACACAGGTCTCCTCCATAAGCAGTTCCTTGTGGATGGCCAGTGCCGCGCGGACGCGTTCCCAGTAGCCTTCGTCAGCGACCTCTACCGCTTCGTCGTCTTCGTCATCGAAGCCCACCGCCCAAGGGGACGCTGTGATCGCAACCGGGAACAGGCCGAATTCCCGGGTCCGGGCCACGGCCTTCTCGCAGGGCCGGTCGCTTCCCACGTAGACATACTGGTCGTACCCGACGTGCACCGTGAACGCGTTCCCGGCTTCCAGGCGGCACCAGGCACCGTTGTCGCGGAGCATCGCCCGCACCAGCTCCAGGGCGACCGGAACAGAAACCTCGGCACCGTCGTGATAACCAGTGAGATCGGGCGGGAAGAGCCCGCTGAGCCCATGCCCCTCAACCGGCGCCTCCAGACCGAAGTTGACGAAACCGGGCACCTCGGGCTCGCGAATCTCCAACCGCTCCACGCCCGAAGCCTCCGCGAACGCAGCGACGGCCGCGAGATATGCCGCCTCCACCGGACCGTGATCACTGACCTCCTCCTCGGCACCGTTGTAGGCCCCGGACTCGGCGAAATCGGCGGGGTCGTACTTGGTGATCCGGTACGTGAAGGACGGCGACACAGCGCTCCCCGGCTAGTGGTAAGGAGGCGTCAGCATAAGCATCACCGCGGGCGAGGGGAGAACGATTAATGGCGGCGGGCGCTGCCGCCCCTGAGCACCCCCTCGACGCGGCTGCCGAAGCCTGCCCGCGCCCGCCGGCCGGAGCCTGGGGCTCGGCCCCTGGCCGCTGCCAGAGCCTTCTCGTGAGTCGCGCTCTCGCGATCGCGTCGAACGCACCGTTCTCCGAGTGGAAGCACACCTACAGCGACCCTAGGCTCTGCACCGCGGTCGTCGACCGTGTCACCTTCAACGCGCGCATCATGGAGACCGGCACGGAGTCCTGCGGTTCACCCAGACCCAGCGCAGGCGGCGCCGCAGATGACCCTTGCCTCGACCCCTCGGCAAGGCTGTGTCCCATGGTCTCCGTCTGAGACCGCAGATGCTCGTGCGATGCGAGAATCGGGTCCGTGACGATCGTTTCTGGGGACTTCGAACTGACCATGGACGAACTGCGAGTCGTCGCCCACTACGTTCTGGAGAGCGCTGAGGAAGTTCTTCCCGTGTTCGAGGAGGCCAGCCCTGACGATCCTCGGCCTCGTGCAGCCATTAACGCTGCGCGGGAGTTCGTGAACGGCGCCAAAAGGAGCAAACTTCAGCGCATCACCTCCTTGGACGCCCACCGGGCGGCGAAGGAAGCGACCACGGACGCTGCACGGCTCGCTGCGCGCGCTGCGGGAGATGCCGCCTCTGCGGCCTACCTCCATCCGATCGCGAAAGCCGCGCAAGTGGGTCACATCCTGAGAGCCGCCGCAAGCGCCGCGCGCGTTGGAGAACTGAACGCGGACGATGATTTCGCCGTCGGGCTCCGGCTGATCGAGAAGGCCCGACAACGCGCCACACCCGTCCTGATCGATGTTCTGAACAGATACCCTCTGGCACCGACTGGCAAGACCCGTGCAGCACAGCTCATGACCATCCTGGACGCGTCCCTGCGCATGCCCCGCCAAGCGGGTTAGATACGGCACTGCAGCTCACCCTCGCCGACAACCGCGGCCGGCCTGCCTGACGGGGGCCACCCGCAGCCGTTGCGGGCCCGGCCGCCGGGCCCCATCGCCGGCCGGACCAAGCGTGCGGATGCCGCAGGTTGGGGTGGATGACAGAGCGGACACGGGATCCGTGATCATTCAGGTGTCTACGCCGAGTGATCACGAAGGTTCCCGTGTCCGCTGTCTCATCTTCCCCGAACCCCGCCGTGTTGGCCAAGCTGGGTCCCCTCAACCCGGACGATGTGGCTGACCTGCGCTTCTTCCTGGAGGCCGTTCCTGACCCACGCTCGAAGCGGGGTCGCTGGTACTCGTTGGCCTCGGCACCGCGTCCGGAGCGTTGGGCGTCCTCCGCGCTGCGCGGAGGACGCCGGAGGCCGGAGGTGCCGTGCCACCCCCACCTGCTCCCTGCCGCAGGTGGAGGTGCAGGTGTCGAAGCGGGGCCTTCTCGAGGGGAGCTGTATGCCGGAGGTGGCGAGGCGATCGGCGCTCGTGGTTTCACACGACGACTGCGGCGGGCGTTCGGCGACGGCGGTAGTAGGCGACCGCAAGAGCGATGGTGGTGGGTCCCCATGCGGCGATGGGAGTAACGCACACCGTCGCCAGTGTCTGCCAGAACGCGTTGGTGTATTCGACGGTGTCGATGATGCCGTACGGGGCGAGCCTACGGCCGTCGCCGATCGGGACAGCGGTGAACAACAGGGGGAGAACCAAGCCGCCGAGGACGGCGGGGACAACGGCCGCCATCGGCCGGACGCGCTTGCCGCCGATGATCGGGATCCAGGCGGGTACTGCCTCTCCCCAGCCTTTTGCGGGCTCCGGCCGCATGCTGGTGAGCGCGCACGATGGTCGAGTCGACCGAGACTGCCCAGTTGAGATCGCTGTCGGCGTTGCCTGCGCGACCAGTGCGGTGAACACCCGCTCCCAGGTGCCGTCGATGGCCCACATCCGCAGCCGGTTGTAGACGCCTCGCCACTTGTCGAACTTCTCGGGGAGGTGGACCCATTGCGATCCCGTCTGGAACTTCCAGGCGATCGCGTCGATCACCTCCCGGTGATCCCGCCACCGACCACCTCGCCGCGGTGTCAGATTTGGTAGTAACGGCTCGATTCGCGCCCACTGCGCGTCAGTCAACAGCACACACGAACAACGACCGGCGGGACTGGTTGGAACGGTGCCGCTGTCAGGCGGTCGGCCCAGTGCGGAGCTGCCGCACGTCCCGCACGAGCGTGCACGAAGCGCTGAGGAAGATCACAACTCCAGCCACGAGCCAGGGAACTGAGGCTCCAGAGTGGTACTCATGAACGAAAGCAACGAGCAGCATCACGCTGGCAAGGACGCCGAAGGCCGAGATCAGAGCGCTGATGCGGTTATACACACGGACATCATCAACGACAACCTCGGCCAGCGGAAGTGATCCAAACGAACTGACCTAAGTGAACATCGCACGGGACTGGCCGAAGATGACCGAGCAACCGTCCGCCGGCATCCTGAACGGCTTGCCGAAGTAGGTCGCCTCCGACAGCCTGGCCACAGCCGAACGTGATCACACCACGATCCTGTCGGGCGACGTCCCCGCCCAAGTCGCCGAGCTGAAGCGGCAGCGCGGCCGTGAGCTGCAGATCCACGGGGGAGCGCCCGGCTGGCCCAGCCCTTGCCGGCCGCCGGCCTGATCGACGAACTGCGCCTCGCGATCGCCCTGGTGGTGGGTGGAGGACGCCGCCTGTTTCCAGGCGGCGGTGCACCGGCGGGTGCGCGCCCGCGAGTTCTTTGGAGCTGGAGCCGGCGGTGACCGGCGATCCGCACCCTCCTCGCAGGCCCCGCCGCGCTCATCACCGCCATCGCCCCCGACGGCCTGCGGCTGCGCAACCTCCTCAACGTCGCCCCATCACCCCCCATCCCGCTGATCCAGCCAGAGCCGCCGGGCCGCGTGGCCTGCCGTCGATCAGTCCTACGCACCGCTGAGGGGGAAGAGAAAGTAGAGCTCACGTCATACGGGGGGTGCGCAGCGCGATCATGGCGACGTCGTCATCGTTGTCGCTGGGCCGGACATGGTCCAGCAACAGGTCGCAGAAGGAGTCGAGAGGCCGGTGGGCGAGGGAGGCCGCGTGCCGGCGCAACCGGTCAAGCCCGTGGTCGATGGAGTGGTGCGGGGACTCGACCAGTCCGTCGGTGTAGAGCAGAAGCGTGGCCTGCGCCGGCAGGACGGTGACGGCGTCGGGGCGGGGTCTGGTGACTCCGGTGCCGAGGAGTATGCCGTGACCCTGGTCGAGGAAGCGGGTCTGACCGTCGTGGGTGATGAGCAGGGGCGGTGGGTGGCCGGCGTTCGTCCAGCGAAGGCGCCACAGTGCGTCTTCGCCGAGTGTGAGCCTGGCGAGGATCATGGTGGCCATGGGTACTTCGGCTATGTGCATCACTGCCTCGTCGAGCCGTGTGACGACGGCGCTGGGCGCGGCCTCGGGGTGGGACCAGGCGAAGGCGCGTAGCATGTTGCGGACCTGCGCCATGCCCGCTGCGGCGTCGAGATCGTGTCCGACGACGTCGCCGATGGCCAGTGCGTGGGCGTGGGAGGCCAGGGCGAAGGCGTCGTACCAGTCACCGCCCACGGATGAGGCGTCCGGAGCGGGTCGGTAACGCGCGGTCATCTCCAGCCCGGGCAGGACGGGCAGCTGGGGCAGCAGGTGGCGCTGCATGGTCTCGGCGACCTTGCGCTGGCGCTGGTACAGGCGCGCGTTGTCCAGCGCCAGTCCCGCCCGGCGCGTGAGGTCCTCCAGCAGCGGCAGGTCGGCGGGGGTGAAGGCGTCGTGACGCTCGGCGCGGCCCAGGGTCAGGGCGCCGAGCACGTCGCGCAGGCCGCGAATGGGTGCGATGACTGCGGAGTGCATTCCAGTCGCGGTGAACAGAGCCTGCTGCTCGACCGCGATGCCGGAGTCGGGCGGCCCTTGGTAGGTGGCGGGACCGGCAAGGGAGGAGGCGGCGCCACGCAGGGCCCGTGACAGGGGCATCGGCGACTCTGCCGGCACGGGAGGCATCGGGCCTTGCAGGTCGTCCCGCTCGACGAGGATGCCGTCCTTGTGTTCCACCACGAGAACACGTCGTACTTCGTCACGCTCGGTGATCAGGTCGAACACGGCCCAGTCCGCGAGCCGGGGCACGGTCAGAGCCGCCAGTCGGTGCAGCGCCTCGTCTACGTCCAGGGTGGAGGTGAGCTGCGTGGTCGTTTCCGCCAGCAGGGCCAGGCGGTCCAGCTCCGTCAGCGGCGCAGAGTGCACGCCATCGCTGTGGCGGAAGTCCGGCCGCTTCGGCTCGTACAGCAGCGCCAGCGCACCTGCCCCGCTCGGGCCGGGCGTGCAGGGTGTGACCAGCCAGGACAGCCGGACGAGAGTACCGTCCCCGCGGGCGAACCACTCGGCTTCACCATGACCGGTGTCGCCCGTGAGGAGTGCCTTCCTCATCCGGCAGCGCGTGCGCGGCACCGAGTGCCCGTATTCGTCCCTGTGCAGCAGGTCGTGAAGGTCGTGGCCAACGAGTTCTGAAGCTTCCCTGCCCAGCAGCCTTTGGGTTGCGGTGTTGACCGCGACGATCAGGCCGTCGTCGTCGACCGCGATGGCGGACACCCGCAGGCTTTCCAGCGTTCCCTCGAGCAGGGCACCAGAACGCGCCTGGTGCCCGGACGGGAAACCACTTTCCCGGGGAACGGCGACGTCGTCCATGTCCCTCCTCATTTCACGTCCTGAATCGAATGGGTTCGAGCCCCAATCAGGTCGAGTACCCCGACCGCATTTCGGCATGCGTCGAAGGCTCATCCTCCCTGCTGCGACGACACGAGCGCATCCTGGCGGTGCAGGAGGAAACTGTCCTTGATGTCCAGAATTCCGGTCATTGATTCATGAGGGAGATGAGCTTTGGTCTTGTGGCGACACTGATCACGGCCAGTATCCCGAAGCCAGGCCGCCGCAGCGGACAAGAGCCATTGCGGCGGACGTCCCATGGCCATGGACGACGGCACTCTCACCTTCACCGTCGCGCTGAAGGGCGAGGGCTTTCCCGGATGCGACATCGCGAGGAAGCTCACCATCAAGACCGGGACCCGATTCGACGCAGCGATCAGGGTTTCCCGCCCGAGTATCTGCCGAACGCCCGCATGGCGAGGGCGCCCGCCAGCGGCCCGGGTGCCAGGAGGAGGAAGGCGTGACGCCAGCCGACGGCCTCGGCGAGCAGAGGGGTGAGCTGGATGGTGATGACCGTCAGGGCGAATCCGATTGCGGTCTGGGCGGTGAGGGCCGTTCCGATGTAGCGGTGGTCGGCGACCTCGCTCAGTGATGTCGAGAACACCCCCGAGTCCGCGATCACGGCCGCACCCCACAGCGTGCAGAAGGCGAACAGAAGCAGCGAGGAGGAGTGGAAGAAGAAGGGGGAGACCAGGCAGCACAGGCCACTGAGAAGAAGAGCTGCCATGGCGGCGGGTGGGCGGCCGAAGCGGTCGGCGCCCCAGCCGCCGAGCAGGCACCCGCCAGCTCCCCCGAGCCCCATGGTGAGGAACACGGTGATCTCCACCGAACCCGGCAGGCTCTTCGCGGCTGGCGTCGCCAGCAGGAAGGACGGGATCCACGTCCACAGGGCGTAGAGCTCCCACATGTGCCCGAAGTAGCCGAGATTGGCCAGCCGTGGCCCGCGCTCGGTGAACATGGTCAACGCATACCTGGGATTGCGTGCAGGAGCGGACTTCGCCGCGTAGGGGCCGGGCCGGACAAAGAGCAGAGCGATGACGGAACCCGCGAATCCGGCTGCCGCGGCGGACAGCAGCACGTCACGCCAGCGCAGGGACCCCACCCCTGCGATCAGGTGAGGAAGGGCGGAGCCAAGGGTCAGGGCGGCGATCAGGACGCCCATGGTCCTGCCCCGTCCGGCGCTGCCGGACCAGGAGACCATCAGCTTCATACCGGTGGGGTAGACCCCTGCCAGGAACATGCCCGTCATGAAACGCAGTGGGATGGCGACGGTCAGCTGGTCGGCGACGAGGGCCAGCACCACCGTGCAGATGGCGGCTGCCGCTGCACTGGCGGCGAGCAGACGCTGCGACGGGATGCGGTCAGCCAGGTTCAGAGTGGCCGAGGCCACGGCCCCGACGACGAAACCGATCTGTACCGAGGCCGTCAGCCACACAGCACCGCCGGCGGTGAGCCCCCAGTCGGCCCGGAGGCTGGGAACCACCGCCGACATGGAGAACCACACAGCGAGGCCGAGCACTTGCACCGCGGCGATTGCACCGCGTTGCACGACGATGTTCACGAATACCCCTCTTATGTCGAGCCCTTGCTCCGTCGACGTGCGCGCGGTGGCCGAAGGCCGACCCTAATGCCAACAGCCCCGTGCGTACCGGAGGGGCACTGCTCCAGGGCCGGGGTGCCGGAGGCGTCGCAGGCTCGGACCGGGGCTCCCGAGCCGCGTCCAGCGTTCTTCGAGCAGCAGCAGCAGCAGCTCGCTTGGCGATCTCTTCGCACGGCCAAAATCGGTCTACTACATTGAGGGCCATAACTGAACGCGTTCAGATAGCTTGGGGCAGATCATGGAAGCTGGCCAGGACCAGGCCCCCGCAGCGCCAGTCCCCCGACCGCAGCAAGGGCTGGCCATGGCTTCGGCGGTCGTCGCAATCCCTTCACGGCCTGGGGGCTCCAGTCAGGCATCGGGGGACTGAATGTCTTGACCTGCCTCGGGTGGCAGTTCCGCTGCTGTTCCTGCGTACCCCGAAAGGCTTCGTCTCCGCCTGCGTAACGGCAGGGATCCTGCTTCTCGGATGGGGGGTGCTGGGCGCCATGGCTGGGGTGTTCCTATTTTGGCCATCGGCCCTGCTCCTCCTGCTGGCCGCTTTCGCAGACCCACGCCGGCGCCCGGTCGCCGCCAAGGCAATTCGTAGGACTGGGGCCGCGGGGGCGGCAGCTACTCTCGTGGGCTGCCTTGCCTTCGCCTGGCACTTCTACGCTGCCCCCGCGAAGGCCGAGCCCCACACTTACCGGGCCGAGACAGATCCCGGACGGTTCCGCACCGGCCTCGGGGACGCCGCGATCCGCCTCAAGCGGTTCGGCGCTACCGATGTGACGGGATCGCAGTCCGACGACGGCTCCTACCTAAACGTCCGCTTCCCTGATCAGCTCTCCGAACCGGAGCGCAGGAACCTGAAGAACGAGATCGCCCAACTGCCCGGCACCAAGGTTGATCTCTGCCCGGTGTCCGAATGCGGCTGAGGCATCCCGCCGCCGACCGCCGCGCTGCCGTCCACGGCGTTCGAGGGCGGCGTAGTCACGCTGAGGCAGGGGCCGCGGTCACGTTCGTGCTCAGTTCCTTCTAGGCGCACTACCGGTGATTCAGGTGGTCTTCTGGCGTCTGCTGGTTGCCTTGGTGGGTGGGACGAGTGTGATGGCTCTGGTGTGGGTGGTGGGGTGGGTTGAGGTGGTGGGTGTGCTTGAGGTGCCAATTACTCATCTTGCGTTTGATGACGCGGGGGTTGGGAGCGTTGCCTGTGGGGCGGGAGGAGTCGTTCCAGCAGCTCGTGGACGGTGCGGGTCAGGGCTCGGCTGAGTCGTGAGGGGGAAGTGCCGCTTGGTCGGTGACGTGGCGGCGGGCGATGCGAAGGGTGCGGGTGAAGGGCAGCTGGTCGGGGTCGAGGCCGGCTTGCTGAGCGTTCTACACCCGATTCCGCAGGTGAGCGACGGACGGCACGTTCGACCTGATGCTGCGGGCCGCTCAGGCGAAAGCGGATGCGGCGGGTGACGTCGACTGGCTGGTGTCCGTCGACTCCAGGGTCGTCCGGGCTCACCAGCGCTGAGGCGTGCACGGTGCGGCGTGAGGGGCGAGGCGGGCTTCAGAGCGGGCGGTGATGCTCCGTGCGTGTCGTCGTGGCCACTGTGTGACAGGAACGTGAGCGAAGTGCAACCAATTGAACGTTTGAGCAGTCCTAACGAACGGCCGACTTGGCCATCCAGGCGGGGGCTGGGTATGACGGCGCAGAGGAGAAGACTTTGAGCGAGCCCACCAACGGCCATCAGGGCCACGGCACCGGGCGGCGCCGTTCTGGTGCGCACAGCGGCCGGCCCAGCGCGCCGGCGGCCGTCACGGACCACGCCGAATCCACGGACGGGGCGGACACGGGTCGCGGGAGCGAGACGGAAGCGGCGCCGAGGGGACGCGCTGCGGCCCATAGGGCGGCCCGCGGCGGCGGGAGGCGACGCGGGCGGCGGGCGCTGAAGACCGCCGGCCTGGCCATGGGGTTCGTGCTGCTGGTGACGGGCGGCGTGGCGGCCTACGCCTACTGGAAGCTCAACAGCAACATCGCCTCCGACGACTTGTCCGCGAACGGCAAGGACGGTGCCGGCCACGAGAAACCGGACGCCTTCGGGCGCACTCCGATCAACATCCTGGTCATCGGGTCCGACGGTCGCACCAGCGCCAAGGACTGCAAGCTGGGCGGCGCGTGCAAGCAGGCGAGCGGGCAGCGCGCCGACGTGGAGATGGTGCTGCACATATCCGCGGACCGCTCCAACGCGACGGTGATGAGCGTGCCGCGCGATCTGCGCGCGGACTGGAGCGGTTGCCACGACACCGACCACCCCAGTATGGGCCCGCAGCACAACATGATGATCAATACGGCGCTCGCCGGCGGCCCTGGATGCAGCGTGGTCGCCGTTCACGAACTCACCGGGATACCCATCGACCACTTCATGATGGCCGACTTCTCCAACGTGGTGGACATGTCCAATGCGGTCGGCGGTGTCAGCGTGTGCGTCGACGCCAACATCTACGACCCCTACAGCCACCTCAAACTCAAACGGGGCCCGCACAGCCTGCAGGGCACCGCAGCACTGGAGTTCCTGCGCACCCGGCACGGCTTCGGCGACTCCAGCGACAGCCGCGGCCGCACCGAGGGCCAGCACGTGTTCCTCACAGCCCTGCTCAACAAACTCAAGGACGACGGAACGCTCAGCAGCCCCACCAAGATGTGGAAGGTCGCGAACGCGGCTACCAAGCTGACCGTGGACAAGGCACTCGACTCCCCATCCAAGTTGATCGGGCTCGGCACAGACCTGAACAAGGTCCCCACAAGCCGCTTCAGGTTCGTCACCCTCCAGACCGCCGACACGAAAACCAACGGAGTCTGGGAGACGCACCTCGTGCAGCCCAAGGCGTCGGCGCTGCTCCGGACCCTCGCCAACGACCAGTCGTTGACCACCACGAGCAGCGAGACAACCACCGCATCCCCCTCTGCCCCGGCTTCCGCGACGCCCCCGGTGCCGCTGACTTCGATCGCCGTGCAGGTGCGCAACGGCGCTGCCGTCAACGGCCAGCCGGTTCAGAAGCGCGCGGCGGCGGTGGCCGCCGCACTCATCGACCGGGGATTCAGCGAGCAGACGTCAGCAGTCACGGGCACACCGACGGCCACGACGTCCGTGACATACCCCGCAGGGCAGTCGGCACAGGCACGGGCCGTCGCGAATGCGCTGGGCATACCCACCAAGTACCTCAAGCAGAGCGCCTCGGCCACGAGCATCGTCCTAGTCGTCGGCTCCGACTGGACGACCGGCGCGACCTTCCCCGGCGCGAAGCCCGGCGCCACTGACGCCGAGCGTGAATCCGCGCTCAGCGGCGCGAGCTCGCAACTGGGTAACGTCAAGGGCACCTGTGTGAAAGTCAGCAGGTTCGACAGCGCGATCGGCGTCGACGCAAACGGCCACGTCACCACAGCCGAGAATCCGCCCCACTCCACGTCACCGACCCACGCCTACGCCATCTCCCCGAACGTGGAGGACTCAGCGCCCTGACGAGGTCGTGCCCGGTTAGCGGTGGGACGTCGAAGAGATCGGTGGGGCCTCGGTGCTCACGTTCGAGCCGGGAACAAGTCTGCGGGCAGGGTGGCGATGGCTTGGACGGTGTCGTCCATGCGCTCGCGGCGGCCGAGGTGACGAGCCGGTGGCCGCCAGTTCTCCTGCGCCCAAGGCCAACGTGCGGGAGGTCTACGGCCTGCCATGAGGCGTCCAGCCGCGAATCGCGGACAGGTGCGGGGACGGGCAGTGCCTCGACCAGGCGTAACCCGTGCTGCGGGCACTCTGCAGACTCTGACCCAAGGGGCAGTGTCAGGGGAGATGGGGGGCCTGGCGAGTACGTGTGAGTGTCTGCCGGTGGTGCCTGCACAGTCCCGGAGCAGCCGCCCGTTCTGATGGTCACATGACCCTTGATCGGCCGATGTACCGCGTCAAGCGGCGGCTCCTCGGCGAGCCGCTCACCACCGAAAGCGTCAGTGCGGAGAAACTGGGCAACCGGACGGCGCTCGGTGTGCTGGCGTCCGACTGCATCAGTTCGTCGGCCTATGGCTCCGAGGAGATGCTCCGGGTCCTCGTGCCGGTCGTCGGAGCAGCCGCGTTCACGATGGTCATGCCGTTGACCGGTGCGATCCTGCTGGTGCTGCTGCTTCTGACGCTCTGCTACAGCGATGTCGTCACGATCTACACCCGGGCCGGTGGCTCCTACGTCGTGGCCCGGGAGAACTTCGGGCCAAACGTCGCGCAGGTCGCCGCCGTCGCCCTGCTGGTCGACTACATCGTCACCGTTGCCGTCCAGGTATCGGCCGGCACGAACGCGCTGATCTCACTCGCCCATCTGGTCGGCAATGGATGGACAGGGCTCGATCACCTCCAGCTGCCGGTCTCCGTGGCGGTAATCGTGCTGCTGGCCTACGGGAATCTGCGCGGACTCCGCGAGGCGGGCCGGATGTTCGCGCTGCCTGCGTATCTCTTCATCGCCGCAATGGGCCTGGTCTTCCTCGTCGCGGCGGTGCGCGCACTTACGGGCGGGCTGCCGCATGCTGACCTGAACGCCCCTGGTGTCGTGCCTCTGGGAACTCCCGGCGACGGCTGGCTCTACGGTGCGTCGCTCTTCATCGTGCTGCGTTCCTTCGCCAACGGCGGCTCGTCCCTCACCGGGCTCGAAGCGATCTCGAACGGCATCTCCGCCTTCCGCGAACCGCAGGGCCGCAACGCCCGGCACACCCTCATCACCATGAGCTGCGTGCTCGCCGTCCTGGTCCTGGGCGTCTCCACCCTCGCGCATTTCACCCACGCCGTCCCCTACACCGACGGGACCCCGACCGTCATCGCACAGGAGGCAAGGCTCGCCTTCGGAAACGCAACGGTGGGAACCATCGGGCTGGTCTTCGTCCAGCTCGCGACCGCGCTGGTCCTCTACACCGGTGCCAACACCCCCTTCACCGGGTTTCCGTTCCTGGCCAGCTTCGTCGCACAGGACCGGTTCCTGCCACGGATGCTCACCCGGCGCGGGCACCGGCTGGCCTTCTCCAACGGCATTGTCACCCTCTCCGCCCTCTCGCTCGCCCTGCTGCTCATCACAGGCGCCAACGTGGACAAGCTCGTGGCCCTGTACGCGATCGGCGTGTTCACCGCCTTCACCATGGCCGGGGCCGGCCTCACCGCCCACCACCTGCGCAGGCGTGAGCCACTGCGCCGGGTGAAGATCACGGTCAACGCACTCGCGGCGATCGTCTCCGCCGCCGTCGTGCTGATCTTCGCCGTCACGAAATTCACCGAAGGCGCCTGGCTGGTCGTCGTGATCTTCCCGCTCGGAGTGTGGGCACTGATCCGGATCAACCGCGAGTACCGCCGCGAGGCCGCTGCCCTGGAACGGCTGCCCCCAGGCGCGGACCGGCCGCGTACGCGCCGCCACCAGGTCTTCGTCCTTGTCGAGACGCTGGACCTGGCCACGCTGAAAGCCTTGCGGTACGCCCACGAGCTGCGCCCTGACAACGTCCGGGCAGTCCACTTCGCCATCGACGAAACACACGCACGCCGACTGTCCGCCCTCTGGGCGTCGACGTCCGCGACCTCGGTCGAGCTGGAAGTGGTGGCCTGCCCCGATCGCCGACTCCGTCATGCGATGCGGGAACTGGTCGTCCGGACCACACAGGACGGGGACACATCCCTGACGGTGCTCGTGCCCCGGCGGATGTACGCCAACGCCCTCGGCAAACTCCTCCACCGGGGCACCGGAGAGAAGATGTCCAGGGCGCTGGAGCAACTGCCGCACGTTGCGGTCACCATCCTGCCGTTCAACGCATCGCACGCCATGCGAGCTCTGAAGTCGGATTGAAGATCTCCATGACCTCGGACATTCGTTCTTACGCTGCGCCGGGGCGGTGAAGTCGCGGCCGATCAGGTCCGGAGCGGGCACCGCCCGTTTCGCGGGCCTGCCGAGCGATCGGCGCCTGCGGCGCGTGACGCAGACGATGCCCGTTACGCAAGGTGCGGGCTGTTGACGGCCGCACAGTGCTTCCCTTGTCCGTTGTCACTCGAACCGAGGCCGCCCTGTGACGCCGCACACCGGCTCAGGTGCCGCACGTGGCCCGACAAGCAGACAGCCGCGACAAGCGCGCGAGAGTGCTGGCCACCGTGGCTGTCATGGAATCCCGCCACGAGCCAGTGACATTCACCGTCGTCGCGCGCGGGCCTGGATGTGTCCCCGTCCGGCCCCCGGCCCGGCAGCGCGCGGCCAGTGATCCGGGGGCGACCGGGGGGACTGTGGAAGCTGGGGCCGGGGGGCGGAGGTGGGGCGATATTTCGAACCGACCGTTCGATCGACACATCGGGGCGATCACATCAGATGCGCCGGACCGCAACGGGCACGGTCCGGCGCGGCCGGGTCGAATCAAGGAACCAGCACCAGCCGGCCGCGTATCCCGCCCGCCGCAAGCCGATCGTGCGCCTCGGCGGCGCGCTCAAGTGGGAGGATCTCGGCAACCCGCAGAGTCAGATCCATGGCGGCGAGCTCGGCCAGAGCGGCCCCGTCAGCACTGATCCACTGCTGGTGGACCCGGATGCCGCGCAACGGGAGCGGGGCCGAACCGCCGACCACCGTGGCGTAGGCGCCTCTGCTGCGGACAGCGGCAAGCGCGCGGATTCCAAGTCCTGCCGTGTCGAGTGCGCCGTCGATGCCGCCCGGTACCAGGCGGCGGACATCGGCCGCGAGGTCGGATGCGTCACGGCCGACGATCCATTCGGCGCCGAGGCTTCGAGCGAATTCCTCCTCGGCGGCACCGGCCTGGGCGACGACGCGCAGGCCGCGCCGTCCCGCCAGTTCGACGGCGAAGCCGCCGACCGCCCCGGTGGCTCCGGTCACCAGCACCGTGTCGCCTGCGGCGAGGTCGAGCAGGTCGAGGGACTGGAGGGCGGTAAGTCCGTTCAACGGCAGCGTCGCCGCGGCTGCAGCAGAGGCGACGGGCGGTGCGGGCGCGACTGCGGTGCCGTCCAGGACGAGGTATTCGGCGTAGGCGCCCAGCGACACGTCGAGCAGATCGCGCAGCCCGATTACACGCTGCCCCGGCGCGAACGCCGTCACACCCGCCCCGAGCCGGTCGACGACGCCCGCGACGTCCCATCCGATGCCTGTGTGCTCGCGGGCGGCCATCAGTCCGGCTTCGACGAGCGTGCCGGAACGGGTGACCAGGTCCACGGGATTGACGGTCGCGGCCTCGACGCGGATCCGCACCTGCCCGGGGCCGGGCTCCGGTAGCGGAACCGTCACCAACTCAAGCACCTCGGGTCCGCCATAACCGCGGGCGACCACCGCCCGCATCTTCTCTTCAGCGATCATGTTGCACACCGTAGGAAGCGCTACTCTCCACCGGGAAGTACGCACTTCGTGGTGCGTACGGCACCGAAAGGAGAGCCATGCCCACCCGCACAGCCGCCCAGCGCCGGGCCGAGGCGAGCATCACCTACGACGCCTACCTCGCCGAATGCCCTGCCCGACAACTCCTGGACCGCATCTCCGACAAGTGGGTCAGCCTCGCCGTCAACGCGCTTGCCGAGGGGCCACAGCGGTACACCGAACTGCAACGCCGGCTGGCGAGCGTGAGCCAGAAAATGCTCACGCAGACTCTGCGTCATCTGGAACGCGACGGGCTGGTGTCGCGGACCGTGATCCCCGCTGTCCCGGTCCGCGTCGAATACGCACTGACCCCGCTCGGCCGCTCGCTGCTGCCGCTCATGCGCGCGATCAAGGGCTGGGCGGAGGAGCACATGGACGAGGTCCGCGCCGCCCGCGCCGCCTACGACGCCCCGGGCTGACGGTGCGGTGATGCAGGCCCGCATCACCGCGGACCCGTGCTGGCGCAGCAGGCGGATCAGGCGGAGCAGCCGCACGCCGCGCACCCAGATCAAAGCACTGCGCACTGGGCACATCCACCCGTACCTGGCTGGGCACGTCGAACCATGACAGCGTTCGGAAACGCCGCGGTAAGCCGGTCGATGGCCTTCGTCCCCGGTGGGAGGAGCCGTTGTCAACGATCCAGACGCGTCCGGCGCTGGCGTAGGGCTCGGTGGCCATGACCTGCTCGACGAGGTTCACGAACGGCACGATGCCGGTGCTTGGCTCGCAGCGGCCGAATATGAGGGCGCGGTGGACGTCGTAGGCCGCCAGGTAGGCCAGGGCGCAGCCGCGCTCGTACTCGTGGTTGACGCGCATGGCCCGGGCCTGCCCGGGTGCCAGGGGCGGTGGCAGCGGGCCTGGATGGAGGTCTTCTCGTCCGCGCTGATGACCTGCAACGCGGTGAACGATGGCGGCCGGCCGGACCGTTTGCGGTCGGACAGCCCGGCAAGGCCCCGCTCGGCGAACCGGCCCCGCCAGGTACGGACCGTGTCCAGGTGCAGGCCCGTCTCGCGAGCGATGCGCGCGGTGGAGCGTCCGCGAGCCGCGTGGAGGACGACCTGGGCGCATACCCGCAATCGGTGCTCAGTCTTGTGGCCGTAGGAGGCCCTCTACAACTGTGCGCGTTCGGAGGCGGTCAGGCCTATCGGGCGGGCGGCGCAGACCGACATGGCGGGCATACCCATCAACAGAATCGGAAGAGGGCGTGGTCGTCTCTCGGCTCAGGCGGTTTCAGGCCGTCGGAACGCGTCGGCGTTACGCGCGCACCAGTCCGCGAAGGTCCGCGGCTTGCGTCCGAGCAGTCGCTCGACGGTGTCAGTCCGGAACCCGACGGTGTCGGCGCGCATAAGGTTGAAGCCCTCGGTGATGGCGTCGGCGAGTGCCTGCGGCGCCCCGTTGGGGAAGCGGAACCGTACGGCCTCGTCCGGTGTGGTCACTTCTCGGACCTCGATGTCGCGGCCGATCGTCTCGGAGATGACCCGGACCTGCTCGGTGACGGTGAGCGTCTCGTCGCCGGTGAGGACGTACTCCTTGTCCTGGTGGCCGTCCTCGGTGAGGACGAGGGCGGCGACCGCCGCGATGTCCGCGGGGTCAATCGGCGCGTAGCGGCCCGGGCCGACCGGGTCGAGGACGTGGTTTCCCTCGCGGATGGTGGGCAGCCAGTCGAAGGCGTTGGTCATGAAACCGCCGGGCCGAAGGAATGTGGCGGGTATTCCGGAGGCGCGGATGATCTCCTCGCGTTCGTGATGCCAGCGGGCCATCGCGGGCAGCGGGTCAAGGGTGACGTGGAGGGAAGACAGGTGCACGATGTGGCTCACCCCGGCCGCCTTGGCGGCGGAGATGGCGGCGGCGGTGTAGCCGGTGCCGATGCCCTGGGTGAGTAGGAAGATTTTGTCGACGCCGGCGAAGGCCGGCGTCAGTGTCGGGGGTTCCCCCAGGTCGCCGACGGCGCGCTCGGCGCGGTCGGACAGCCCGGCAGCGCGGGCAGGGGCGCGGACGAGGAGACGTAACTTCGCGCCCTTCGCGTCGAGTTCGCGGGTGAGTTCACGGCCGATGTTCCCGGTGGCTCCGGTGACCAGTATCATCATGGCTCCCATAGTCATTTGCCGTCTAACGAGTTGCAGGGAACGGTAGTCGGTGAATCGTTAGCCGTCAATCGACTTGCTTGCGGCTCGGGTAACCGCTTCCGCACATCACCGAAAGGCCGCGATGCCTGAGTTCCTGGACCTGCACGGCAGAACGTCGAAGGTCCTCCGAGCCCTAGCCGACGCGGCCATGCGCCGCCATGGACTGCACGTCGGACAGAACTACCTGCTCGCGATGCTGTGGGAGCGAGACGGCAGCACGCCAGGCGAGGTCGCCGCCGCACTGAACGTCACGACGCCCACCGTCGTCAAGATGGCCGACCGGATGACCACCGCCGGGCTGCTCACCCGTCGCCGTGACGACCGGGACAACCGCCTCGTCCGGCTCTGGCTCACCGACGCGGGGCGTGCGCTACAGAAACCGGTTGAAGCGGAACGGCGGTTGATCGAGGAGAAGGTCACCGCGGATCTCACCGAAACCGAACGCGCATCCCTCTTGAACGCCCTGGCGAAGGTCCACCGGGCGGCGAGCGAGCTACTGAGCGAGCCCATGGATTACGGCGACTCCGCCATCACCTGACACTCCCACGCCCCTGTCTGAACAGATCCGACAAGCACGAAGACCGCTTCCTGCCCACCGACGACTTCCTCGATCCCATCCCACGAGGATGCCCTGGACTGCGCGACCGGCCGTTACCTCGCCACCCCAGAACCCGCACGCAAGGCTCAGGTCAACCCTCGAAGGGCCTCCGGAGCCGACCACTAACGAGCTCGTGCATGGTGGGGTGAGGGCGTGTTGAGGTTGCGGTGGGCGTTTTGATCACGTGGCCGTGCCGGAGGGTGCGAGTGCCTTCGTGTGGTGGGTTGCCTGTTGGTCGGTCAGGGGTCCGGCGACGGCTCGGATGGTGTCTGGCAGGTTGTCCCGGCGGGTGTGGTGTCGGGCGAGGGTCCTCCAGTTCTTGAGGTGGGCGATTCCGTGTTCGACGGGGATTCTGGCTGAGGAGTGCGCGAAGCGGGCGGCCTCGTGGTGTGCCATGAGCCATCGCAGATGTTCGAGGTGTGTGCCGTCGGCGTCCGGCCCTGCGGATCTGGGCACGGGATCCGAACCGTTCCAGCAGCATCAGGACGGCCGGGCGCTGGACGCGGGGGCCCACAACTCGCTCCAGGTGCGGGCGAATCCGGGGGCAGCGGCCCGCGGAGCCGGTTCGCCACCCGGGTGGCCTCACCCGCAGGGTCGTCGTCGAAGCCCATGATCATCTCCAGTTCGGCGATGGTCTCGTCTTCGACCTCGATGGCGCGGAGGGTGTGCGGCATCGCCCGAGCCGCGTCCGCGATGATGAACGCGTCTCTCGCGTCGGTCTTGGCCTCGCCGGGATAGAGACCGGCGATCCGCCGGATCGTCGGCCCGGGGAGGGAGGGGAACTTGCAGCCCGCGTCGCGGGCCACGGCCAGTGGCAGGGGGTCGATCGAGGCGGGCTGGTCGACCACGACGTGTACGGTGCCGTGCTTCGCGATCAGCTTGGCGAACACCTCGCGGAGCTTGGGTTCGCTGTTGGGCAGCCGCTTGTCGAGGACCTTCTTCCCGGCCGGGGTCAGCGCGGTGGCGTGGTGTTCGCCCTTGCCGACGTCCAGACCGAGGAAGGCTCCGATGTCACTGGTGTCGATCACGTGCACTCTCCGGTCGTACGTCCCCGGCCATACCTGCGGCACCAGCTGCCGGCACCCACATGACGAAGAGCCTCCCAACTTCCCGAGAGAGTCGGTGGTGAGGCCCCTGATCAGCGGTCTGCCAGTGCCTCCGGGAGCGGTGACACCACCCCCCGGATCATGCGAACTACAGGGGAACAGTCATGCCGTCCCGGAGGCCGGGGACCCCATTGCGGGGCTGATCAAGAAGGTAATGGGGAGGAGGTCGACTGCTGAAGGTGGGAAACGAGCATGGCGCTGGGGGCGGCGCGTCCGCGCTGCGCATGAGGGGTGGTGTCGGCGATGCGCAGCAGGTAGCCGGCGACGTCGCTGACTCCGGCGTGCCATCCGTCCTCGAACCGCGGCTCGGACCCGTGCGGGGCGCTGCTCTCAGGAATCTGAACGAGTCATGACGAATGTTGGCGGGGTGTCCGGGGACGGGAACAGGCCTGGTGATCACGATCAACCTGGTCGCGATCTTCCTCTTGGGGGGCTTCCACTGGCTTCCACTGGTTCCTGGCCGGACGACCCGAACCGCTACGAGTTCGTCTACGACGTCGAGCCCCTGGACCGAGGGCTCAAGCCCGGCACCGAACTGCGCGGATCACCATGCGCCATCTCCCGCGCTACCTTCCGGGCGGCCCTGGCGAAGGCCTCGACCGGTCCCGTGCCCTGCCCGGTCCGCCACACCAGGCCGTAGCTGACCGGTTCCGCGTCGGTGAAGGGGACGTAGGCGACACCGGGGCGCGCGTAGTACGTCGCCGTGTGCGCGGGAGCGAGCAGCGCGCCCCTGCCGCCCGTGACCAGCATCAGGGCCTCCTGCATGTTGGTCACGCTGGGGCCGCTGGCGATCGACCGGCCGGCCGGTGTACGGGTGGGGACGTGGTGCTCCAACCAGTAATCCGGCAGCTCGCCCGCGAGGGTGAGCAGGGGGACCTCGGCCAGATCCTCCAGGGACACCGAGTGCCGCGCGGAGAGGGGGTGCGCCGAGCCGATCACGAGGACCCGCTCCTCGGCGAGCAGCGCGGGCCCGGCACCCAGATCGTCCTCGCGTACCGGGAGTTCCTGAAGCTGGACGTCGAAGTCCCCCTTGCGCAGCATCCCGTACGGGTCGGTGAGCGGCACCTCGCAGATCTCCACGGCGAGCCCGGGATGGCTGACCCGCAATGCCTCCGTCGTCTGCATGACGATCTCGCCGGTCAGCGGGTTGGCGAAGCCGACGTGCAGCACCGTGTCGATCCCGCGCGCGGTGGCGGCGGCCCGTGTGAGCGCATCCTCGATGCCACGGTGGTGCGGTGCGAGGTCCACGCGCAGTTGTGTGCCGAGTGAGGTGAGGGCGACCCGGCGGCTGGTGCGGATGAACAGCGGGGCGCCGACCCGGCGTTCGAGCCGCTGCACCAGCTGGCTCACCCGGGCCCGGGAGAGCCGCATCTTCTCGGCGGTACGACCGAAGTGCAACTCCTCCGCGAGCAGGAGAAAGCACTCCAGTTCGTCGCGTTCCATGGAGGTCCCCCAGGTAGAGCGGATCGGTAAGCCTGGTTGAACGAACGTTGCGATCAACGCCGTTGTTCCGCCTGCTCGCTCTGACCGAAGGTGAAGGAGTCGCCGGAAGGCGGCCCTAACCCCCTTCTCCCATCGAGGAACCGCCATGACTCCACTGAGCACGAAAACCCAGAGATCGGCAGGAACCCTGAGCACCCGAGACCGGGGCGTCCTGCTCGTCCTGTGCGGCGCGATCTTCCTGGAGGGCATCGATGTGGCCATGCTCAATGTGGCCCTGCCGTCCATCCGCGCCGACCTGGGCCTGTCCACCGGATCCCTGCAGTGGGTGATGAGCGCATACGTCCTGGGATACGGCGGCTTCATGCTGCTCGGCGGACGCGCCGCCGACCTCTTCGGCCGCCGGCAGATGTTCGTCTTCTGGCTCTCGGTCTTCCTGCTCTTCTCCGGGCTGGGCGGATTCGCCACCGAGGGCTGGATGCTGATCGTGGCCCGGTTCGTCACCGGAGTCGCGGCCGCCTTCATGACCCCGGCGAGCCTGTCCATCATCACCACGGGCTTTGAAGAGGGCCCGCCGCGTAACAAGGCGCTGCTCTTCTACTCGGGCACCGCGGCCGGTGGCTTCTCGACCGGCCTGGTCATCGGCGGCCTGCTCGCCTCGGTCAGCTGGCGCTGGGTCTTCTTCGCCCCGGTGGTGCTCTCCGCGCTGATCCTGCTCGCCGCGCTCACCTTCGTACCCAAGTCGCCGCGACCAGCCCGCACCGGCCGGAGCGTCGACCTGGCGGGCGGCCTCACCGTCACCGCCGCGATCGTGCTGATCGTCCTGGGCGTGGAGCGTGCCTCCCACACCGACCTCACCCAGACTGTGCTCACCCTGGCTGCGGGCCTCGCGTCACTGCTCGCCTTCCTCGCCATCGAAGCCCGCTCCGCCAACCCCTTGGTCCGCCTCGGCATCTTCCGCAGCGGCGCCCTGGTCCGCGCCAACCTTGCCGGACTCCTCTTCGCCGCGGGTTTTTTCGGCTTCCAGTTCCTGCTTGTCCTCTACCTCCAGGAACTGCGCGGCTGGTCCAGCCTGCAGACCAGCTTCGCAATGATCGTCATCGGCGTCGACGCGATCCTCTCGCCTGTCCTCGTCCCCCGTCTGGTGACCCGCTTCGGCAACGCACGCCTCATCCTCGGTGGCCTGCTGATCGCTTCACTGTCGTACGTCCTCTTCCTGCCGGTCGGCGCCGACTGGACCTACCTGACGATGCTCCCCAGCCTGCTGCTCCTCGGCATCGCCTTCGCACTCGCCTACGGCCCGCTTACGATCGTCGCCACCGAGGGCGTCAAGGAGGCGGAACAGGGCCTGGCCGGCGGACTCCTCTACACGTCCTTCCAATTCGGTGCGGCACTCGGCCTCTCGGCGACCACGGCCGTCAATGTCGCGGCCACCACGTCGAGTGCACCGGCCGCGCTCCTCGACGGCTACCGGGCAGCCCTGTGGGTGCCGCTCGCCGCGGCCCTGCTCGCCGCGCTCATCAGTGCTTTCGGGGTGCGTTCGCGAACCGCCGGCACGGTGATCGACTCGGAGACGCCGGCCGCCGATGACCATACGGCCGTCGAACTCCCCACCTCCCGCTGACCCTCCATCTGGAAGGAGCACGCGCCGTGCCCACCACCCAAGTCGCTGCCTCCACCGACCTCCAGGACACCTTCGTCAACTACGTCCGCGACATCAAGTACGCCACGGTGATCACTGTCGACCGAGAGAACCGCCCCCGCGCCCGGGTTCCGCTCCCCGCGTGGGCGGTCGTCGACGACCGCCCCGTCGGGTGGCTGGCGGCGTACAAGATCCCTGTCCAGACGGCCCACCTGGCCCACGGTCCCCACCCCACGTATTCCTACTGGAACCCCCGTCAGACCACCGCAGCCAGGCGAAGGTGCGCTCGACCAGCCAGCGCACCTTGCCCAGCCCGGAGCCATGGGTGACACCGCGTCGGGCGGTCATCGGCTTGATGCCGCGCTGCCCCAGCAGGCGGCGGTATCTGTCGAAGTCGTAGCCCGGTCGGCATACAGACGCCGCGGCTTGCGACGGGGGCGTCCCCAAGTCCCCCGATCGGCGGGACGGCGTCCAGCAGCGGCAGGAGCTGGGTGACGTCGTGCCGGTTGCCGCCGGTGAGCGTGACGACGAGCGGGATGCGGTGGCGGTCGACGATCAGGTGGTGCTTCGGGCCGGGTGGCGGCATGAGCCGCCCTTCGAAAGCCCGGACGTGCGACCCATCCACGGAGTATTTGCCCAGGCCCAGCAGGCCGGCGCGGCGCAGTACGGCCAGCAGGGCAGCGTGTAGGCGCGGCCATACGCCGCCAGTCTGAGCTGATACGAGTCTCATCGGGTTGGCGCTTCTCATCGATGTCTGCCGGGGTCGAGGCGATCACGACCATCCCCGCCCCGCGCGCATGCCAGGTTTACGGTGTTTGCGGGAGCGTGGACGCGATATCGGCCGTACCGATGAGTTTTGTGCGGATCCGCAGTCGATACTGCTGGATCCACCGACGGCGGTGGTCCTGTGCTGGGAGCGTTCCAGCGCGGGAGGAAGCGCAGGGAGGCAGTGATGGGTGTCGACGACTCCGAGCAGGAGCGCACGATCCTGACGGGCGAGCAGCGGGCGCCGCTGAGCGGTCCCAGGGTGTTGGTGGCGGGGGCGAGCATCGCTGGGCCCGCGCTGGCCCACTGGCTGCGCCGGCGGGGAGCCGAGGTGACCGTGGTGGAGCGGGCTCCCGGGCTGCGTGCCGGCGGGCAGGCGGTGGACGCTCGCGGGGTCGCCAAGGAGGTCATCGGGCGCATGGGGCTGGACGCGGCGGTCCGCGCGGCGTGCACCGACACCGCCGGCGCGCACACCGTGGACGCGGACGGGCAGGTGCTGGAGACCTTCCGCGTGGATGACGACGGTGGCGATGGGTTCATCGCGGACATCGAGATCCTGCGCGGGGACCTGTCCCAGGTGCTCTACGACGACACCCGCGACGCCGTCGAGTACATCTTCGGCGACAGAATCGCCGAGCTCGCCCAGGACGCGGACGGGGTCGACGTGGTCTTCGCGGGCGGCAACCAGCGGCGCTTCGATCTGGTGGTCGGGGCCGACGGGCTGCACTCGTCGACGCGAGCGATGGTCTTCGGGCCGCATGAGCGGTACCTCCGCCACCTCGGGCATGTGCTGGCCTTCTACAGTGTGCCCAACGAGTTCGGGCTGGACCGCTGGCTGCTCGAGCACCAGGACGAGGAGGCCGGGCGCTCAGTCCTCCTGCGCCCCATCCAGGACGCCACCCGGGCGATGTCCATGTTCTACTTCGCCTCGGCCGACTTCGACGTCGACTACCGTGACGTCGCGGCCCAGAAACGCCTGCTGCGTGAGCGGATGGCGGGCCTGGGCTGGCTGACCCAGGACATCCTCGCGCATCTGGACGACACCCCGGACTTCTACCTGGATCAGGTCGCCCAGGTGGTGATGGACCGCTGGTCGAGCGGACGTGTGGGGCTGCTCGGGGACGCGGCGTTCAGCTCATCGCCGATGTCCGGGCAGGGAACCGGGCTGGCACTGGTCGGCGCCTACCTGCTGGCGGGAGAGCTGGCCGCCGCCGACTGGGACCCCGGCACCGGGTTTGCCCGCTACGAGGAGCGGATGCGCTCGTTCGTCGAGGCCAACCAGGAGATCGGCCGATTGAACGCCCGCAGCCGCGCCGTCGCGGGGCCGGACGCCGAGCCGCGCCCCGATTTCGCCGGCGAATGGTTCACCGAGCTGGTCGGGCGCGCGATCAACGGCATCGAACTGCCCGACTACGCGGGGGCGCCGGACTCCGCAGCCCCGGCCGGATCGCCGATCACCTCGTCAGTCAAGCCGTAGGTGTCACATAACGTGTCGAGAGGGACTTCGGTCCGGTAGGACACCGCCGGACGACCTGCCCGATGCCGCACAGCGCGCGTTGGAGCGCCCGTTCGGCGGCCACGCTCGGTCCGAAGAGGCGGTGTTGACCCGGAAGGCTGACAGCATCGATGACAATCCTCTGCGCGGGGTGTCAGTGGCTCTCGCACTGGCCTGGTCGGCGCTCAGCGGAACTGACAAGGCCCCTCGCGGAGCCGCCACATAGACGCGCCGAGGGCATTCCCGCCCCTCCTGGGAACCGATGAGGAGGGGCGCGTTCTTTGCCGCAGCCGCGGACCTCGACGCGACTGACCGGCCTCCCACGAAGGAGACGCGTTCTGCTTCATCGGTGAGGGCGGCGAGAGGGGGAACGCCCGGTGGTGCACGTGAGCGTCGACGGCGAGGCGGGTGCGCTCGTGCTCGGGCTGCGGGAGTTGGCTCAGCTGTGTCTTGTGGCGTGTGACGAGTTGGGCTGGGCGATTGTCAGTGGACGGAGCAGTCTGTCGGGCTCTCCAGCACCAAACAGACCCTGTGTAGGCCTTCCTCTGGGTGCTCCGCCAAGTACGGCAAACGTGCACCGCTTGATGGTCGGGCGTGATGGTTAGCCGTGGCAGCGTCGGGGGTCTCTCGGACGACGACACGCCTTCAGCGACTACGTGCTGCGTCGATGCAAGTGGGAAGCCGGGGTGGACGGCTGAGACTGCACAGCGGCTCAGAACTTCGCTCAGCACTCACCGCCCGGTGGGCCCGGTGACGGCACGCCTGCCTTGGCGACTACCAGCGTGCTGGCTCAACAAATGTAAATGTGCCGAAGCACGATAGGTGGCACCTTCGGGACGGGGTGAGCTGCTTTTTTGGATCCCCTGAAGCAAGGTGGTTGTCACCATCGAGGCACGCTGCTTGTCATCGCGGGCCATTTTGCGGGCTTTCTGTCACCAGGTTCGAGGAGCGGGCACTGCGCGCCCGGAATCGGGGCGCCCTGGAGTACCGGCCAGGATCGGCTTGACCCTGACGTGCGCGTCAGGAGTTACCGTCACCGAATTCCGGCGGCGGACGCCCGCCGTGCCGCTGCCCCGAACCTGCCCAGGAGGCCAAACATGACCGCAGCCCTGCCCCGCACCGCCCGTGAAGTCCGGCTCGCCGCCACCATTGCTGAGGGACTGCCCTCACGGGAACACTTCGCCGTCGTCAAGACGCCGTTGCCCGAGCCCGGGGCAGGCCAAGTTCTGGTCAGGAACCGGCACTTCCTGGTCTTTCCCGGCCTGCGAACCCTGATCGGCGGGGAGGTCGACGGCGTGCCGCTGCCGCCACTGCGCAGCGGGGATGTGCTGTTCGGTCCCGCCGTTGGCGAGGTCGTGGCCGGGCCCGCCGACAGTCCGCTGCGCACCGGCGATACCGTCGCCCACATGCTCGGCTGGCGGGAGTACGCCCTGGTGGCCGCCACCGAGTGCACCCCTTTGGACGGCGCGCTGCCCGATCCGGTCGCGTACCTCTCCCCAGGATCGGCCGCCTACGGCGCGCTGACCCGCCTTGCCGACGTTCGCGAGGGGGACATCGTCTTCGTCACCGGAGCGGCGGGAGCGGTGGGCTCCCTGGCCGGGCAGATGGCCCGACTGCTGGGCGCCAGGAGGGTGATTGGCAGCACCGGTTCGCCGGAGAAGGCCGAGCGGCTGGTTTCCGAGCTCGGTTACGACGCGGTCGTGCTGCGAGGAGCCGGGCCCATCGCAGCCCAGCTCGCGGAGGCGGCGCCCGAGGGCATCGATGTCTTGGTGGACACCGTCGCAGGCGAGCAACTGGTCGCGGCCCTCGGTGCGGCGCGGCAGGGTGCGCGGTTCGCTCTGGTCGGAGCCCTGTCGGGGCAGATGTCGGCGCAACGGGCCGGCGGTAGTGCGCCGGTGGAGATCGACGCCTTCCGCCTCTTCGTCAAAGGCATCTCGCTACGCGGGTACAGCGGCGCGGACCACCCCGATGTGGAGAAGGAGTGGACCAAACGCTTCGGCGACTGGCTGCGCTCCGGGGAAATCAGCTTCCCCCATGTACGGATCGCGGGCATCGATCGCGCACCGCAGGCGTTGCAGGAAATGATCGAAGGAAGGCACTTCGGGGCCGTCGTCGTGGAGCTGTAGCTGTGGTGGCTTAGCACCCGTTCGGCAGCTGTGGGCGGGCCGAGGACGGGGAGTGGGCAGGATGCGGATCGGTGAAGCGGCAGCAGCGGCAGGTACCACGCCCAGAGCGCTACGGTTCTACGAGCAGCGCGGGTTACTTCCCCCGCCCGCCCGTACAGCCTCCGGTCAGCGCGAATACGGGCCCGTCGAGATCGCACGAGTCCGCATCATCCGCGACCTACTGACCCTAGGACTCACCATCGAGGACCTGCGCAGCTGCGCCGACCGCCTCCATCTGCTCACTCAGGACCCACCGCCGCGGTGCGGCTCCATCGATCCGGGCACCCCCACGTCTGGGATTGTCGGCCGCAGGCTCGCCGCCCTCGACGCCGAGATCGACCGGCTGGCCGGACTGCGTGAGAGCCTCGCGCGGCGCGCCTCCGGAGACGACTGATCCCGACCGTTTCAGCCTCTCGTCACTCGTGTCCTGTCGCAGCGCAGGTGGCAGTTGACGTGACGCTGGCTTGCCCAGGGGTGCCAGATGTTCTGAGACTGCGGGCCGGTGACTGTCTCAAACGATCTGGCTTTCGCGGACGTGATGATGGCGTCAGGTGGCCCGTCCGTCGTCTGTGGGTGCCTGGCAGGGTGCTCTTCGTGAACCTTGAGAAGTTCTGGGAACTCGTGGAGACCTGTCGCCGCCAGACGGGAGCCAGAGATGCACGATGTGCCTGGATGCATCGGGCGAGCGGTGGGGCTGGGGCGGGCTGTGCAGCAGCGGTGGGGACGGCTGATCAGCCGTCCCC
>NZ_JBEXXO010000016.1:165520-215909 GCF_040630435.1 Streptomyces sp. NPDC005803 | reverse complement strand
AAACGCCCGGTTACATTCCGAACCCGGAAGCTAAGCCTTTCAGCGCCGATGGTACTGCAGGGGGGACCCTGTGGGAGAGTAGGACGCCGCCGAACAATCATTGTAGAAAGCCCCGTGCCCTTGTGGCACGGGGCTTTTCTGCGTTCCGGAGCAGAAATGCCGAGAGGCCATTCAGCCTGCGGTGACCAGGTGCGTGTCGTACGCCAGGATGACCGCCTGGACGCGGTCTCTGGCTCCCGTCTTCGCGAGGATGCGTGAGACATGGGTCTTCACGGTCGACTCGGCCACGTGGAACCGTTCGGAGATCTCCGAGTTGGTCCAGCCCCGACCGATGACGGTGAGGATCTCCCGTTCCCGGTCGGTGAGTTTCGCGAGCCGCGCGTCCGGTGTCGCGGGTCCGCCGGGCGTGGCCGGCAAGTGCTGTACGTACGCGTCCAGGAGACGGCGGGTCAGGCTCGGGGCGACCACCGCGTCGCCGCTGGCCACCGCCCGGATGCCGGAGAGGAGTTCCTCCGGCAGGGCGTCCTTGATCAGGAATCCGCTGGCGCCGGCGCGGAGACCGTCGTACGCATAGCGGTCCAGGTCGAAGGTGGTGACGATGAGGACGCGGGTGCGGGAACCGGTCCTGATGATGCGGCGGGTTGCCTCGATGCCGTCGAGCAGGGGCATGCGGATGTCCATGAGGGCGACGTCCGGCTGATGCCGGGTCACGAGCTGGACGGCCTCGTGGCCATCGGCGGCTTCACCGACGACGGTCATGTCGTCCTGGCTCTCCAGCAGCATGCGGAAGCCGAAGCGCTGCATGGGCTGGTCGTCCGCGATGAGCACGGTCGTCACGAGGGGGAGTCCTCCAGGGGGAGTCGGAGCCGTACGCGCCAGCCGGTGGTTCCGGGCCGGGCGGCTTCGAGTGTGCCGTCGTACAGCGAAGCGCGTTCACGCAGGCCCGTGATGCCCTGACCGGGGCCGTCGGGCGGGCCGGCGGTGGGATGCGGGGCGCCGTTGTCCGTGATCAGCACCTCCAGCTCCGTCGGACGGTACGTCAACGTGACCTCCGCCGCCAGGGCGGGACCGGGGCCGGCGTGCTTCAGCGTGTTCGTCAGGGCCTCCTGCACGACGCGGAACACCGTCAGTTGGCGGCCTGCCGTGGGCGGGACGGCCGGGGGTGTGCCCCGGCGCCGCAGGCGTACGGGGAGGCCTGCGCTGCGTACGCCGTCCACCAAGGCGTCGATGTCGTCGAGCGTGGGCTGGGGGGTGCGGTCGGCCAGGTCCGGGTGGTCGCGCAGGACGCCGAGCAGGCGGCGGAGTTCGGAGAGGGCCTGTCGGCTCGTGGTGCCGATGGCGTCCAGGGCTTGGGCGGCCCGCTCGGGGCTCTTGGCCGCGGCGTAGGCGCCGCCGTCCGCGAGGCCCGTGATGACCGCGAGGTTGTGGCCGATGATGTCGTGCATCTCCCGTGCGATACGCGTCCGTTCGGCGGCTGCCGCCAGCTGGGCCTGCTGGTCGCGTTCGCGTTCGAGGCGGTCGGCGCGGTCGACGAGGGCCTCCGTGTACTCCTTGCGCGTACGCACCACGATGCCGACCAGGGCGGCGAGCACGAACGCGTACAGGTGCGGGACGAAGATGCGGTCCCAGTCGCCCGGGGAACGGCCCGAGCTGGCCGCGAGGGGGACGAGCACGATGGCGCCCGACCAGGCCAGAGTGCGCACCGGCTTCCGGAGCGCGACGTGGAAGACGGCGATCTCCTGGAGAAGTGCGGCCTGGATCGCCGCCCCCGTCCAGCCGTTGGCCAGGGAGAACGGTGCCATGAACACCAGCACGGCCAGGGGATGGCTGCGGCGCCACAGCAGCGGGGCGGAGAAGGCCACGCTCATCGTCAGAACCAGCGACTCCGGCACATGGGGGTCGACGGCGACCGTGCGCCAGCCGCCGGACGAGACGTCGATGACGGCGAACAGCACCCAGAACGTGGTCAGCAGTCCGTCCCAGACGAGGGGGCGGCGGCGGTCGGACGCGCGGACGCGCTGGAGCAGGCGCTGGATGTGTCCGGTGAGCGGGAAGGTTCCCGTCGGCCGGTGGGTGTCGTCGTTCGTCACGTGTCCGTCACTCGTCCGTCCTCGCGCCCGGTCCCGTCCGCGTCATGCGTCGCGGCGGCGCAGGAGCAGCGCCGCCGCGATCAGTGTGGCCGCCGCCCAGAGGAGGAGGGCGAGCAGGGCCCCGCCGGTGGAGGCGGCGTCGGGAAGGGGTGTCGCGGAGCCCAGTACGCCGGCCGCCTGGGTGGGGAAGTAGCGGACGGCGGTGGCCACGGCGTCGTACGGGAGCATGGTGAGCACCTCCGGCAGGACCATCACGCCTCCGATGAAGGCGCCGATCGCACCCGGGACCGAGCGGAGCAGGGCGCCGAGGCCGAGGGCGATGAGGCTGAGGAGGGTGGCCCCGACGGCGTTGCCGGCGATGGCCCGGAGCACGCCGGGGTCGCTGAGGGCGGCGGCCTGGTCCGTGTCGTGGAGGAAGAGCTGCGCGACGGCGAACGTGAGCAGGGAGGTGGCCAGCATGACGGTGAGGACGGTGGCGGTGAACACGGCCGCCTTGGCCCACAGGACCGGGAGCCGGCGGGGGACCGCGGTGAGTGAGGCGCGGATCATGCCGGAGGAGTACTCGCCCGCGGTGACGAGGATGCCGAGGACCACCGTGCAGAGCGTGCCGAGTGTGGTGCCGTAGAGGACGAGGATGACGGTGTCGACGTCCGAGTCGCCGCCGTCGGACGTGTAGGTGGTGCCCATGACGATGCCGACGGCGAGGACGAGGGCGGCGGCGGAGCCGAGGGTGATCCAGCTGGAGCGCAGGGTGCGGAGCTTGTGCCATTCGGAGCGCAGCACCCGGGCCGGAGTGACGCGGTAGGGGTGCGCGGTGGTCGTCGCGGTGGTCATGCGAGGGCTCCGGTCGGTTCGGGGGCGGTGATCCGGTAGTCGACCGACGCCTGGGTGAGGTCCATGAAGGCCTGTTCCAGGGAGGCGGCGAGCGGGGTGAGTTCGTACAGGGGGATGGTGTGGGCGGCGGCGACGCGTCCGATGTGGGCGGCGTCCGTGCCGTGGACCTCCAGGTGGTCCGGGCCGTCCGCTCCGGTGATGGCGATGCCGGGGCCGCGCAGGAGGTCGCGCAGGGCGGCGGCCTGCGGGGTGACGACCTTGACCGCGCTGCCGCCCGCGGTGGCGACGAAGTCGGCGACCGTGGTGTCGGCGAGGAGGCGGCCGCGACCGATGATGACCAGGTGGTCGGCGGTGAGGGCCATCTCGCTCATCAGGTGTGAGGAGACGAGGACCGTGCGGCCCTGGGCCGCGAGGGACTTGAGGAGGGTGCGGATCCAGAGCACACCCTCCGGGTCGAGGCCGTTGACGGGCTCGTCCAGGATCAGGGTGGCCGGGTCGCCGAGCAGGGCCGCGGCGATGCCGAGCCGCTGGCCCATGCCGAGCGAGAACCCTTTGACGCGCTTCCCGACGACGGCGGTCAGGCCCGCGAGGTCGAGGACGTGTTCGACGCGGCTGCGCGGGATGCCGTGGGTGTGGGCCAGTGCCATGAGGTGGTGGAAGGCGGTCCGGCCGGGGTGGACGGAGCGGGCCTCCAGCAGGGCGCCGACTTCGGTGAGGGGTGCGCTGTGGGTGGCGTACGCGCGTCCGCCGATGGTGGCGCGGCCGTGGGTGGGGGCGTCCAGGCCGAGGAGCATGCGCATGGTCGTGGATTTTCCGGCGCCGTTCGGGCCGAGGAAGCCGGTGACGGCGCCGGGCCGGACCGTGAAGTCGAGGTCCTGGACGACGGTGGTGTCGCCGTACCGTTTGGTGAGTTCGTATGCCCTGATCATGGGATGGACGCTACGGAGCCGGCGGGCGCGGGGCGTCGGACCGGGGGTGGGACGCGGCGGCGGGCGTAGTACCGGGGTAGGACACCGCTTCGTCCCCCGGGGGTCCGCCGCTAAGCGTTTGCGCGACCAAGGGAGCGCAGGTCAGGATCGATGCATGGACTACGTGATACGGGCCGTGCGTGCTGACGAGTGGCAGTCGGCGAAGGAACTCAGGCTGGCCGCGTTGCGGGATCCGGTCGCCCCGGTGGCCTTCCTGGAGACGTACGAGGAAGGCCGGCAGCGGTCCGACGACTTCTGGCGAGAGCGGACGCTCGGTGCGTCGGAGGAGGGCGGGGGCCGGGTGCGGCAGTTCGTCGCCGAGGCGCCCGACGGCAGTTGGGCGGGCACGGTGACCGTGCTGATCGAGCGGCCGGACGACGAGGTGCGGTTCGGTGCGGCGGCGGCGGTCCACCAGGCGCATGTGGTCGCGGTGTTCGTCCGGCCCGAGGCGCGGGGCAGGGGGCTGGCCGAGGAGTTGTTCCGGGCCGGGACGGACTGGGCGTGGTCGTTGGGCGAGCCGTTGATCGAGCGTGTGCGGCTGTATGTGCACGAGGACAATCCGCGGGCGGCCGCCGTCTACCGGCGGATCGGGTTCGTGCCGACGGGGGAGACCGTGCCGATGCCGGGTGACCCGACGGCCCGGGAGCTGGAGTACGCGGTGGCGCGCCCGTCGGACCTGCGGGCCTGAGGGAATGAGGGCCTGGTGATCCGCTGACCTGGTGTCAGAGGGTGGTCGGGGTCTGGAGGTGCTGGTTCCAGCGGGCGCGGGCCTGTTCGCGGGAGCGGAGCAGCGCGACGGTGGGCAGGCCCTGTTCCTCGCCGGTGGAGAGGAGCTCGGGCAGCCGGGGGAGCGGCGCGACGGCCGCGATGTCGTCGAGGACGAGCGTCATTGGTGGGTCGAGCCGGCCGTCGGATGACCGTGCGGCCATGCGACGGCCGTGCTCGACCACGTCTGAGGCGAGCGCGGTGAGCAGGGGCATCGCCCCGGGGCCCGAGCGCGGGTTCTCGATGGGTTCGCCGACCACATAGAGGCTGCCCCCCTCGGCCGCGAATGATGCAAGGGCCAGCGAGTCGGCGCGGTTCGGTGTGCAGGCGTCCCGGATGTGGACCGAGGACAGAGCGCCGAAGGCCCGCACCGTCAGCTCCTGCGCCATCTCGCGGCGCTCGGGGTGGGCGGTGAGCGCGGACTCCAGCAGTCCGGCCAGTCCGGAGGCCGCCTTGGGGTGGGTACGGAGCAGGCGCACCGGTTCGTGGGCGCTGCCGCCGAGGGCCCAGCGGTGGACCTGGCGGAAGGGGCGGCCGTCGATGGCGGCGGCGTGCAGCCAGCACTGCAGGAGGGTCTCCGCGGTGTCGGCCGTCGCCGCGTCGATGCGGGACTGCGGTCGTACGGGGGCCAGGAGGGCGGCGGCGCGGGCGGCGGCGCGGTCGGGCTCTTCGCAGCCGGTGGTGGGGGCCCAGTGGAGCCGCGCCGGGGTGTCGCAGAGGTGGCCGGGGTCGTAGACGAGGACCGGGCCGATCTTGGCCCGGGCGTCCTTGGTCTCGGCCCAGACGCTGGGGTCGGAGGTGACGACGAGCACGGGGCCGTCCGCCTCGCGGATGGCCTGGACGGCGGTGGGCCGGCGGGTGGCGGCGGGGCCGTAGACGACGAGGGGCGTGCGCGGGGAGGGAACGACGGGCGGGATCGGGGCTGGGGAGCCAAGGGGCCCGGTGGCGTCGGCCGGGGGTGCCTGCGCGGGGGGCGGTGCGGTAGTGACGGGTGCGGTGACCGGTGGGGAGGTGACCGGTGCGGTGACCGGTGGGGCGGTGGGTTCCTCGGACGGGGCGGGGTGTGGGGCTGGGTGGGGGGCCTGCTCCTCGTACGCGTACTCCTGCGCAGGCTCGTTCCTCGGCTCCAGCCGTTCGGCGCGCTGGCGTGCCCGCACACCCCTCCAGCGGGCGATGACGCCCATCACGAAGATGGCCAGCACCACCAGCACCATCAGTTCGCCTATGAACAGCCCCCAGAACAGCCCGTATCCGGAGAGCTCTCCGGGCGGGGTGGCCGGCCAGGCGGCGGGCAGGTCGTGCGGTGCCTCCACGAGCCGGCGCATGGCCAGGGGTGTTTCAGCGAGGGTGACGCCATCCGGCCAGCCGCCGTGGGCGAGGAGGCCGGCCAGACCGGTGGCCGTCCAGGCCAGGAGCGTCAGCCCGAGCAGGAAGAGCAGCAGCCCGATCAGCAGCCCGTCCGGGATGCCCCCGCCGTTCCCGTTGCCTCCGCCGTTGCGTACGTCACCGCGCCCCGCACCCGCCATGTCATGCCACCGTTGACTCGGACGACTCGTTCAGCCGTTGCTGGTTCTCGATCCGTGCCGCGCGTTGCTCCGCCTCCAGTTCAGCGGCGCGTACGTCCTCCGGGAGGAGGTCGGAGGCGGAGGACTCGGTCATGGCGCGGTCGGTGAAGACGAGGGGGCGTTCGGCTTCGGTGATCAGGTGTTTGACGACCTGTACGTTGCCGTTGACGTCCCAGACCGCGATGCCGGGGGTGAGCGTGGGGATGATCTCGACCGCCCATCGGGGCAGCCCGAGCACCCGCCCGGTCGCTCTGGCCTCGTCGGCCTTCTGGGCGTAGATCGTCCGTGTCGAGGCCATCTTCAAGATGGCCGCCGCTTCCCGCGCCGCGGCTCCGTCGACCACGTCGCTGAGGTGGTGGACGACGGCGACGAACGACAGTCCGAGCCGGCGGCCGAACTTCAGCAGGCGCTGGAAGAGCTGCGCGACGAACGGGGAGTTGATGATGTGCCAGGCCTCCTCCACCAGGAAGATGCGCTTCTTCCGGTCGGGCCTGATCCAGGTGTGTTCCAGCCAGACGCCGACGATCGCCATGAGGATCGGCATGGCGATGGAGTTGCGGTCGATGTGCGAGAGGTCGAAGACGATCAGCGGGGCGTCGAGGTCGATGCCCGCGGACGTCGGTCCGTCGAACATGCCGCGCAGGTCACCGTCGACGAGCCGGTCCAGGACGAGGGCGACGTCCAGGCCCCAGGCCCGTACGTCGTCTATGTCGACGTTCATCGCCTGGGCGGACTCCGGCTCCGGGTGGCGCAGCTGGTCGACGATGTCCATCAGCACGGGCTGGCGGTCGGTCGTCGTCTCGTTCACGTAGGCGTGCGCGACCTTGAGCGCGAAGCCGGACCGTTCGTCGAGGCCGTGGCCCATGGCGACTTCGATGATGGTGCGCAGCAGGGCGAGCTGCCCGGTGGTGGTGATCGAGGGGTCGAGCGGGTTGAGGCGGATGCCGCCGTTGAGCGCGGAGGTGGGGTCGAGGCGGATGGGGGTCAGGCCCAGTTCCTGGGCGATGAGGTTCCATTCGCCGACGCCGTCCTCGCCCTGGGCGTCCAGGACGACGACCTGGCGGTCGCGGAAGCGGAGCTGGCGCAGGACGTACGTCTTCTCCAGCGCGGACTTGCCGTTGCCGGACTCGCCGAGCACCAGCCAGTGCGGGGCGGGGAGCTGTTGCCCGTACAGCTGGAAGGGGTCGTAGATGTAGCCCTTGCCGGAGTACACCTCACGGCCGATGATCACGCCGGAGTCGCCGAGGCCGGGGGCCGCGGTGGGCAGGTAGACCGCCTGGGCCTGTCCGGTCGAGGTGCGGACGGGCAGCCGGGTCGTCTCCACCTTCCCGAAGAGGAAGGCGGTAAAGGCGTCCGACAACGCGGACAGCGGATCTCGCATGGCGTGACTGACCTCCCTCTCGGTGTCGCGGACTCGAAGTCGGGGGCGGGTGGGTTAGCGGCGGATGCCGGTGGCGAAGGGCAGGGTGTTCACGAACGCGCGGTGGTGCTCGCGGTCGCACCACTCCAGCTTGAGATACGACTTGCCCGCCGAGGCCCGGATCGTCCGCTTGTCGCGGGCGAGGGACTCGGGCGAACGCGAGGACACGGTGATGTACCCCACGAGGTTGACCCCGGCGGCGCCGCTCGCGAGATCTTCACCCCGCTGGTCGAGCCGGCCGTGGGCGGCGATGTCGCGGGGGTCGACGGTGCGGTTCATCTTGGCCTGGCGGCTGGCCTCGGCCTCGTCGTTGGTCTTCTCGGTGAGCATCCGCTCGATGGCGATCTCGGTGGGTTCGAGGTCCATGGTGACCGCGACCGTACGGATCACGTCGGGCGTGTGGACGAGGAGCGGGGCGAGGAAGTTGACGCCGACGGGCGTCATCGGCCACTCCTTCACCCAGGCCGTGGAGTGGCACCAGGGCGCGCGGGTGGAGGACTCGCGGGTCTTGGCCTGCAGGAAGGTCGGTTCGACCGCGTCCAGTTCGGCGGGCCAGGCGTTGCGCTTGGTCATGGCCTGGATGTGGTCGATGGGGTGGTCGGGGTCGTACATCGAGTGGACGAGGGAGGCCAGCCGGCTCTGGCCGAGGGGCTGGCGGACCCGGATGTCGGCCTCGGCGAGGCGGGCACAGATGTCGGTGAGTTCGCGCGCCATGACGACGGCGAGGCCGGCGTCCCGGTCGAGTTTGCGGCCGGCGTGCGGGCGGGCGGCGCGGGCCATGGCGTGGGCCTCGGCGGCGAGCTCGCGGTTGAAGTGCATGCAGGCGACGAGGTAGGCGCGGTGCTGCTCGCTGGAGGTGGAGACCATGGACTGGAGCTGTTCGTACGACTCCTGCAGCCAGCCCGGGGAGGCCTTGTCGCCGCGCTGGGCGACGTCCTTGGCGTGGGCGTCGGGGTCGGCGGGCAGGGTGCGGGCCAGCATCTGGATGCGGGTCACGAAGCCGTCCCCGTTGGCGACGTGCTTGAGCAGGGTGCCGAACCGGTCGACGAGCGCTTCCTGGTCCTCGCTGTCGCGCAGCCCGACGCCGGGCCCCTCGATCTCGATGGCCGCGGTGACGGTGCGGCGGTCGGCGTGCAGCAGTACGGCGATCTCGTCCGGCCCGAAGGGTGCGGCCAGCCAGTTGATCCGGCCGATGCCGGGGGGCGGCCCGATCTCGACCTCGCGCCCGTCGGCGCTGACGCCCGCCTCCATGGCGGAGGAGCGGTAGGTCGTGCCGCGGCGCAGGGAGCGCTTGAAGCTCCGGTTGATCTCGAACCACTTGTAGAAGGTCCGGTGCTTGTACGGGACGTAGACGATGGCCAGGGCGAGCAGCGGGAAGCCGGTGAGCAGCACGATGCGCAGGGACAGGACCGGGACGAGCAGCCCGCTCATCATGCCGAGGAACGCACCGCCGATGATCAGGGCGATCTCGCCCGTCTCGCGGTTCTTGCCGACGATCGCGTTCGGCCGGGCCCGGCCGATGAGATACGTACGGCGGGGCGTGATCGGATGGGACTGGGTGCTCAACGCCCGCCACCTCCTGTGCTCTTGTTACCTGAACTGCCTGATCCGCCCGATCCGCCGCGTGATCCCCGGCTGCCGTGCGGGGTGCCGGACGTGGGGCCCGAACCGCTGCGGGGCGGAGGTGCGGCGGAGGGGACAGATCCGCCGCCGACCCCGCTCCCGGAGTTGCGGGAGCTGTGTGCGGCGACTCCGCCGCTGACCGGGTTGGCGGGCCGTCCGCCGCCGCTGCCGCCTTCGCCGCCGCTGCGGCTGCTGTGGGTCTTGATGCCCTGCGAGACGAGAGCGGCCGGCGAGCTGATCATCGCGGCGGCCTGGGAACCGTCGGTGGCCTGCTTGCGGTTGGTGCGGGCACCCTGGATCTCGTCGCCGAAGCCGGGGACGAAGCGGTAGATCATGCCGGACGCGAAGATCGCCAGCAGGATGATGGCCAGCCCGGAGACGACGGCCGAGAACGCGTCGGGTCCGTCGTCGGAGGACAGCGCGCCGGCCAGCCCGAGCACGATGACGATGACCGGCTTCACCATGATCACGGCGATCATGATGCCCGCCCAGCGGCGCACGTGCCCCCACATGTTCTTGTCGACGAGCCCCGCGTACACGGCGGTTCCGAGCAGGGCGCCGACGTAGAGCAGGGCGGCGCGGATCACGAGCTCCAGCCAGAGGATGCCCGCGGCGAGGATCGACACCAGGGAGACGACGATCAGCATGATCGGCCCGCCGCCGATGTCGGCGTCCTTCTTGAGCGCCTCGGCGAACGACCCGAAGAAGACGTCGGTCTGCCCGCCGGAGGACGAGGAGACGACCTCGGTCACGCCGTCGGTGGCGGAGACGATCGTGTACAGGATCAGCGGCGTGAACGCGGACGCGAGGACCGTGAGCCACAGGAACCCGATGGCCTCGGAGATCGCGGTAGTCAGCGGCACGCCGCGGATCGCCCGCTTGGCGACGGCCAGCAGCCACAGGACGAGCGTCAGGACGGTGGAGGCGGCGAAGACGATCGCGTACTGCTGGAGGAAGCGGGTGTTGGTGAAGTCGACGTTCGCGGTGTTCTTGACGGCGTCGCTGAGTTTGCCCACGATCCACGCTGCGGCGTCGGCGCAGCCGCGGCCCAGGGAGGTGAGGGGGTCGAGGGCGGGGTCGACGCTGTCGGGGAGTTTGGACCTGGGGGCGGAGTCGCCTTCGCAGTAGTCCTTGGCGAGGCCTACGATGAGGTCACACGCCTCGTTGCCCTTACTGGGGGACGGCGACGGTGTCGGCGATGGAGCCGCTGAGGCTTGTGAAGCCAGCACGACCAGCATGGCAGGAAGGCTGCCGAGGAATGCCAGGGCGAACGCACCCCGGCGGCGGTTAGCGCGCATAGACGAAGCCTCCGTATCCCTCGACCGCGCCGGCGATCTCATCGGCGGAAGACGCCCGATTGTCGCCGCTGACCGGAGTGGGCCCCTCTGTCTGGCTGGAGGACTCGATCTTCCAGTCGTTGCCGATCCACTTGAGCGTCTCCGAGATCGTGAACCAGGTCTCCGTCACCGGCTTAGTGGATCCTTGCCCGGCCATGCCGACGAGGCCGGTGCACCAAACTTCGACAGTGACCGTGTCACCGCTGCCCTCGACTACTTTGGTGCCCACGGGAATCGTTCGGGAGACGAACGTCAGGCCGCTGGGCGTGCTGCCGTCGTCGTTCAGGCCGACGTTCTTGAGGAAGTCAGGGGAGTAGGCCGCCTCGAGATCAGTGATCAACTTGTCCACCAGTGCCGGATCGTGGGTTGCCTGCACGATGGCCTGACGAGAGGCAGAGTTGAACATGTCGGCCGAGCCGAGCGCCACCGCGAAGTTGGACGCCGCGCTCTGCGCCCCCTGCTCGTCGTGTGCGAAACCGGATGGGATGTCACCGTTCTTCCCCGTCACCGGTTTGGTCCCCGTAGCCGCCGTCGGGGCCGCGCCCGCCTTGTTTCCGCCGGCACCACCCGACGTGCCGCCGTCGCCGCCGTCGCCTCCGCCCATGTTGGCGAACGCGATCGCTCCGAGCAGGAGCACGATCACGCCCACGACCGTGATCAGCGAGCGGGAGCTGCGGGCCGGGCGGCGGGGGCCGTAGCCGTCGCCGCCCTCGCCGTCGGGGAGGCGGGTGCGGGTCTGGCGCGTACCGCCGATGGTGCTGTAGCCGTCGCCCGTACGCCCCGAGTCGTTGCCGTAGCCGTCGTCGTGACTCATGCCGCGTACGCCCCCTCAACCGTTGCCTGGACCGTGTCTTTGTACGACGGTAGCCGTGCTGGTTTCCGCGCGGAGGCGGTGTGGTGACTCGACATCAGGGAGACGCAACCTCTGTCGGTGGGCACGACGGACGGATGGTGAGGGTGGGCGGGACTGCCCTGGGCGCGGGCCGACGGCTGGGCTAGACGGCCATCCCGTAGACGATGGTGAACACGGTTCCCAGCGATCCGATGATGAACACACCGGTCAGGCCCGCGACGATCAGTCCCTTGCCCTGTTCCGCGCTGAACGTGTCGCGCAGCGCGGTCGCGCCGATGCGCTGCTTGGCCGCGCCCCAGACCGCGATGCCGAGGCAGAGCAGGATGGCGATCGCCATCACCACCTCGATCATTACGCGGGCCTCGTTGCCCAAGGTCCCGAACGGGCCCCAGTTCGGGGCGATTCCGCCGATGATGGTGGTGATGTCGCCCTTCTCAGCTGCCAGGTTCATGTAAGTCACCGCCCCTGCTGGGTAGTTCGATGCCCGCACCGCACGGCACGAGTCACCCTCTATCTTCGCTGATGAAACTGCTCTCGCACGACGACTTGGCGGCTCTCTTTACCCGGATCTCGTACATATGACCGGTCTGGCTGCCCTGACCTGCGGATCGAATCGGTGTGTGAGTGATGTGTGTCTGGTTACTCTGTGTATCACGGAGGGTGACGCCGGGCAATGATCGCCATCACGCCACCCTGGCCGAGACCTGAGAAGGGGCTGTTGGGGCTGTTCCCGCACCCTTCAGGGGGTGAGAGGACGGCCGCCAGTCAGAGGAGCGGGCGGCGGGGGACGGGGGGCCGGGGTGGGGTCCGCCAGGTCGACGGCGGCCGGAAATCGCACCAGGATCCGTCGAACGGAAAGGTTCCGGCCTCGGCGAGCCGTGCGACTCTGACCCCCTCGGTCCGGATGGCCACCGCCTCTTCTGCGCTCCAGTACGCGGGATGGCCGGTCTTCTCGGCGAAGGACTCCTCGTCCTTCCACTGCCAGGTCCGGTCCGGAGCCACGTTGATGTCGAGCTCGTGGTCGGCGATGTCGATGTGGTCGCCGTGGTGGACGCGGCGTTCGAGATTGACGTACCAGCCGCGGAACTTCTGTCTGCGGCCGAAGAGCCACAGGACGGAGTGAGCGGCACCGGTCGGCTGGTAGAAGAGGGCGCTGCCCATCGGCCACCGGCCGGTAACCAGGGGGTAGCCCTCGGCCGGGCGCTCGTGGGGGGCGATGTCCCGCAGGTGCGTGGTGCCGCGCGGGAGCGCCGTGCGCCACATCGGGGTGCCCGTCTCCATCCAGACGAGCTGGCCCGCCGGGGTGCGTTCGACGAGGCGCACGGGTACGGAGGCGCTCAGGTGGCCGCCTATGAAGAAGTTCCAGTACAGGATCTGGCCCGGCCGGTTACCCGCGAGGGTGCTCGTGTCGGTGCTCGCGTGAGTTCTTGTGCCGTTGCTCGCGAGGTCCCTCTTGCCCGCTTTCATGCGTTTGATCATGCCCGCGACGAGAGCTCCGGACACGTCACCGGCGCTGTGCACGAAAGCCGGTCGGGTGTTCGCGGTCCCGGGTGCTGTCGGCCTCCTTGGGCGTGACCCTTGGGGCCGGCGGTCTCGCTGCGCCGCAGCCCGTGCCGGCTACGGGGTCAGTGGCCTCCCCGGTTCTCCACGCACGGTCCCGTCCCCGGCTGGGGCTCGGCGTAGGCCCCGTGGATCTGGATGGTCAGCTCCTTCTCCGTCACGTGCCCGGACACGCAGACGTCGCCCGTGTGCACGCTGTAGAACCCGTTTCCTACGTAGACGCCGTGCTGTTTTCCGCAGCCGAGATGCTCCAGGGCCGTCGCGATCCGCTTCTCGCTGACGTCACCCTTCTTCCGGGCCTTCTCCAGCTCGTGCTGAATGAGCCCGGCCGAGGCCTCGCCCTTGGCGCGCTGGGTCGCGGTCAGTTCCATCGACATGCGGTAGGCGTGATTGTCGGCGTAGTTGGGGGGACGGTCCGCACTGTTTCCCTCCGGTGGAGTGCCGGCAGTGCCGGGAGTGCCGGGAGTGCTGGATTCGTTCGGTGTGCGGGAGGGGGAGGGTGGGACTGCCGCAGTGCCGACGGGTTGTGCGCACTTCGGGCGGGGAGTGAACGAGGGCCGGGGGAGCGCCGGGCCGGCCTGGCCCTGCTGCCCGGGGTGGGCGGTTCCGCAGGCGGTCACGGTGAGCGCGAGGAGGACGGCGGCTACGGCTGATGGTCCGAGACGGGTCGTAAGGGACATGACATGAGTGTCCGGCGCGATGCCACGCGTGGTTCGACGGGGGTGCGCATACGGCGGGCGGTCGGGATTCGAGTCCGAACCCCCCTTCGCGCGACCCGGGGGTGGTTGTCGGGCGGTCTCCGCCGCCCTTGGGGCCCGCCCACCCGGGAACTCCCACCTCTGCCGTGCGCCCGATGGGGACGCAGGGAGGGAGCCCGAGCTTCCGGCCGACTTCTGCCTGCCCTGCCGCACGCCCGCCCCGACCCTTCAGCTCCCTGTGGCCCCTATTCGCTGAGTCCCACCACGCCCCAGCCCCGCCGGGCGGCCTCGGACAGGGCGTTGCCCCAGTCCTCCAGCAGGTCGGTGAAGGCTTCGAAGGTGTCGGCCCAGCCGTGAGGTACGGCGGCGTGCTCGTCGTAGGCGCTACGGAGTCCGGCGAGCAGGGGCTGTACCCGTTCCCACGTGGCCGCCAGTTCGCGCACGCCGGCCGGCGACCGAGCGAGCAGCACACCGTAGGCGGCGGTGGGGTCGTCGGAGAAGAAGCCGGGATCGATGTGCTCCGCCTCCCCGTCCATCCCCTGCCAGATCAGGCCGAGCAGGAAAGTGTCCAGTTCGGTCCGCAGCAGAGGGTCGGCATGGTCGCGTACGTCCTCCCACCGATTCCCGGTCCAGAAGTGCGCCTTGAACGAACCGGCGGTGCGCCGGAACTCGTAGAGGGCGAAGGAGGTGCCGTGAGGCCCCCGCGGCCGCTGCAAGGCGCCTTCGGGGGCCTCCGGTGCCTCGTGGTCCCACAGCCCGGTCTCGTCGTCGTACCACGCGTCCCGCAACCGCGAGAGCCTCTTGCCGGGCTCGGCCTCCCCCAGCCATGCCCAGTCGGCGATCAGCACGGTGATGTCCAGCCCCATGCCCGGCAGAGTACCGAGTACCCCGTACCGCAGATGCGGAGCCCAGAGCTCGGAGCCCTCGCTTGCCGAGCTGCCTGCCGCGCCGGGCGGTGGCGATGCCCGGGGGCCGGGGCGCTCCCGTTGCCGCTCTCTACGAGCCGGGAACGCGGCGGGCGGTCGCGGACGCGAAGCCCAGCCAGGTGTGCCGGTTGCCCGCCCAGCACCAACCCGCCTTCGGGGCGTTGCGGCGCTCGCGGCCGTCTCGGCCGGTGCCGTTGCTGATCCAGATCGCCGGGGTGCGGGCGTCCAGGGCACCGTCGGGCTTGCGCAGCCGGGAGCCGATGGTCATGAAGCAGTGGTTGCGCTCCAGGGAGGCGGGTTGCTGCAGCACCCAGTGGATGCCCTCGGCGAGCAGCAGCGGGGTGCGGTCCTGCGCGGTGAGGGCGGGCAGTGCCTCCTCGGGGCTCCAGTTGGCCATGTGGTCGCCGCGGTCGACTCCGCTGAGGACGTAGAGCGGTGCGTCGGGGACGGCGACGGTGCCGAGCGGGGTGAAGAGGTCGACGTCGGGCATGTCGACGACGACGAATCCCGGCTTGTCGTCGCGGCGGAGCAACGGAGCGAGGGCGGAGGCGGGGGCCCGCTCCGGGTGGACGACGAGCAGACCGCCGTCGCGGTCGGCCTCGGTGGTTGCGGCCGCCTTGGCGAAGCCTCGCATCTCGGCAGCGGACAGGCCCGCGATCTCGTGCACCCCCAGCCCGATCAGCGTCTCGGCCTGCGCACTCAGGGGCGGGAGTGCGGGAAGGGCGGTGGTGGTGACGGGTGAGGGTTCGGGCACGATGCTCCTCGGGCGGTTGCGGGTGACGTGAACGGCCGCAGGCGTAACGAGGGGGCTTCGGCGGAACGTTCCCCTCACCTTTGCCCCCCTTCATGCCCCCGGCGAGCAGGCCGCCGGCCCCCGCGGCGACCGGGGAGGCCCGTGCCGCGACGGGGCGTCAGCCGGTGGTGAGGTGGTCGAACTCGCCGGCCCGGACACCCATGGCGAAGGCCTCCCACTTGGTACGGGTGGTCGTGACGACGTTCCCGGGGCGCTGGTCTCGCGCAGGTGCACCAGGTCGTCCGCCCCGAAGGCGAGCTCGATCCACGGGCCCGGGCCCGGCTCGTCCTCGGGGGCGGCAAGCTCCTCCGGGCGGAATGCGCGGCCGACCGTGATGTGATGGCGGGGTGAGCCGAGCCACGGAGGAGTCCAACCGCCGGATGCTGCGGGCCCGGGACGCGATGGACCGTGCGTATGCCCAGCCGCTGGACGTACCGGCCCTGGCGCGCCTCGCCCATGTGTCCGAGGCGCACTTCTCGCGCACCTTTCGGGCCACGTTCGGTGAGACGCCGCACCGCTACTTGCAGCGGCGCCGGGTCGAGCGGGCGATGTTCCTGCTGCGGGAGACCGACCGCAGTGTGACGGACATCTGCTTCGAGGTCGGCTTCGGCAGTACGGGGACGTTCAGCCGGACGTTCAGCGCCATCGTCGGCCGGTCGCCTCGGACGTACCGCAGGGAAACGGTGGCGGTGGGCGTCCCGACGTGCTTCACGATGGCGTGGACACGGCCAAGCGGCTGAGGCGCGCTTCCCGTCCCCTTCGGCCCGGGTGTGAAGGCGCCCGCCGCGCATCCGATCGAGCAGTTCTGGATAAGTTTCCGCGCGGCCCGGCTCGTAGCGTGGACGTCATGTTCAACGCCATCACGCATTCGCAGATGTACGTACTCGACCAGGACGAAGCCCTCGACTTCTACGTCGGCAAGCTCGGCCTGGAGGTCGCCGCCGACGTCGACATGGGGTTCATGCGCTGGCTTGCCGTCAGCGTGCCCGGCCACCCGGAGCGTCAGGTCCTCCTGGAGAAGCCCGGTGCTCCCGCGATGTCCGAGGAGACGGCGGCGCAGGTCCGCGACCTCGTGACGAAGGGGGCGATGGGCGGCTGGCTGATCCTCACCACGGAGGACTGCCGCAAGACGTACGAGACGCTGCTCGCCCAGGGCGTCGAGTTCACCGAGGAGCCCACCGAGCGTCCTTACGGAACGGACTGCGGCCTCCGCGACCCCTTCGGCAACCGGCTCCGTTTCACTCAGCCGAAGGCCGGCTGACGGAACGGCACAGCCTTCTGACGGGCCGTCGCGGCGCGTCAGAAGGCTGCTGTCAGGATGCTGTCAGGAGGGGGCCGGGGTCAGGACTTGGTGTCGGCCTGCTTCATGGAGCTCACCGCGTCGGCGACCGTGCCCCGGTACAGGCCCAGCTTGGGGTCGAGGACCTTCACGTCGGGGCCGAGCGGGAAGTTGAGCTGTTCCGCGTTGGGCATGTGGTCGCCGTCGGCCAGCACGTTCAGCTCGTTGATCCAGGTCAGGGCGCCGGCGGCGCCGCTCGGGTTGAGGTCGATCACCGCGATCGCGGCGGTCTTGGGCTTGACCGGGTACGCGGGCGCGCCGCCCAGGCCGCCCGGGATCAGCGGCCTGATGTCACCGCTGTGGTCCGCGGCGTCGGCGCTGCCCAGGCTGACCCGCGGGAAGTAGCTCAGTCCGCAGGAGTTCGCGCCGGTGTTGTTGACCTCGATGACCTGCTGGGTGGCCGACCCCTCACGGGCGTACACCCGGACCGACAGGTCCTCGCTCGTGCACGGGTGCTTGTAGGCGTAGCTGTCGCTGGTGTTGCCGCCGCTCTTCGCGGTGCCGCCCTTGGACGTGCCCGAGTTGGTGCCGGCCGGGACCGCCGTCGTGGAGCCGTCGTTCTTCGCGGTCCCCGTGGTCTTACCGGCGCCGTCGGTGCCGGCGGACCGGGAGTCACCCGCCGAGGCGGCGGTCGTGGCGGCGGCGTCCGCCGGGCCGGCGGACTTGGTGCCGCCGTCGTTCCCACCGCAGGCCGTGAGGGCCAGGGCGAGTACGGCGGTCACGGCGGCGCCGAGGGTGGCGGTGCGCTTGCGGGTGTGGATCGTACGCATGTGAATTCCCCGAGTGTGTGGCGGTCGAGTGCGGCGGTGCAGCCGAGGCCCGGAACTTGCGGCGAACCGCTCCCCCTCCTGACCTGCTGACATGTGAAGCTTCCCGCCCGCCGCTCATGTTCTGCTAACGCCTGCCTGACGTCCCGCTGACGTCCCCGCGACCGGGGGCGAACCCCCTTGCCCCTGTCGGTGTACGGCGCTTTGCCCCTCCCGTCGTACGGCTCCGCGGACCGGGGCGGGCGGCTCGCGGGTCGTGCGTCTCCGCGGGGCCTGCCCTGGTGATGCGGGTGGTGGTCCGGTGGGTCGAGCCCGGAACCCCGCGCCGTGCTCTACCTCCTGAGGCGGGTGGGGTGGTCGAGTCGTGTCAGTTTCTGCGGATTGGATGTCGCGAGGATGCGGGTGATGCGGCCGTTCTCGATCACGAGGCTGACCGCGGCCCGCCCGTGGTCGGATTCGAACCGGATCGCGGGAGCGCCGTTGAGCCACACCAGCATGGCCTCGTCCTCGGCCCGGTCCGTGCCGGCGAGCATCCTCGCCACGAGCTCGGCCCCGTGGACGGGGGCCAGTGCAGCGGCCGTGAGCCCGCCGCCGTCGGCGATCAGGACCACGTCCGGCGCCATGAGCTCCAGGAGGTCCTGGATGCGCCCGGTGTGCAGCGCGGCCAGGAACCGGTCCGTCACCGCCTTGTGCTCCGTCGGGCTCACGCTGACGCGGGGCTGCCGAGCGGTGACGTGGTTCCGGGCCCGCCGGGCGATCTGCCGCACCGCAGTGGTGGTCTTGCCCACAGCCTCGGCGACCTCGGCGTACGGCATGTCGAAGACCTCACGCAGTACGAACACCGCGCGTTCCACCGGTCCGAGCGTCTCCAGGACGGTGAGCATCGCGAGGGAGACGTTCTCCGCGAGCTCGACGTCGTCGGCGACGTCGGGGTGGGTCAGCAGGGGTTCCGGCAGCCACTCGCCCACGTAGTCCTCACGGCGGCGTGAGAGTGCGCGTACGCGGTTGAGCGCCTGCCGGGTGACGGCCCGGACGAGGTACGCCCGCGGGTCGTGGACCTGTGACCGGTCGACGCCGGCCCACCGCAGCCATGTCTCCTGCAGCACGTCCTCCGCGTCGGCCGCGGAGCCGAGCATCTCGTAGGCGACGGTGAACAGCAGGCCGCGGTGGGCGACGAACGGGTCCTCGGTCATGCCAGGGACTCTGCGCGGGGCGTCGCCGGGCGCTTGGCCAGCGGGATCTCGCAGGCGTCGGAGAAGCCCTGGGAGGTGACGCCGTTCGCCACGTTCGCTCGGGTCGCCAGGTTGACGTAGGCGATGAACGAGGTGAGCTCCACCATCGCCGGTGTCCCCACCCGCTCCAGGAGGGCGGCGTACTGCGCGTCGGTGACGGTCGGTGGCGTGTTCGTCATCGCCTCGGCGTACCCCATCACGTCGCGTTCCAGCGCCGTGAACACGTCCGCCTCGCGCCAGCGCGGCACCTGGCTCGCCCTGGTCAGGTCCAGGTTCTCGTTCTGCGCCTGGAAATAGCCGATGTCCAGACACCAGCTGCAGCCGACCTGTGACGCGACGGCCATGTGCGCGAACGACTTCAGGCTTGGGTCGACCGCGTCCCACGCCCCCACCTTGGCCCCGAACTCCAGATTGTCCTGGGCCACCCGGGGGCTGTGCCACAGCACCTCGACGTTCTCGGGCACGATGCCCAACTGCTTGATCATGTTCTCCTTGAGGCCGGCGGGAAGCTCGGCCTTCGGAAGGCGCAGCGCCATGTCGTCTCTCCTTGATCGCGTGCCAGTGGGGCTGTTCGGCATGAAGACACCGCCCGGCCCATGCGTGTGACAGCCTCCGCCGAGCGCGCCCCTCGCCTGCGGCCCGTCCCCGTGGGCCGCTGCTCCTTCGCGTGGACTTCCACGGGCCCCGAGATCGCCCGCTGCTGCCCGGACCGAAGGACGAACGCTGCTGCGTGAAGCGAGTGGAGCCGCGCAGGGCACGTACGGTTCCGGGCACGTCACCGGCGTCCAGGAGCTGTGCCGCTCCCGTGCGTTCCTGTGTCAACGCGGGGTCATGGGGGAAGGGCAGGCGAAGCGCGCCGCGTTTCCTGCCGACCGCGCGTCAGGGGGCCGTCGAGCGGGGGGTTGTGGGGCCGGGATCGGGTGTGGGCCACGTCACGCGTGACTTTCGCGGTCTGATCACCGTTACATGTGATGTGCCTAAGCCTGCCATCTCGACCGAGAACGCTGCCGTGACGCCTCCGCCTGCCGCGCCCCTGCCCTTCCTGCTGACACCGCGGCAGGGTGCGGCGGCGCGTGAACTGCTGTCGTACGTGGTCGGTCTGCCGCTGACCTCCCCCGATGCCCAGCTCCTGGCCGTCGTCGTGGCGATCCGGGCCGCGCGGGCCGGGGTCGGCAACCTCACCGGTACCGACCTGCGGTCGTTGCGGCTGGAGGATCCGGAGGGGGCGGTCGCCGAACTGGTCGCTGCCGGATGGCAGGTGCCCGACTCGCTGTTCGGCGAGGAACCGGACAAGCCGGCCGGGATCATCGTGCCGGACATGGCGCCGGGCGAGACCCACGTACTGCCCCTGGGCAAGGGCACGCGGTCGAAGGTCTCGGGATGGGCCATGCGTACGCGGATCGCCAAGCCCGTGAAGAAGGCCTCACCGGCCGCCCGGCTCGCCGCCCTGTTCCTGGCGGCGTACTCCACCGAAGAACTCGTCGGAGAGGCCCCCGACGAACTGCCCGTCGCCTGCTACCCCGCTGTGCCCGTCCTCCTGGAGAAGGGGTTCCTGGCCGAGGTGTCCGGGCGGACGTACCGGCTCGGTCCGGCGGTGCGGCACCTCGCCGGCATGTTCCGCACCCCCGAGGAGGAAGCGGCACTCGCGGCCGAGGAGGCGGTGCGCAGGGCGGCGCGTGAGGCGGCGGCCGCCGCCGAACTCGTGGAGATCACCCCCGCCCAGTGGGCGGAGTGGAAGTCCGGCGTCAGCCCGGCCCTGCTGCGGCACGTGGAGGCCGTGGAGCAGTGCTCGGTGTGCCGGTGCTCCTTCGGACGGGTCGCGAAGGCGTTCATGTCCGCGCCCTCCCCCGTCCCCGCACCCCGGCCGGCCGTCGGCGACCACGACGCGTGGAGGGCCGCGCGCCCGGAGTGCGGCCGGGAGGCGGCCGAGTTCACCGTGGCCTTCCGGGCGGAGCACGGCCACGGGCCGTCGTACGGGCAGCTGTGCAAGGGACTGCGCTGGAAGAAGCTCTCGCGCGCCCTGCGCGGACTCGTCGTGAGCGGGATCATCGCCGAGGGCTGGCTCACCGAGACGTCTCCCGTGCCGTGGACCCTGCGCCCGGGGAAGGCTGCCCAGGCGCGGGGCATCGTGCTGCCGGGCCAGGCGGCGGCGGCCCGAAGCACGCGCTGAGCCCCGTTCTGAGCCCGACGGTCGGCCGACCGAAGCGCGTGCTGAGCCCGACGGTCGGCCGCCGGAGCATGGTGCGAGCCTTACGGTCGGCCGCCCGAAGCGAGTGCTGAGCCTTACGGCCGGCCCGTGTGCCCCGGGCTCAGGAACCCGGCGTCTGTGCCGCCCCGCGTGCGTCCCCCTCCGGGCTGGCCGTCTGCGCGGCGTTGCGCGTGGCCAGGACCAGCGTCGCGGCGATGAGGAGTGCGGTGAGAATGCCCGTGACGAGGATCGGGGACGGCGCGAACGTGGCGGCCAGGACCGCGACGACCGCCAGGGGGTGGAGCGCGTCGGCCCCCCGGGGCAGCCCGCCGGCGTAGTGGTGCAGCAGCCACACGAGGGCCACGAACAGGGCGACCGGGACGGTGTACGTCGCCGCCGCGGCCCGGTCGGAGAGGTGGCCGTGCCCGGTCGCGAGGGCCACGTTGACCGCGAGCCCCGCGCCGACGGCCGCCGCGGACGCGAAGACCAGGTAGTGGCCGTATCCCCACAGCAACGCGGCGCGCAGGCTGGTGAGCCGGTGGTGCACGCTCTTCGCGAAGTAGAGCCACCACAGGGCGAAGACCGTCAGGATGCCTCCGATGACGAGGGTGGCGAGGTCACCGAGCGCCGCGTCGGAGTCGAGGGCGGCATGGACGGCTCCGGTGGCGGCGGTGATGGACTCGCCCAGCACGATGAGGGTGAACAGGCCGTACCGTTCGGCGATGTGGTGCGGATGCCAGGAGGTCGTGGCAGAACGTTCCGCCACGACGGGGACGGCGATCTCGGCCACGACGAGGACGGCGAAGGTGGCGACACCGATGTCGTCGGGCAGCGCCAGGCGTACGACCCAGCCGACCTGCACGACGAAGATGCCCACGGCGTACCGCAGGCAGGTGCGGCGCCGCTCGGGATCGGACCTGGCGGCACGCAGCCATTGCGTCACCATCGCGAGCCGCATGATCACGTAACCCCAGGTGATGACCGTGAAGTCCTCGTGCTGCAAGGCCTCCGACGCCCCCGCGGCGAGGACGAGGGCGCCGACGATCTGGACGAGGGTGAGCAGCCGGTAGGGCACGTCGTCGGTGTCGTAGGCGGAGGCGAACCAGGTGAAGTTCATCCACGCCCACCAGATCGCGAAGAACACCATCGCGTAGCCGAGGACGCCGTGGCCGATGCGCCCCTGCGCGAGTTCGTGCTCGAACGCGCTCGCTGCCTGCGCCACGGCCGTGACGAAGCAGAGGTCGAAGAACAGCTCCAGCATGGTCGCGGTGCGGTGCTGCTCGTCGGCCGGACGGGCGAACATGGGACGGCGCCAGGGGCTGGGGGAGGGCGCGGCAGGGGGTGAATGGCTCATGGGGGCGTATTCTCCCCGTTTTCCGGGCCGGGAGGGACCGGCCGCGCTCGGGGGCGCTGTCGCTCGCGCCGGTGCGCGGGGGCGGTTGGCCGTGGTGACGGTGGTGGCCGTAGTGACGGTGGTGGTCTTGGTGGCGGAGGTGCCGGCGCGATGGCGGTGCGATGGCGGTGCGGTGGCGGTGGCGGTGGCGGTGGTGGTGAAACTCTCTGGTGTGGGGCCGGGCGGCCTGCCAGACTGCGCCGCATGACTCGTGGAATCGAGAACCACCCCGCCCGTTGAAGGCCCCGGAAGAGCGCGGAGCGCTCGGCGTCCGGCCCTCGCTGTATGCGTACGCTCTGCGCCTGCGTCGCGCGGACACCGACGGGCCGCCCCCAGAGGGGGGATACGCGCTGCCTGGTCCTCCCGCGCCGCGACGCACGTTCATCCGCGGCTGGCGCGAAGCCCGCGCGGCGGTGACCGAACTGCTGAACCCGCTGCTCGTCGCCCCCGACGCCGTACGGGCCGCGGCCGAGACCGAGCTGCGACTCGCCACGATGGAGCCCGCGCTGAGGAGCAATCAGCTGCTGTCGGCCGTGCGTGGTGTGGCTCTGGAGGACGAGGATCGGGCGCGTGCGCTGGCGCGGTGCCTCACCCGTACGGGAAGCAGCCCCGCGGCCGTCTGCGTCGGCCTCGCCCTGCTGGCCCGGGTGGGCGAGCCGCAGGATGTGCCGTTCCTGGTGGTCCTCGGCGGCTTGCGCGACTTCGTGAGCCCGGCCGTGTACGCGCTCGACGCCCTCGACCGGCAGGCCGCGGGCGCGGTCTGGCTGGGCCGTCACGGGGAGGGGCCGGAACTGCGGGCGTTGGTTGCTGCGCTGGGGGCGGGGGACGTCGGCGCTGTGCGTGGAGCGATGGCGGCGGTGCCGCGCGATCCCGCCCTCGTGCTTCCCGAGACGGCGCGCCGCATCGTGGAGGCGGTGCGGCCGGCCGGGCTCCTGGACCTGGGGGAGGGCGAGCCGGCCGCCCCGCGGGCCGAGTTGGCGGCGCGTACCGGGTGGTTGTTGTTCCGTGCGACGAGCCTGCGCGACGACCGGGTCGAGATCCTCCACTGCTCGGAGGCCGTCAGGACGTACGAGGCGTTCGTGGCGTGCGCCGGGGAGCTGGAACCCACACTCGACCACTACGCGCTGCTGCTCTCCGCCGCGTTCGACCTGCACAGTGGGCCGAGCCGGCTGCACGAGTGGGGTCCGGGCCGGCGCGAGGCGTTGCTGGTGGAGCTGGAGTCCGTACTGAACCGGCCCGCGTGGCGCTCGGTGCTGGAGCCGGCCGCCGAGCCCGGGGAGGGTGCGGGCGGAGTCGAGCTCCGGCGGTTCCGATGGGCGCGGAGCGGCATGCGGCAGCCGTTCAGGGGGCCGGCGGGGCTGGCAGGATCAGTGGGGCTGGTGGGGCAGGCAGGGCCGGTGGGTTCGGACGGGGCGGTCGGACGGCGGGTTCTGCGGATCGAGACCGTCGTGCGCGATCCGGTCGACTCCGACACCGTCGAGGTCCGCATGCTGGTCGACGGCCGCCCTCTGGTGCCGGAGGTGTTCGGGCGGGGGCCCGCGAACAGCCCGGAGTGGTTGCTGGACAGCGGCCGGCTGCGGGCCACGGAAGAGCCTCGGCAGGTGCAGCTCGCGGAGGCCTACTGCACCGAGGGGTGTTGCGGCGCGCTGCACGTCACGATCCGGCGGGACGGTGACCAGGTCGTCTGGTCCGACTGGCGCTGCCCGCCACCGCCGTCCTCCCCGCTGCACACGCGCCGGATCCCGGAACTCCGCTTCGACGCGGTCGCGTACGACGCCGAGATCACCCGCGCCGAGATGGACCACACGTGGACCTGGCCGGCTCGCAAGGTGGCCCGGCTGATCGTCGCGGGGCTGCGTGACCGGCCGGACCTGCTCACCCGCTGGGGCATGGAACTGAGCTGGGCCGGGACGGACTTCAGGGACCCGGACCGTACGGCGCTGTGCCTGCTGTACGTGGGGGAGGACGGCTCCCCGAAGCACCTCATGTGGCGCCTCCCGGAGGACGGCACCCCGCCGGAGGACCGCGCCGCTGAGGCGTTGGACCGGCTCGCCACGGTGGACCCGAGGACGTACGGGGCGTAGCGCCCGGTCCATCGTTCGGGTGATCTCCGGCGCGAAGCGATGCGGTGGCGGGCCCGGAAGCGGGGGCCGAGCCCCGTTCCGCCCTCCGGGTGCGCGGCGTGTCGGGGCCGCCGGGTACGGCACAGTGCCGCTCCACGATCAAGGAACGGGGTGAGTGGTGTGAGCGGTGTGCGGCAGAGGCTGAGCGATCTCGCCGGTGACGGGGGCGGTAGCGGTCCCGTCGGCGGGGACGTGCTGCGACACAGCGACGGGGCGTGGCTGCGGGCGGCCGGGGGCGCGGAGGGGATGGGTGTGCACCTCGGCCCGGTGCGGACGGAGCTGGCCACCGCACACGAGGGATTGCTCGCAGGGACCGTCGGGCTCAGCGCGCTGGCCGAGCTGGGTTCCGTACGCGAGTCGTGGGAGCGGCGCTTCGAGACCGCGCGCCGGGAGTGCGGGTCCCTGGCCGGCAGTCTGCGGGCCGTCGCCCGCGCCCAGGGCGAGACGAACGAGACCGTGAAGTCGTCCTTCGCGCCCGTGGCGAGGCGGACCCGGGGAGTCGAGCGATGACGACGGCGACCTCGCCGCTGACCTGGGCCCAGTTACGGGACCTGAAGTGCGCCGAGCTGGAGGGTGCGGCCGATGGCTGGGGCAGGGCGAGCAATCGGGCCGACGCCGGGCGGGACCGGATCGAGAAGCAGCTGCTGCACGGGCTGCGCGAGACCCAGCAGGGTGCGGCGGCGGACGCGGCGGTCGCGAGACTGCGGCAGCTGGGCCGCAACCTCCAGTACGTGTATACGGAGTGCGGCCTCGTCCGTACGGCGCTGAACAGCCTGGCGCACGAGATGCGGGCGCAGCAGCGGGCCTTGCGGGAGGCGCTGGACGATGCGGAGACGCTGAGGTTCACGGTGCACGCGGACGGTTCGGTGACGTATCCGGAGGCGGGGGAGGGCCTGATCGACGGGAAGCCGTTGGCGGGCGGGACGGCGTCTGTGGGCGCGATGCCGGGGCTGCTGCCGCCCTCGGGGCTGGTGGCCCCGAATCCCCACACCGCCAAGGCGCAGGACATCGCGGACCGGGTGGCGAAGGCCGTGCGTACGGCGGCCGAGATCGACTGGCGGTTCGCCCGGATCCTGCGGAAGCTGAGGGCCGAGGAGGGCCTGAAGGTCCCGGACCGGACGTGGACGGACGCGGCGGGGGACGCGGCGGCGGTCCGGGACGCGGCGCGGGGGTACCTGAAGTCGGGCATCCCGTACGAGTCGGATCCGGCGGCGCGCCGTGACTGGTGGGCCGGCCTGACGGACGAACAGCGCGAGGAGTACCTCGCGGTGTACCCGGACCAGATCGGCAACCTGGACGGCATCCCGGCCCTGGTCCGCGACACGGCGAACCGCGACAACCTGCAGTTGCTGATCGGCAAGCTGGAGGGGCGGGACGATGCGAGGGCGGAGACGCAGTTGGCGGGGCTGCGGGAGATCGACCGGCAGTTGCAGGCGGGTCGGCAGCCGCCGATGTTCCTGCTTGGCATCGGCGACGAGGGGAACGGGCGTGCGATTGTTTCGTACGGGAACCCGGATACGGCACGGAATGTTTCGGCTTATGTGCCGGGGTTGAATACGTCGTTGGATGCGGATTTTGCTAAAAATGACCTAAAGCGTGCGTGGGACACCGCGAAGGGTGTCAGCAAGTATGACCATTCCAATGCCTCGATCGTTTGGCTCGGCTACGACGCTCCGCAATCTCCGGATGGCTTTGACAGCCTTGACGTGATGGGGGACGAGAGGGCCTTGAGGGGTGGGAGCTCGTTTCACCAGTTTATGGGTGGTCTGTCGGCTACTAATGAGAACGCTGATCCACACATGACGGCAATCGGGCATTCGTACGGGTCGCGCACGGTAGGCGCCGCCACGCAGCACGGGGGTGGCATTCCCGGAGTTGACGACATCGTCTTTGTCGGGAGTCCTGGCGTGGGCGTGGATCGAGCTGAGGACCTCGGAGTAGGTAAAGACCATGTTTTCGTTGGTGCAGCAGAGAACGACGTCGTGACCAAGCTTCCGTCAAAGCGGCAGACGGCGGCAGGTCTGGTTGGTTGGGCCGCCGCAGGACCCGCTGGCGCCTATCTCCTGGGGGAGGTGGCCGACCAGGGTGACGATGATCTCTGGTTTGGGAAGGACCCGGCAAGTGGGGCCTTCGGCGCCAGGAGGTTTCCTGTGAACGAGGGGCCCCGACTCGTCGGCGGCAGCGGCGTCTCTATTGATGCGCATTCTCAATATTTCGACCCGCAGCGCGATGCCATGTCCTCGGACAGTATCGCTCTGATCGCTGCTGGCCGGGCTGACAAAGTGAAGACGGAGGAGTCTCGTTGAAGGCGAAGATCTCTTTGGCGATTGGGATGATGCTCTTGTGTGTAATGCTGGCGAGCTGTGGAAGTGGATTCGCGAATGCTGATGGGGATGGGAATGCAAAAATGGACATGCAAGATGCGGCGGATCGTGCAGATGGAATTTTGGACGCTGTCCTTAAAGAGGTCAGGCCCGAGATGCATTGGGCTCATGGCCCGACCAGTACAGGAAGTTGTGACGTTTCACGCATGCGCGTTGTTATGACAATTGTGTCCGCAGAGCGCCGCGGAAGTCTACTGGGAGTAGTGGATCGATTCTGGCGTAAGAGTGGATACCGGCTCAAGGCGATCAATAGGGATGTTGATATGCCTGCCATCTACGCCCAGACAAGCGATGGATTCGGTGTAACGCTAAGCGTGGGCGGGGAGGGCCAAGCCTTCTTCGAAGTGGACAGTCCATGCGTGGAGGAGTCTGAAGTGGCTGAGTCCGCGACGCCGCCCAACGGTCCCTCCTATGAGGGCGTCTACCCGCTGCCCCGCCCCAACGTCCACTCCGACTTCTGGTCCGCCGGCGCATCCTGATGGGGCATCAGTGACACGAATGACTCGTACACACCGTCGAAAACACCCATGAACCCCTCCCCGATGGGGGATGGTTGAGGGGTGCGCAAATACTGGTTGGCAGGGGGGATCGGCGTCGGCGTCGCCATGTGCTTCGTGGCGCTGCTCGTCGTCGGTACGTACTCCGCCGCCGCCGGCCTCGTGGGCGGTGGGGGTGGGGCCGTGGCGTTGGCCAAGGGGGCCGTGCCCGCCAAGTACCAGCCTCTGGTGCAGAAGTGGGGCAACCTCTGCCCCGCCATCAACCCCGCGCTCCTCGCCGCCCAGCTCTACCAGGAGAGCGGCTGGAATCCTCGGGCGCAGAGTCCCGCCGCCGCTCAGGGCATCGCGCAGTTCATCCCGGGCACCTGGGCCTCGCACGGGCTCGACGGGGACAAGGACGGGGACCGGGACGTCTGGGATCCCGCCGACGCGATTCCCTCCGCCGCCTCGTACGACTGCGAGCTGGCCGGGTACGTGAAGAAGGTCCCCGGGGATCCGACCGACAACATGCTGGCCGCGTACAACGCGGGGGCGTACCGGGTCATCAAGGCCGGTGGGGTTCCCGACATCGCGGAGACGCGCAACTACGTCAAGATCATCCGCTCCCTGGAGAAGAGCTTCGCCCGGCCCGTGGGGCGGGTGCAGCCCTCTCAGCAAGCCGCGGGAGCCATCTACTTCGCCCAGAAGAAGCTCGGTACGAAGTACCTGTGGGGCGGCAACGGCACCCCGGAGCAGGGCGGGCGGTTCGACTGTTCGGGGCTGACCCAGGCCGCGTACCGGACGGTGGACATCGAGTTGCCTCGTGTGGCGAACGACCAGTACAACGCCGGGCCGCACCCCTCGCGTGAGGAACTGCTCCCCGGGGACCTGGTGTTCTTCTCGGACGACCTGACCAACTCGCGGGCCATTCACCACGTCGGCCTGTACGTCGGCGGCGGGTACATGATCAACGCGCCGTACACCGGTGCCGTCATCCGGTTCGACAAGATCGACACTCCCGACTACTTCGGTGCGACACGCGTCACCAAGGACGGTGCCGCGGCTCTTCCGACCGCTCAGCCGGCGGCCTGACGTCCCGGCGTCGGTGGCCGGAACTCTCTGTGAAGCCTGGGCCCTGAGCTGCGACGATGAGTCACTCTTCGATAACGTCATGGTGATCGTTCGGTGGAGAGTGGAACGTACGCACGGGCCGCGTCGTTCTCTGGTGGGACCGGGGCCGCAGCCATTGACCTAGCGTCGCCCCGACGCACGTGAGTGATCGAACCGAACACGGGGGTTCGTCATAGCGGCGCACATGGGTGTGCGCCGCAGCAGCAGACAAGGCAAGGGGCCGCGGCAGATGGCTGGACTCGCACTGGATGGGTCGAACCCCGATGTCAGCCTGCTCTACGACATCAACGGGCTCGCCAAGTCCGCTCCCACCTGGTTCGACCGGGTCATGGAGTTCGTCGGTGAGTACGGGATCATGCTCGGCATGGTCCTGGTGGTCCTGTGGTGCTGGTGGAGTGTCCGCCGGCGCGGCACGGCGGAGGATTCGGTGGCCGCTGTCGCCGGGCTCGTCTGGGCGCCGCTCGCCGCCGGGATCGCCTTGCTGATCAACATCCCGATCCGTGAATTCGTCGAGCGGCCAAGACCGTTCAAGGATCACCAGGGGCTGGACGTCCTGGTGGACGGGAAGAACGACTTCTCCTTCGTCAGCGACCACGCCACCATGGCGATGGCCCTCGGCGTCGGGCTCTTCGTCGCGAACCGGAAGTTCGGCATCGCGGCGATCGCGCTCGCCCTGCTGGAGGGGTTCTGCCGGATCTACATGGGCGTGCACTACCCGACCGACGTCATCGGCGGATTCGCGCTCGGCACGGCCGCCGCGCTGCTCCTCGCGCCGCTCGCGATGATGCTGCTGACGCCCCTGGTGGGTGCCGTCTCGCGGTCGGCCCGGGTGGGCGGGCTGGTCCGGTCCCGCCGTCCGCTCGCGGCTGCGGCCTCAGGCGGCGGCGAGGCGCTCGGCATTCCCGAGCCGCGGCCCGGTTCGGGCGGCGGCTCGGAAGGGGAGAAGGGGCTCGCCGCTTAGGGGTGCGCGGGTCCCCTGTGTCGCGACGCCCCCACGTCACAGCGACTGCGGGTACGTGAAGAGCCCCTCCGGGTCGTAACTCTTCTTCACCTCGCCGAGGCGGGCGGCGGCCGGGCCGTAGTAGGCCTTGCGCCAGTCCGTCAGGGTCGGGTCCGCGTAGTTCTGGTAGGCCGCCCCCGACGCGTAACGGCGCATCGCGGCGTGGGTGTCTTTCAGCCACTTCTGTTGGGCGGCGCCCTCCGTGCCCGGACGCCAGGCGCCGATGTACTGGGCGAGCATCCGCGACCCGCGGTGGACGAACGCGGTGGCCTGGGGGTCGACGCGGTTGACCGCGCCGCCCAGGGCCGTCAGCGCGACCGAGCCGCCGCCGCCCTGGTCCCCGCTGATCCGGGTGAACGCCTCGGTCCGGTCGAGCAGGGCCTGGACGCCCGCCGGCGGCAGCGAGCGGTCGTAGAAGTCGGACGCCGCCGCGTACGTCTCGCGCTGGAGCGAGCCCTGCGGATCGCGGCCCGGGGTGGTGCCGGGGAGGTGGCACTGGGCGTCGGTGATGCCCGAGCAGCCGGCGTACACGAGCATCGCCTCCTGGTAGCTGCGGCGGCGCAGGGAGACCGAGGTCGCCGAGGCGCCGATCCGGTCGGCGAGGCGGTCGACGGCGTTCTGCAGGTCGCCGTACGTGCCGAGGCTGAACGCCGAGACCGACACCGTCGGGTTGCCGCCGCCGGGCCCGGCCGCGACGTGTGCGGCGGACCAGATCTCGTCCGGCTGGTCCGGGCCCCACTCCTGCCAGGCCGTCACCACCGCATGGGCACGCGACCACGGCCAGGACATGTACGCGGAGACGGCCTGCGAGGCGGGACGGGTGCGGAAGCGGAGTTCGGTGACGACGCCGAAGTTGCCGTTGCCCGCGCCGCGCAGGGCCCAGAACAGGTCGGGGTGGTGGGTGGCGTCGGCGGTGAGGGTCGTGCCGTCGGCGGTGACGATCGTCGCGGCCGTGAGGCTGTCGCACGTCAGCCCGTACGCACGCGAGGCGACTCCGTGGCCGCCGCCCAGGGTCAGGCCGGAGATGCCGACCGTGGGGCAGGAGCCGCCGGGCACCGTCAGGCCGTGTGCGGCGAGGCCCTGGTAGACGTCGAGCAGCCGGGCCCCCGCACCGATCGTGCCGTCCCGCTCGACGTGCTTCAGTGACGAGACGTCAATGACCAATCGGCCGTCGCCGCTCGACCAGCCGCCGTAGGAGTGCCCGCCGCTGCGGATGGACACGGGCACGGAGCCGCGGCGGGCGAACGCCAGGCACTCGCGGACGTCGGCCTCGTGCCGGACGTAGGCGACCGCGGCCGGTTTCTGTCCGTCGTAGCGGGTGTTGTAGAGCTGACGGGCGGTCGGGTAGGCGGCGTCGTCGGGGCGTACGAGAGAGCCGGCGAGGCTCCTGGCGAGGGCCGGCCAGTCCGCGGGGCCGGTGGGCGAGGCCTTCGTCGGTGTGGCGGGGGAGGTGGCGGTCGGCGCCGATGTGGCCGCGCCGGGGCCGCCGGCCGGCGTGCGGGGGGCCGTGCTGTCGCACGCGGTGGTGGCCACCCCGGTGAGGACGGCCGCGGCGCCCGCGGTCAGGACGGTGCGCCGGTTCGGCAGGGTCATCGGACCTCCGGGGTGGGGGAGAGGGGAGCGGCGGGGGGAAGGAGCGAGAGGGGTCTGGTCAGGCCGTCGATGTGCGGTGGTCCTCGGCGTCCGTGCGGGCCCGGTCGCGGGAGCGGCGGGCGGGTCCGGACCAGCCGCAGCTGCAGCGGGCGGTGCAGAACGAGCCGCGTTCGACGGTGGTGGCTTCGTGGGCGGGGCGGGCCGGGGGGACGGCCGGCGGTACCTCGGTGTGTTGGTCGTACACGCGACCACGGTACTGGGCTGGGCCGTCCGGCGGTGAGGGGCGTGCGAGCGGCGTGACGAGGGGCAGGGGCTGTCGTTATGCGGAACGGATGGGGGGCTCGGGCAAGTCGGTCGGCGTTGGGGGTTGGCAGGCGATGGTGGTGCGGCAGCACAGGTCCGGAGGCGGGGCGCGCGCTGTGTGCGCCCTCGTCGTGGTGGGCGTGATGGTGGCGGCCGCCGGATGCGCCGTGGACGGCGGGAGCGGTGCCGCGGCCGAGGACCGGTCGGGTCCCGGCGCCGTCGAAGCGGTGCGGCGGGCCGCCACGGTGCTCGCCGGGCCGGGAGCCGAGGCCGGGAGCGCGGAGGTGAGCACCTCGATGGAGACGGCGGCTGGTGGCACCCGGGTGACGATCAGGGGCAAGGGGACGTACGACTTCCGTACCCAGTCCGGGCGGCTCAGGGTCGTGCTGCCGCAGGACGCGACCGGGGAGGACGAGCACCGGCCCATCACGGAACTGCTGGCCCCCGGCGCGCTCTACATGATGAACCGTGGCGCCGGGGTGCCCGCGGACAAGTGGGTCAGGATCGACACGACCGCGCTGGCGGACGGCAATCTGGTGACCGGCGGGGTGACCGATCCGATGGCCGCCGCCGAGCTGCTGCGCGGGGTGCGCTCGGTGACGTACGTGGGCGAGGCCGACCTGGCCGGGGTGACGGTGCGGCACTACCGGGGAACCACCGACATCGCGCGGGCCGCGCGCCGGTCCTCGGCCTCCGCGCGGGGGGCGCTGACGGCCGCGGCGCAGGGGTTCGGCACGGTCGCGGTGCCGTTCGACGCGTATCTGGACGCACAGGGCAGGCTGCGCAAGGTGCGGCACCGGTTCAGCTTCGCCAACGAGGGACCGGCGAGGGAGGTGGTGTCGACGACGCTGCTGTACGGGTTCGGGGTGGCGGTCTCCGTACCGCTGCCGGACCCGCGCGACATCTACACCGGGGAGATCGAACCGGGGCGGCGGGAGTGACCGTCCCGGGTGACCGGGCCGCGGTGCCCGGCCCCTTCTAGGCATCTGGCGGCGGCGAAATGGTCCGTCCGTGCCATGCGCGGGATGTGCCGCCCTCCCTACCCTGGGAAGTCGGCGACGGCAGTGAGAGGTGAGTGACGTGGTGACGCTCAGCCCGCGGACCGTATCGGACCATGTGGCCCTCGCCGAGATCGAGCTGTGCGGAGAGCTGATGATCGCGGCGTCGGCGGCGATCGGGGAGCGGCTCAGCGCGGACCGTATCGACGAGGTGCTCGACGTCAAGGTGACCGCCGAGCGCACCACCGTCCCCCGGCAGGCCGAGCACCGGGGGTGACGGGGCGGGCGGCGGGTGCGGAGCCGGGCCCGGTGCTCAGGTGCGCAGCAGGCGGGCGATGGCCTTGGTGGCCTCCTCGACCTTCGCGTCGACCTCTTCGCCGCCCTTGACCGCGGCGTCGGCGACGCAGTGGCGCAGGTGCTCCTCCAGCAGCTGGAGCGCGAAGGACTGGAGCGCCTTGGTGGACGCCGAGACCTGGGTGAGTATGTCGATGCAGTAGACGTCCTCGTCGACCATGCGCTGCAGGCCGCGGATCTGGCCCTCGATGCGGCGCAGGCGCTTGAGGTGCTCGGCCTTCTGGTGGTGGTAGCCGTGGATCCCCCGGTCGTGATCGGTCACGATCGCTTCGGCGGGAGCCGTGGCGCCGGCCGCGTCCGTGCCCGTGCCGGCTGCCGCTTCCGGCGACCGCTCCGCCTCGGTGGCCTCGGTGGTGGTCATTGCTGCCTCCCGTTTTCCCTTTACCCTGCCGTTTGAATACCCCGGGTGGGTATATCCTAACGAATTCAGCTGAAACGTGACCGGGGCCCCGTGCTGATCACTGTGCCTGATGCGCGACACTGAAGAATGCCGGTTAGCCGTGGCCGGATGATGCGCCTAGCATCAGCCTGACCGAATCCAAAGCACCCCGAGGACCCCACGTGCGCTTTCGTCTGACCCCCAGGGAGACGAGCTTCTACGACATGTTCTCCGCATCCGCGGACAACATCGTCACGGGCTCGAAACTCCTCATGGAACTGCTCGGGGCGGATTCTGCCTCCCGAGTCGAGATCGCGGAGCGCATGCGGGCAGCGGAGCACGCGGGGGACGATGCCACCCACGCGATCTTCCACCAGCTGAACTCCTCATTCATCACGCCGTTCGACCGCGAGGACATCTATAACCTGGCGTCGTCGCTCGACGACATCATGGACTTCATGGAGGAGGCCGTCGACCTGGTCGTTCTGTACCAGGTCGAGGAGCTCCCCAAGGGTGTCGAGCAGCAGATCGAGGTACTGGCGCGCGCGGCCGAGCTGACCGCCGAGGCCATGCCCGGTCTGCGCACCATGGACAACCTCACCGAGTACTGGATCGAGGTCAACCGCCTGGAGAACCAGGCCGACCAGATCCACCGCAAGCTGCTCGCCCAGCTCTTCAACGGCAAGTACGACGCCATGGAGGTGCTGAAGCTGAAGCAGATCGTGGATGTGCTGGAAGAGGCTGCGGACGCGTTCGAGCACGTCGCGAACACGGTGGAGACCATCGCGGTCAAGGAGTCCTGAACCACGTGGACACCTTTGTGCTGATCGTGACCATCGGCGTCGCGCTCGGCTTCACCTACACGAACGGCTTCCACGACTCGGCGAACGCGATCGCCACGTCCGTCTCCACGCGCGCGCTCACCCCGCGCGCCGCGCTGGCGATGGCCGCGGTGATGAACCTCGCCGGCGCGTTCCTCGGCAGCGGGGTCGCCAAGACCGTCAGTGAGGGCCTGATCGCGACGCCCGAGGGCAACAAGGGGATGGGCATCCTCTTCGCGGCGCTCGTCGGCGCGGTCATCTGGAACCTCGTCACCTGGTACTTCGGGCTGCCGTCGTCGTCCTCCCACGCCCTGTTCGGCGGAATGGTCGGTGCGGCGCTCGCCGGCGGGACGCTGGTCCACTGGGACGGCGTGCTCGACAAGGTCGTCATCCCGATGTTCATCTCGCCGGTGATCGGCCTGGTCGTCGGGTATCTGGTGATGGTCGCGATCATGTGGATGTTCCGGAAGGCCAACCCGCACAAGGCCAAGCGCGGGTTCCGGATCGCCCAGACCGTCTCGGCCGCCGGCATGGCGCTCGGTCACGGTCTGCAGGACGCGCAGAAGACGATGGGCATCGTGGTGATGGCCCTGGTCATCGCCGACGTGGAGTCGCCGAGCGACCCGATCCCGGTCTGGGTGAAGCTCGTCTGCGCGCTGATGCTGTCGCTGGGCACGTACGCCGGTGGCTGGCGCATCATGCGTACGCTCGGCCGGAAGATCATCGAGCTGGACCCGCCGCAGGGCTTCGCCGCCGAGACGACGGGGGCGTCGATCATGTTCGGCTCCGCGTTCCTGTTCCACGCGCCGATCTCGACGACGCACGTCATCACCTCGGCGATCATGGGTGTCGGCGCCACGAAGCGGGTGAACGCGGTCCGCTGGGGTGTGGCGAAGAACATCATCCTGGGCTGGTTCATCACGATGCCGGCGGCGGGACTGGTCGCCGCCGCGAGCTACGGGATCGTCGCGCTGTTGTTCGGTTAGCGGTCCGCGGACCGTACGGACGCATGGGTCCGCCCCGCTCCCCTCACGGGGGAGCGGGGCGGACCCTTCGCCTTGCGGTGGCACCGCCATGCAGCACCTCAAGGCCGTCTGGGCTCAGCCGAAGCGGCCGGAGATGTAGTCCTCCGTGGCCTGGACCGAGGGGTTGGAGAAGATGCGCTCCGTCTCGTCGATCTCGACGAGCTTGCCGGGCATGCCGACCGCCGCGAGGTTGAAGAACGCCGTGCGGTCCGAGACCCGGGCCGCCTGCTGCATGTTGTGCGTCACGATGACGATCGTGAAGCGTTCCTTCAGCTCGCCGATCAGGTCCTCGATGGCGAGGGTGGAGATCGGGTCCAGGGCGGAGCACGGCTCGTCCATGAGCAGGACGTCGGGCTCGACCGCGATGGCGCGGGCGATGCACAGACGCTGCTGCTGACCGCCGGAGAGGCCGGAGCCGGGCTTGTTCAGCCGGTCCTTGACCTCGTTCCAGAGGTTCGCGCCGCGCAGCGACTTCTCCACGATGTCGCTGAGCGCGCTCTTGCGGTACTTGCCGTTGAGCCGCAGGCCCGCCGCCACGTTGTCGAAGATCGACATGGTCGGGAACGGGTTCGGGCGCTGGAAGACCATGCCCACCGTGCGGCGCACGGTGACCGGGTCGACGTTCGATCCGTACAGGTTCTCGTCGTCCAGCAGCACCTTGCCCTCGACGCGGCCACCGGGGGTGACCTCGTGCATCCGGTTCAGGGTGCGCAGGAAGGTGGACTTGCCGCAGCCGGACGGGCCGATGAAGGCGGTCACGGAGCGGGGCTCCACGGTCATGGAGATGTCGTCGATCGCCTTGTGGCTGCCGTAGAAGGCCGACAGGCCGCTGATGTCGATGCGCTTGGCCATCTGAATCACTGCTTTCCGCCGGACCTAGCGGCCGGTCTTCGGGGCCTTCCAGCGGGCGATGCCGCGGGCCACCAGGTTGAGGATCATGACGAAGGCGATCAGGACCAGGGCGGCCGCCCACGCGCGGTCGTAGGACGCGGTCTCGCCGATCTTGTACTGCTCGTAGATGTAGAACGGCAGTGACGACTGGGCGCCTTCGAAGGGGTTCGGGTTGATCAGCTGGCTGCCGAAGACCAGCAGGATGATCGGCGCGGTCTCGCCGGCGATGCGCGCGATGGCGAGCATGACGCCGGTGGCGATGCCGCCGATCGCGGTCGGGAGGACCACCTTGAGGATGGTGCGCCACTTCGGGATGCCGAGGGCGAGGGAGGCCTCGCGGAGCTCGTTCGGTACGAGCTTCAGCATCTCCTCGGTGGAGCGGACCACGACCGGGATCATCAGGATCGACAGGGCCAGGGCGCCCATCAGGCCGGAGGGCTCGAGTCCCGCGATCAGCATGATCGAGAGGACGAAGAGACCGGCGACGATGGACGGGATGCCGGTCATCACGTCGACGAAGAAGGTGACGGCCTTGGCCAGCGCGCCCTTGCCGTACTCCACCAGGTAGACCGCGGTGAGCAGGCCGATCGGGGCGGAGATCACCGTGGCGATGCCGACCTGCTCCAGCGTGCCGATCAGTGCGTGGTAGACGCCGCCGCTGGCCTCGGGGCCGAGGACGCCGGCCATCGAGTGGGTCAGGAAGTAACCGTCCAGGCGTTCCGAGCCGCGGCTGATGGTCGTCCAGAGCAGGGAGGCCAGCGGGACGACGGCGATCAGGAAGCAGACCCAGACGAGGCTGGTGGCGAGGCGGTCCTTGGCCTGGCGCTGGTTCTCCACGACGCTGGTCGCGACGTACGAGATCGCCAGGAAGAGCAGCGCGGAGAGCAGGCCCCACTGGACGCGGCTGTGCCAGCCGGCGGCCGCCCCGATGCCGACGCCGAGGGCGATCGACACGACGGCGAACCCGAGCGGGGCCAGGCGGGGAAGGGCCCGGCTGCTGAGGCTGCCCACCGGCGCGGGCGGTGTGGGCGTCGGGCGTTCCTGGACGCTGGTGGATGCGTGGCTCATGCGTTGGCCCCCGAGTACTCCTTGCGGCGGGCGATGATGAGCCGCGCGGCGCCGTTGACCAGCAGGGTGAGGACGAAGAGGACCAGGCCGGAGGCGATCAGGGCGTCGCGCCCGAACGCGTCGGCCTCGCCGAACTTCGCGGCGATGTTCTGGGCGAACGTCCCGCCGCCCGGGTTGAGCACGTGCAGCGAGATGAGGAAGCTCGGCGACAGGACCGTGGCGACGGCCATCGTCTCGCCGAGCGCACGGCCGAGGCCCAGCATCGAGGCGGAGATCACGCCGGAGCGCCCGAAGGGCAGCACGGAGAAGCGGATGACCTCCCAGCGGGTGGCCCCGAGCGCGAGCGCGGCCTCCTCGTTCATCCGGGGGACCTGGAGGAAGACCTCGCGGCTGACGCTGGTCACGATCGGCAGGATCATGATGGCGAGCAGGATGCCGACGGTGAAGAGCGAGCGGGCGACGCCGATCTCGGTCTTCTCGAAGAGGTACGTCCAGCCGAAGAACTGGTCGAGCCAGAGGTTGAGGCCTTCGAGGTACGGCACGAGGACGAGCGCGCCCCAGATGCCGTAGACGATGCTGGGCACCGCGGCGAGCAGGTCGATGACGTACGCGATCGCGCCGGCGAGCTTGCGCGGTGCGTAGTGCGAGATGAACAGGGCGATGCCGACAGCGATCGGAACCGCGATGACCATCGCGATGATCGAGCTGACGACGGTGCCGAAGAGCAGGACGGCGATGCCGAAGACGGGCGGGTCGCCGGCCGGGTTCCAGTCGAAGGTGGTGAGGAAGTTGCCCTCGTCCTCGGAGATGGCGATCGCGGCGCGGTAACTGAGGAACACGGCGATCGACGCCATGATCACGAGCAGCAGGATGCCCGAGCCGCGGGACAGGCCCAGGAAGATCCTGTCGCCGGCGCGGCCCGTGGACCTGGGCCGCGGGCGTGGGCCCGGCGGGGCCGGTGGGATTTCTGTCTGTGTGGTGGAAGCCATGGTCTTTCCGGTCTGTGTGGGGGAGTCGGGGGCGCCTGTCAGGCACTCTCCGGGGCTCCCCTGGCGGCGGTGCACCGGATGGGTCGGGGTGGCGGGCCGGTCCGGAGGGGTGCACCGGACCGGGCCGCCTGTTGCGTCGTGCGTCGTGCGGGTGGGGCGGCGTGGTTACGAGAGGCCGGCGACCGTCTCGCGGACCTTCGCGTTGATCGCGTCGGGGATCGGGGCGTAGCCGGCCTCGGTGAGCAGCTTCTGGCCGTCCGCGGAGGCGGTGTAGGTCAGGAAGGACTTGACGGTGCCGAGGGTGTCGGCCTTGTTGCCGGTGTCGCAGACGACCTCGTACGTCACGAGGACCAGCGGGTAGGCGCCGTCGGCCTTGGTGGTGTAGTCGAGGGAGAGCGCCAGGTCCTTGCCGGTGCCCTTGATCTTGGCGGCGGCGATGGCCTTGGACGCGTTCTCCGAGGAGGCCTTGACCGGGGCGGAGCCACCGGTGTTGATGTCGACGGTGGTGATCTGCTGCGAGGCGGCGTACGAGAGCTCGAAGTAGCCGATCGACCCGTCGACCTGCTTCACCTGGGTGGCGACGCCGGACGAGGAGGTGGCGCCCTGGCCGCCGGGGGCCGGCCACTTCTTCTCGGCTTCGTACTTCCAGTCGGCCGGGGCGGCCGCGCCCAGGTACTTGCCGAGGTTCTGGGTGGTGCCGGAGTCCTCGGAGCGGTGGAAGGGCTGGATCGCCTTGTCCGGGAGCTTGGCACCCGGGTTCAGCTTGGCGATCGCCTCGTCGTTCCACTTCTTGATCTTCGTGTCGAAGATCTTGGCGAGGGTGGGGGCGTCCAGCGTGAGGCTGTCGACGCCGTCGAGGTGGAAGCCGATCGCGATCGGGCCGCCGACCATCGGGAGGTTGATGCCCTGGCCGCTCTTGCAGATCTTCTTCGAGTCGGCGACCTCCTCGGGCTTCAGCGCCGAGTCGGAACCGGCGAAGCCGACGGTGCCCTGGTTGAAGGCGACGATGCCCTCGCCGGACGAGGAGGAGTTGTAGTTGATCTCCACGCCGGAGCAGGCCGCCATGTACTCCTTGACCCAGAGGTCCATGGCGTTCTTCTGTGCGCTGGACCCGGAGGCGCGCAGCTGACCCTTGGCACCGTCGCACTTGACGTTCGACGCGGCCTTCGTCTGGCCGCCGCTCCCGCCGGTGTCGCCGCCGCTGTTGTTGTCCGAACCGCACGCCGTGAGGACCAGGGCGCCGGAGACGGCGAGGGCACCGAGCGCGGTGGCACGAAGCCGGTTCTTGCGCTGAAGCTTCACTTTCGGGTGTTCCTTCCAGGAGCCGCCGCGGTGGTTTCGGTCTACGACGGCGTGCGAGGGAGTGGTGCGGTGGGCGTGTGCCGTGCACCTGGTACGTCCGAAATTAGGCAGAACAGGTGAAGCGGCCGACGGGGGTGAGTGAACGAGAGGTGAACCTTGACCTACGGCGAGGTGCCGCCTTTCGCCGCCCGCCCGAGGGGCGGAACGGCACGGGCCGAGGGGGGCTCCGGAACCCTGGATCAGGTGGAATTCCGACGGTGCTACCCGAAGGGTGGTATCGCTTTGTCATTTCCCGGAGGGCAGGCCCGGTGGAAGTCTGAGCGGAATGTGCGCCGGCTCCTGTGGAATATGCCTCCGGGCCGGCCCGGCGGGGAAGGGAGCAGATGTATCGCGAGAGGGATCGGTGCGCTCAAACGGTGTGGGGGGACGCATTCAACCGACTTCGACATGCACCGGAATGCGATAGCGCAGTGAACCAGTGCCGGGTGACTCTGCATCAGGGGTGTGGGTACGTACTCGCGCGTGCCGGTGGTTCTCCACGGCCTTGCCGCTCTCGCCGGCGGTGCGGTCACGATCGCTCCGGCCGCGCGCGTCGCGGGATTCGGTTGCCCCGGAGTCAGGTCGACGTCCGGCGGGTGACGGTGACAGCCGAGCCCGCCTCACCGGCGCTGATGCGCGCGTTGCTGAGCGTCGCACCGCTGTCGGCGGCAGCGCGGGGAGCGCCGGCGGGATCCACTCGCTCATGACGCCGGACTCGCCGCCGTTTACGCCGCCGGAAAGTGCCTCACGTAAAGGCCGTCACGTAGGCGTCCGGTGGCTGTTACGGCAACAATTCCGGCGGGATAATCTCTCTCGCTACCGATTGCGGCGACAGCGGGACGGGCATCGCATTCCGTGCAGGAACTGCGATCCAGGGGGCGGTGCATCCGGCGATTCCCGGCACCGGGAATCGCGTGCCTCGTCGGCGGTCGCGATGGAGCGCCCTTCTGAGCGGCCCGGAAAGCCTGTCGGGGACGACGGGATCGGATGCGCGCGGGTGGTGCGGATCCGGGGCGCGGGAACACCGGGATCGGTGTCCGGGGGCCTCGACGCGCTATTTCACGGCAATTCGCCGGTGGAGCGAAGTGTGGTGACGAAGACGTCGACGAGCCACGCGTCCCGGTCCTGGGTGAGCCGCTCCCGCGCGGCTGACGGGGGGAGCCAGACGATGCGGTCGACCTCGTCGCTCGGCTCGAAGGAGCCCTCCGCCGCTTCGGCCGCCCAGTAGCGGACCTCCTTCGGCCGCCCGCCCGCCTCGTACCGGGCCGTGGGCAGCGCGGGGCCCGGCACGCAGTGGTGGCCCGTCTCCTCCAGAACCTCACGCAGCGCACCGTCGAGCGCCCCCTCCCCGCGCTTCAGCTTGCCCTTCGGGAAGGACCAGTCGTCATAACGCGGCCGGTGTACGAGGCAGAGCTCCACGTCCCCGACGGCGGACGCGGGGGAGCGCCGCCACAGCACGCAGCCGGCCGCCCGCACCACATCGCCCACCGCCCGGGTCATGGCCGGACCGCCGTCGCCGTCGCGTAGGGCCAGCACTCCCGGAAGACCGCCCGCGCCGCCTCCACCTCGTGGCGCTGGTCGGCGTGGAGCACCCCCAGGGCGTACGCGGTCGTCGGGGCGATGCGGGGGGTGCGGGCGGCCGCGGAGGCCGCCGCGGCCGCCTCCGCCGCGTCCCGGTGCAGATCGAGCGCGTGACCGGGGCCGGCCAGGACCGGGTCGGGGGCGCCCCGCACCACCTCGTGGGCGTACCGGTGCAGGCGCAGCAGCAGCCGGGTCTGGTGCCAGGGCGCGTCGTGGGCCTCGTTGTACGGCTCGGCCGCCTCGTCGGAGCGGAGCGCCGCGACGGCGCCGAGCAGCCGTTGTTCCGCCCGGTCGGCGGGCTCCCGCAGCAGCTCACCGGCGGGTTCGGCGGCCGCGGCGGACAGCGGGACCTCGGAGGCGAGGAGCGCGACCGCGTCGGCCACCGCGTGGAAGCGTGAGGAGCCGAGCGCCTGGAGCGCCGCGGAGTGGGCGCGGGTGCGGGCGAGGGTCAGCTGCCGTTCCAGCAGGGCTCCGGCGCGGGCGGCGCCGACGCCGAGGACGGCGCGCTCCTTGTCGACGACGGCGACGGCGGTGGCGGCGCCGGTCTCGGCGCGGGCCGCCGGCAGGGGCGCCCCCGACAGTCCGTGCAGTGCTTCGAGGAGCCGGGTCAGCCGGCCCGCGTACGCGTGCTCGCGGGCGAGGGTGCCGGACAGCCAGGCCAGTTCGGTGCGCAGGTGCTCGGCCCAGAGCGGGTCGAGCGCCGCCCGGAAGGTGTGCAGGGTGCCGCTGATCCGGCGGGACGAGCGGCGCAGCGCCCCGGTGGCCTGTTCGGCGGCCCGGGGTCCTGCGTCGGTGGGGGCACTGTTCTCGCGGTGCAGACGCAGGCTGCGCAGGAACTCCGCGGCTTGTGTCCGCAGGTACGGGGCGAGCACCGCCCCCGCGGTCACGTCGGCCTGTGTCTGGTGGTCAGGGCGTCGCACGCCGGCGCCTCCGGGCGTCAATGAGCATTTCCTGTACGTGCCGCAGCGGCCGGCCCTCCGCGTCCGTGGCGTGCCGGGTCCACTCCCCGTCGGGGCCCAGGTGCCAGGAGGAGGTGGTGTCGGCCATGCCGGTCTCCAGGAGCCGGCTGAGCGCTGCCCGGTGCGCGGGGTCGGTCACCCGGACCAGGGCCTCGATGCGGCGGTCGAGGTTGCGGTGCATCATGTCGGCGCTGCCGAACCAGACTTCGGGTTCGCCGCCGTTGCCGAACGAGAAGACCCGGGAGTGTTCGAGGAAGCGTCCCAGGACGGAGCGCACCCGGACGTTCTCGGAGAGGCCGGTGACGCCGGGGCGGATCGCGCAGATGCCGCGGACCCAGATGTCGACGGGGACGCCGGCCTGCGCGGCCCGGTAGCAGGCGTCGATGATCGCTTCGTCGACCATCGAGTTGACCTTGATGCGTACGTAGGCGGGGCGTCCGGCCCGCTGGTGCGCGATCTCCTTGTTGATGCGGACGATCAGCCCGTCGCGCAGTGACTTCGGGGCGACGAGCAGGCGGCGGTAGGTCTCGCGGCGTGAGTAGCCGGAGAGCCGGTTGAAGAGGTCGGAGAGGTCCGCGCCGACCTGCGGGTCGGCGGTGAGCAGGCCGAGGTCCTCGTACAGCCGGGCGGTCTTGGGGTGGTAGTTGCCCGTGCCGACGTGCGAGTAGCGGCGCAGGGTGTCGCCCTCCTGGCGGACGACGAGCGAGAGCTTGCAGTGCGTCTTCAGGCCGACGAGCCCGTAGACGACGTGGCAGCCCGCCTCCTCCAGCTTGCGCGCCCACTTGATGTTGGCCTGCTCGTCGAAGCGGGCCTTGATCTCGACGAGCACGAGGACCTGCTTGCCGGACTCGGCGGCGTCGATGAGGGCGTCCACTATCGGGGAGTCGCCCGAGGTCCGGTAGAGCGTCTGCTTGATCGCGAGGACGTCGGGGTCGCCGGCCGCCTGTTCCAGGAAGGCCTGGACGGAGGTGGAGAAGGAGTCGTACGGGTGGTGCAGCAGCACGTCGCGTTCGCGCAGGGCGGCGAAGATGTCGGGCGCGGAGGCGGACTCGACCTCGGCGAGGTCGCGGTGCGTGCCGGCGATGAACTTGGGGTACTTCAGCTCGGGCCGGTCCAGCGACGCTATGCCGAACAGCCCGGTGAGGTCGAGCGGTCCGGGCAGCGGGTAGACCTCGGCGTCGGACACCTTGAGCTCGCGTACCAGCAGGTCCAGCACGTACGGGTCGATGGACTCCTCGACCTCCAGACGGACCGGCGGGCCGAAGCGGCGCCGCATGAGCTCCTTCTCCAGGGCCTTGAGGAGATTCTCCGCGTCGTCCTCCTCGACCTCCAGGTCCTCGTTCCTGGTGACCCGGAACATGTGGTGCGCGAGGACCTCCATGCCGGGGAAGAGCTCTTCGAGGTGGGCGGCGATGACGTCCTCGATGGGGACGTAGCGCTGCGGTGAGGCCTCCAGGAAGCGGGTCAGCAGCGGCGGCACCTTGACCCGGGCGAAGTGGCGGTGTCCGCTGACCGGGTTGCGTACGACGACGGCGAGGTTGAGCGAGAGGCCGGAGATGTACGGGAAGGGGTGCGCCGGGTCGACGGCGAGCGGGGTCAGCACCGGGAAGACGCGCTGGCGGAAGAAGGTGAACAGCCGGGCCTGTTCCTTCTCGGTCAGCTCCGGCCAGCGGATCAGCTGGATGCCCTCGTCGGACAGGGCGGGGGCGACGTCCTGCTGGTAGCAGGCGGCGTGCCGGGCCATGAGCTCGCGCGAGCGGGTCCAGATCAGGTCCAGGACCTCGCGGGGCTGGAGGCCGGAGGCGGACCGGGTCGCCACACCGGTCGCGATGCGGCGCTTGAGGCCCGCCACCCGGACCATGAAGAACTCGTCCAGGTTCGAGGCGAAGATGGCGAGGAAATTAGCCCGTTCGAGGAGGGGGGTCGCCGGGTCCTCGGCCAGTTCCAGAACGCGTTCGTTGAACGCGAGCCAACTGCGTTCCCGGTCGAGGAACCGCCCCTGGGGCAGTTCGTCCCCGTCGGCGTCGGGTTCGTACGCGTCGGCATCGGCGTCGATGTCGGGATCGAGGTCGGCCGAGGTGGACAGGGCGTGGGAGGACGACGGGGTGGCGACGGCGTGCGGCCGGTGCGCGGCGAGGGAGCCGACGGACGGCTGGGCGGGGGGCTGGACCGAGGCCTCGGAGCTGGGCTGCTGGCTCATGGGCCCATTGTTCCGCGTGGAGTGCTCCGCAGGCGCGTCGGAGGGGGTGGAGATCGCGGAGATCGCACGCTCGGTGCGCTCTCTGCCGGGATCTCTCCCGTTGCGGGGGGTCGGCACAGCTGGCTGCATCCTGAGAGGGTCGCAAGGGTGTCTGAATGCCCGGTAACGGCGACATGACATGCAGGAAGCGGTGTGGCCGTGCCCCGGGGGGTTCGCGAGGCCAATGCAGTTGCCTTAGGACTGCATTGGCCGGAGGTAGCTCAGCTTCGCCCTTCGGTGATTGACGCCCGGCGCATGCTGACGTGGGTTTCACCTAGCCTCGCGGGCTGACCAGGGAGTGGCGCGTACTACAGTCCCAGCTCGTGACCGATGCTGCGCACCGCACTGCTGCGGACGACGACGCGCTTCTGGAGAGGCTGCACGCACTTGCGTGGGGCTTGGAGAGTGTGCCTCCCTCTCCTGGGCTTCTCCCGGATCAGCCGTTCCCGCCTCTCACGAAGACAGAAGCGGACCTTGCTGAACGCAGCCTCGGGTATCCCCTACCTGAATTGCTCCGCCGCATCTACACGGAGGTCGGCGACGGTGGGTTCGGGCCGGAAGGCGGCCTCGCGTCGCTGACACCGCGCCGTATTCCGCATTGGCATATGGGCGACTGGCCTTGCGCGACGACCATCCACGCCAAGCGGACGGAGTGGGGGTCGCCGGCGTCGTGGTTCTTCTTGACGGAGGGCGGCTGCACCATGAAGTGGTACGTCTCGTTGATAGCGGTTGATCACCCGGTCCTGCTCTGGGACGCAGACGGTTGGGAACCGGACTGGGGCCAGGAACCTCATGACGGCCTGCGTTATGCGGCGCCATCGCTGCGCCAGTGGCTGTGGACCTGGGCAGAAGGCGGCAATGTCTGGGACGAAGCGCTGGCACTACCCGATTAGGGGCCAGCGGGCGGTGGCAGAGCAGACGCATTCTGTTTTGCCGGTCGTCCTGCCCGGCGGGTGCTCTTCGGCTTCGCCGTCGGGTTGTGGGCCCAGCGACCGCGCTGCACCGTGTTGCGTCTTGCGCGGGTCCTCAGCACCGGCCATCGGTTCGGCTTCTTGATCGCACGTGGGCAGTCCCGGCTACGGCGGGTCGGTAGGAGGCGGCTGCGTGCTTCCTGCCTGGCCTCGGTGTAGGAGCGGGTTAGCTTGGGGACGGTCGCCCCCAGCTGGGACGGGATGCTGCGGCGAATGATGCGGACGCACTTCAGGTAGGAAACACGGTCGGTATCCACCGCTGGCCGGGCAAGCGCCGCTGTGTGGGCGAACTGGCGGATCGCGTGGTGGACGGCGAGGTAGGCCCATAGTTCCTGCCGGACGCCTTCCGGCGTGCGTGACCTGATCGGCCCGCCAGGGCCGAGGTGGTTCTTGATCTCGTCGAAGGCGAGCTCGATCTCCCAACGCTCCCGGTAAAGCGCGACCAGCTCGGCGGCCGGGTACTGCGCGGGGTCGAGCAGCGTCGTGCCCAGGTAGGTGACCTTGTCGTCCTTCGCGAAGGTGATGACCCGGTAGATCACGTGCTTGGGCAGCGTTCGGCCTTCTCGCGTGGCTCGGAGCCGGACATCCTTACCTGGTCGCGCCATCGACAGGTACGAGCCGTCCGGAAGTTCTTCTTGGGCGGTGCCAAGGTGGTTGGACTGGAGCCTGACCAGCAGATCCGCGCCCGCCACCGTGAAGACGTCAACGAACTCGACCGACCAGAAGCCGCGGTCGGCGATGACTAGGTCTCCGGGGCCGGTGGAGCCAGCCAGCGGGTAGGCGAGGCTGCGTTCGCCGTCGCGGTATCCGCCGAGACGGGCATCGAGGACTCCGTGCGTTCCGATCTCCGCGAGGACCACCGCCCTGACCTGGGGGAATCCGAAGGGGATGCCGCCGGTGGTAGAGGGGCCGTCGAAGGTGTCGCCGTTGCTTGTCGAATCCGGGAGATCGAACTGGGTGCCGTCCAGGGCGAGGAGCCGCAGCCCCCGCCACCACGCGCCAGGCGTGCCCAGCGTCGCGAGCGGGCCAGCCACCTGGCGGAACACGGTCTCCAGTACGTCCTCGCCGAGGCGGGCGCGAGCCCGGGACAACGAAGACCGGTTCACCCGCGCGAGGGCCCGGCTGCCCGGGATACCGCTGGTCAGCATCCGCAGTACCTCCTCGTACGACTCCCGGGCGAAGAGGCACGAGGCCAGTACGAAGTACACGACCAGCCGGGCCGGCAGAAGTCGGCGGCGTCGCTCGGCCCGGTCGTGCTTGGCTATCGCAGCGTCGACCAGCTCAGCGGTGAACACCTTCGTCAGGATCCCGATCCGCACCCGCTGGCCAGCGCCCCACCCCGTCACACATGGGGCAACGATGCCCGCAGCTCAAAGGCAACTGCATTGGGTTCGCGAGGCCCCCCGGGGCCGCGGACGCCTCTCAGGCGTGGCGGCGGCGCAGGACGCGGAAGGCGAGGGCGACCGCGGCGGCGGTGAGGAGGAGGACGATGCCCGTCCCGACCAGCTGGAGGGGCCAGAAGTGCGAGGCGGGGTGGTAGTCGACGTAGGCGCCGGTGACGTGGTGGTCCGCCAGGCAGCGGTCCGTGTCGGGTACGGGGCCCGGGTCGCAGAGGTCGCCGGGCAGCCGCCGGCCCCCCGCCATCAGGCCTCCGCCGACCCACAGGGAGTCGCCCGGCGGGCCGCCCGCGGCGTTCAGGGGCGTGACCACGGTGTCGACCGCCCACAGGCTGCTGCGTACGGCGCCGAGCGCGAGTGCCACCGCGCCGTAGGCCGCGGCTGTGATGCTCATGGCGAGGAGCGTGCGGCGCACCAGCAGCGCGACGAGCGCGCCGAGGGCGACGGCGAGCAGGACCGAGGCCGTGGGAAGCGTGCCCGTCGCGGCGTACGCGGTCGAGTCGTACCAGGCCACGCGGTCGCTGTCGGGGGAGGTCCGGCACCAGGCGTAGACGGCCGAGAGCACCGGCACCGCCACCACCGCGATCACCGCCGGAACGGCGAGCTTGGCGAGGAGCCAGCGGGCGGGGGAGACGGACTGGGACCAGGCCAGCCGGTAGGTACCGCTCTCCAGCTCCCGGCCGATCATCGGACCGGCGACGAACACGCCGACGGCCGCGGGCAGGACCATCATGGCGGCGCCCGCGTACCGCAGCACGTCCCTGAGCCATGCCTGGTGGCTGAGGAGGTCGTCGAACGCCGCGCCACAGCGGGGGGAGGTGTACAGGTACGAGCAGCCGGAATCCGCGAACGAGTCCGCCGTGCGCGCGTTCCACCACAGGGACGCGGTCAGCAGGACGACCCCGGCGAGTGCGAGCGCGCCCGTGATCCACAGGACGCGGCGGTGCTGGCGTAAGACGACGCGGGCCGGGCCGCGCAGGGCGAGGGTGCTCATGCGGCGCTCACCGCCGCCAGGGTCCCGGCGTCCGCGCTCGGCGTGAGCAGCGGGGGAGCGTCGGGCGACCGCAGGTGCGCCAGCAGCAACTCCTCCAGGGACGGTTCCGTGCTTTCCCAGGCCGAGGTGTCCACCGGGCCCTCCTTGCGGACGAGTGCGGTCAGCCGCCGTCCCGTGGTGCGGGACTCGACGACGGTGTGCGGGGCGAGGTCTCCGGCCGGACCGGTGAGCAGGGCGTGCGCGGCCAGCAGGTCGTCCGACTCGCCGCCGAGCCGGATCCGGCCGCCGTCGACGAGCAGGAGGTAGTCGCAGGCGCCCTCCAGCTCGGTGAGGATGTGCGAGGACATCACGATGGTGGTCCCGTGTTCGGCGGCCTCGGCCATGAGGGCGCCCATCAGCTGGTGCCGGCCGAGCGGGTCGAGGTCGGCCATCGGCTCGTCCAGCAGCAGGAGTCCGGGCCGCTTGCCGAGGGCGAGGGCCAGTGCGAGCCGGGTGCGCTGACCGCCGGAGAGCGTGCGGACCCTCGCGTCCGCGGGGAGCGGTGCGGTGATGCGTTCGGCGGTGGCCTGGTCCCAGGTCGCCGGGTTCAGCTCGGCGCCCGCCCAGAGGGTCTCGGTGACCGTCAACTGCGGGTACAGCGGCTTGTCCTGGGCGACGAACGCCATCCGGGCCCGGGCCTCGCCGGGCGTCGAGCCGAGCACCCGTACCGTGCCCTCGGCGGGCCGCAGGAACCCGGCGGCGACGCCCAGCAGCGTGGACTTTCCGGCGCCGTTGGGGCCGACGAGGGCGCACACGCGCCCCTCGGGCAGCCGGAACGAGCAGTCGCGCAGCGCCCAGCCCCCGCCCCTGCTCCGGTACTTCATGCCGAGGCCGACGGCCTCGATCGCAGCGCCTGTCATCCGGTCTGATCCCCCTCGAAAGCCTTGTCCAGTACGGCGGTGAAGAGCGCGCTCACGTCGTCCCTCTCGAGTCCGGCCGCGCGGGCCCGGACCGCCCAGTCGGTGAGTTCGGCGCGCAGCGGCGCGTCGTCGGCGGCGGCCGCGCCGCCGAGCGTCCGGGTGACGAAGGTGCCGAGGCCGCGCCGGGCCTCGACGAGGCCCTCGCGCTCCAGCTCGCGGTAGGCCTTGAGCACGGTGTTCGGGTTGATGGCGGTGGCCTCCACGACCTCGCGTGCGGTGGGCAGCCGGTCGCCGGGCTCCAGCAGCCCCAGCCGCAGGGCCTGTTTGGTCTGCTGGACGATCTGGAGGTACGTGGCGACGCCGCTGCGCCGGTCGATGCGGAACTCGACCGCTGCGGACTGTGCCATCTTCACCCCTTTCACTAATTGAGTAGTGAAAGGGTGCCGCAAGAGAGGGGCGACGTCAAGCGACGCCGCCCCTTGCGGTTCTGACGCGTGCTCAGGACTCCGTGCGGTACATCAGGTCCACCTCGTGGGTGGTGAAGCCCATCCGCTCGTAGACGGTCAGGGCCGCGGTGTTGTCCGCGTCCACGTAGAGCATCGCGGTGGGCAGCCCCTCGGCGGCCAGGTGGCGCAGCCCGATCGCGGTGAGCGCCTTGCCCAGGCCGCCGCCCTGCGCGTCGGGCCGGATGCCGACCACGTACACCTCGCCGAGCTGCTCGTCGGCGTGCACCTTCGTCCAGTGGAAGCCGATCAGCTCGCTGCCCCCGGCGCCGTCCCCGCCTCCGGTCGCGCGCTCGGCGAGGAAGAAGCCCTTCGGGTCGAACCACGCCTCGGCCTTGCGGTCGTCGAGGTCGCGCTGGGTCAGCGAGCCCTGCTCGGGGTGGTGGGCGAACGCGGCGCTGTTGACGGAGAGCCAGGCGGCGTCGTCCTCGCCCGGCACGAAGGTGCGGACGGTGACGCCCGGCGGCAGTACCGGCTCCGCGATGTCCAGCGGGCTCAACGGACGGCGCAACTGGCGGAGTTCGCGGAAGAGCGACAGGCCGAGCACCTGCGCGAGGTGCCGTGCCGCGGACTTCCCGCCGTGCGCCCAGACGCGCAGCCGCTTTCCGGTGGCGGCGAGCAGGGCCGCCCCGAGCGCCCGCCCGTGCCCGTGGCCGCGGTGCGAGGGGTGCACGACCAGCTCGGCGGCCGGCGCCTCGACGGGGTCGGTGTCCTCCAGTTGCGCGTACCCGACCAGCGTGCCGCCGGCGGTCAGCAGGAAGTGCCGCACGCCGTCCCGGTGCCCGCCCCGCAGCTGCAGCCGCCCCTGCTCGGACACGGCCTGCCGGCCGTCGGACCGTGCGGCTTCGGCGAGGAGCTCGGAGACGGCGACCGCCTGGTCGGGGGACAGGGTGTCGAGCGTCTGGATCTCGCGTCCGGGGGCGGGGAGGGGTACGTCAGTCGTCATGTGTACGAGCGTACGGCGGGGGCGGGGGTTCTGTGCCCTGCCCCTGTCGGGGCGCGGGGTTCTGTTGGCGCGGGGCGGGCCGGTTGTTCGCCCCGGTCCGGGGCGCGGGGTTCCGTCCTCAATCGCCGGACGGGCTTGGTGTGGTGCGGGTGCTCCGCGGGGTGCGGTGGTCCGGGGCGGGCTCGTTGTTCGCCCCGGTCCGGCGTCGGGGGTTCCGTCCTCAATCGCCGGACGGGCTTGATGTGTGCGGGTTGCTCCGCGGGGTGTGCGCCTGCCCGGTGGGTGGGGGTCCGGGGTCCCTCCGGGGCGTCTCCTCGGACGACGAACGTTCCGCGGGTACGCAGCGGACCCGGGTCGATGTTCGTCGTCCTGCGGGGACTCCCCTGCACGCCCCCGGCCCCGGCCGTCTCGCGTCTGCGACGGTCATATGGGCCGGTGTGCAGACGCGACTGATGCCGGGTGGGGGCGTGCAGGGCAGTCCCCGCAGAAAATGGCGTACGACCCGGGTACCGATGCGTCGTCGGGTGCACACGCCATTTTTGAGGAGTCTGCCCGGAGGGCCCCCACCCCCACCCACCAAGCAGAAGCGCCCCGCAGGGGACCCCGCGGGGAACCCGCACAAAAACAGCCCGTCCACAAATGAACAGAGTGGGGGAGGGGAAAAAGTTAATTG
>NZ_JBEXXO010000016.1:0-165510 GCF_040630435.1 Streptomyces sp. NPDC005803 | reverse complement strand
CATTTTTTGCGGTGTCTGCCGGCCGGGCCCCCACCCCCCCCCCCCACGCAGACGCGCCCCGCAGGGGACCCCGCGGGGAACCCGCACACAAGCCCGTCCGGCGATTGAGGACGGAACCCCGCACCACAGCACCCCGCACCCCGCAGGGGCCCCGCACCAAGCAACGGCCGCACCCCGCGGAGCGACCCGCCCCGGAACCCGAGCCGTGACGTCTCTGCTCGTACAGGTGCGTGATGAGGGCGAATCGCCCCGTTCCGAGCGGTCGGCAACCTATTCGTAACCCCGGACACCTGTCGCGCTACGCGCGTTGACTCTAGGCTGCGGCACGCAGTCTCCAGACTTGTCACCACCCTCACACCTCCCGCTGAACTCACAAGGGGACCGATGTCAGCGACACCGCAGAAGAACCGCGCGTCCCGGCGGGTGCTCGCCGCCGCAGCCGGTCTGGCCACCGTCGGCGCGCTGGTCGCCGCCATGCCGGCCGGCGCCCACGGGCACGGCAAGGGCCACGGCCATCACACGCCGGCCCGCACCGTCGACGTGCAACTGCTGTCCTTCAACGACCTGCACGGCAACCTGGAGCCGCCGGCCGGCTCGGCCGGCACGGTCGCCGAGAAGCAGGCCGACGGCACGACGAAGGCCGTCCCGGCCGGCGGCGTGGAGTACCTCGCCTCCTCGCTGCGTGCCGCGCGCAAGGGCCACCCGTACTCCATCACCGCGGCCGGCGGCGACATGGTCGGGGCGAGCCCGCTGCTGTCGGGTCTCTTCCACGACGAGCCGACCATCGAGGCGCTCAACAAGATCGACCTCGATGTGACGACCGTCGGCAACCACGAGTTCGACGAGGGCGCCACCGAGCTGGCCCGCCTCCAGAACGGCGGCTGCCACCCGGTCGAGGGGTGCTACGAGCAGGGCAAGAAGTTCCAGGGCGCCGACTTCCCGTACCTGGCCGCCAATGTGACGGACGAGAAGACCGGCAAGCCGATCCTCAAGCCGTACACGGTGTGGAAGAAGAACGGCGTCAAGATCGGCTTCATCGGGGTGACCCTGGAGGGCACGCCGAACATCGTGACGGCCAACGGCGTCAAGGGCCTGAAGTTCCACGACGAGATCGAGACGGTCAACAAGTACGCCAAGGAGCTGGACCGGCAGGGCGTGAAGTCCATCGTCGCGCTGATCCACGAGGGCGGCGCCCCGGCCTCGTCCTCGTACAACTACGACTGCGACAGCCCCGGCGCCGGTGACGGGATCTCCGGGCCGATCACCGACATCGCCAAGGGCATCTCGCCGAAGGTCGACGCGCTGGTCACGGGCCACACCCACCAGGCCTACGTGTGCACGATCCCGGACCCGGCGGGCAACCCGCGCCTGGTCACCTCGGCCTCGTCGTTCGGCAAGCTGTACACGGACACGACGCTCACGTACGACCGGCGCACCCAGGACATCGTGCGCACCGCGGTGAAGGGCTCGGCGAAGGCGTCGTCGAAGCACCCCGCGCCCGCGAACCCGGTCTCGGCGAACCACATCGTCACCCGGGACCAGGCCAAGGCCACCGACATGACCGACCTGATCGCCCGCTGGAACACCCTCGCGGCGCCGATCGCCAACCGGCCGCAGGGCTTCATCTCCGCCGACATCAACGGCCGCGGCTCCACGGCCCCCGAGAAGCCGCTCGGCGACCTGATCGCCGACGCGCAGCTGGAGGGTCTGGCCCCGGCGGACAAGGGCGGCGCGGTCGTCGCGTTCATGAACCCGGGCGGTATCCGCGCCGACCTGGTCTACAAGGCGACGGGCGGTGAGGGCGACGGTGTCGTGACGTACGGCGAGTCGTTCACCGTGCAGCCGTTCACCAACATGATGAACGTCGTCGACCTGACCGGTGCGCAGCTGGTGTCCGCGCTGCAGCAGCAGGTCAGCGGTTCGAACGAGGCCAGCCCGAAGATCCTCCAGATCTCGAAGGGCCTCACGTACACCCTGGACATGACGAAGGCCGGTGCGGCCCGCGTGGTCACCGACACGATCCGGCTGAACGGTGAGCCGATCGATCCGGCCACGTCCTACCGGGTCGCGATGAACGAGTTCCTGGCGGGCGGCGGCGACGGCTTCGCGGCCCTCGGCGCCGGCACGAACAAGCTGGTCGGTCCCTCCGACCTGGACCTGTTCAACGCCTACCTGGCCGCGCACTCCACGGCCGCGGCGCCGCTGGCACCGCCGGTGGCGGACCGGATCACGGTCGTGCAGTAACCCCTACGCGAGGGCTGGACGGGGCGGTGGGCCGGCGGGCCCACCGCCCCTTTTCCATGGGCCGGCGGGTCCCGGCGGAGGGCGCCGCACCCATGCGGTGCCCCCCCCCACCCGCACCCGCCCCCCGTGCGAAGCGCAGATGCAAGGTGCACGGTCGATCCGCATGAACGAGTCATGACAGCGGTGACTGTCGCGCCCCGGGCCGGCGTGGCACCTTTTTCCAGGCCGACGACATCGCCTGGACAGGGAGTTGTGCGTGAATCCGGAGTACGCCGCGTACTGCGAAGCGGACCGTGTCTTCTACGACGCGCCGCACCGCTCCGCCGCCGGGCCCCGGGCCGAGGAAGCCCTCTACGGCCCCGCCCGCGGTGCCGGCCCCGACGGATGGGAGCGTTCGCGGCGCGGGGACTGGCTCTCGTTCAGCCCGCCCGGTGTGCGGGTGCCGGCCCAGGGCTGGAAGATCCACGTGTCGGCCGCACTCGACAACGCGGAATCCGTGCTCGGCCGGGTTTTCGCCTTCTGCGTGGCGCGTCAGCTGCCCTTCAAGTGCGTCCCCGGGCCGGCCCTGCTGCTCCTGCGCAACGCGAAGTACGCGGACCGGGCGGGCAGCGGGAAGTTCATCACGGTCTACCCGCACTCCGAGGAGCAGTTCCCCGAGGTCTGCCAGGGCCTGATGGACCTCCTGGAGGGGGAGCACGGCCCGTACGTCCTCAGTGATCTGCGCTTGGGCGCCGGGCCGGTGCACGTACGGTACGGAGCCTTCGCGCCGCGCTTCTGTCCCGGCCCCGACGGGCGCCTCGTGCCCGCCGTCGCCGATCCGGAGGGCAGGCTCGTCCCCGACGCACGCGGTCCGGCCCTGAGCATCCCCGCCTGGGTGACGCCGCCGCCCTTCCTCCTGCCGCACCTGGAGGCGCGCAAGGCCGTCGGGCTGGCCGACGTGCCCTACCAGGTCGAGGGCGCCCTGCACTTCTCCAACGGCGGAGGCGTCTACGTGGGCCGGGACACCCGGACCGACGAGCGCGTCGTGCTCAAGGAAGCGCGACCGTACGCCGGGCTGGCGGCGGACGGGGCCGACGCGGTGGCGCGGCTGGAGCGGGAACGGGCCGCGCTGGACATGCTGGCGGGCCTGGAGTGCGTCCCGGACGTCCGGGACGTGATCGACGTGGGGGAGCACCGCTTCCTCGTGCTCCAGCACGTGGCCGGCGCCACCCTCAACTCCGTCTTCGCCCGCCGCTTCCCCCTGTCCCACGCGGAGCCGTCACCGGAAGCGATCGCCGAACACGCGGCCTGGGCACAGAGGATGTACGCCCTCGTCGAGGACGCCGTCCACGCCGTCCACGAGCGGGGCGTGGTCATCAGTGACCTCCACATGAGCAACATCATGGTCTCCGAGGACGAGTCCCGCGTCGTGCTGCTGGACTTCGAGGCCGCGTCGAGAACACGGGACCGGGCCCGGCAGATCGTGGCCAACCCGGCGTTCGTGGCCCCCTCCGACCGGCGCGGCGCGGACATCGACCGGTACGCGCTCGCCTGCCTGCGCCTTTCCCTGTACCTCCCGCTGACCACGCACTTCGCCATCGACCGGCGCAAGGCCGTACGGCTCGCCCAGGAGATCACGCGCGTCTTCCCGGTGACCGACGCCGAACTGCGCCCGGCCGTCGCGGAGATACTCCGCGAGGCCGCCGACGAGGACGGCGACGCGCGACGCCGGGCGGTCCCCGCGCACGGGGCGGGCACACGACTCGCACCGGACGCGCCGTCGCTGCCGGCGCCCGGGGACTGGCCGCGCAGCCGCGACTCGATGGCCCGGGCGATTATTGCGTCCTGCACACCGGAGCGCGAGGACCGCTGCTTCCCCGGCGACATCGCCCAGTTCGCGTCACCGGCCGGCGGGCAGTCCTTCGGCTACGGGGCCGCCGGGGTGCTCTACGCGCTCCACGAGACCGGCGCCCCGTCCTGTCCGCAGGCGGTGCAGTGGCTGCTCGCGAAGGCCAAGGACCCGGCTCCCGGCACCCCCCTCGGCTTCTACGACGGACTGACCGGCATCGCCTGGACCCTGGACCGACTGGGCCACCGGGAGCAGGCCGCGGAGCTCGCCCGGCTCATCGTGCGCCAGCCCCTGCAAGGCCTCACCGCCGACCTGCACAGCGGATACGCGGGCATCGCGCTCGCTCTCGACGACCTCGCCCGCGGCGCGGCCGCCGCCGACGGCCCCGCCCTCTCCCGCGCCGCCGACCACTGCGCCGCGCTCGCCGTCCAGGCCCTCACCGACGGCGCACCCGCCCACCGCACGGGACTGCTGTACGGCGCGGCGGGCGTGGCGCTGCTGCTCCTGCGCAGGTACGGGGCGACCGGGGAACGGCGCCTCCTCGACCTGGCCGGCACCGCCCTGCGCCGTGACCTGGCCCGCTGCCAGGAAGGCGCCGACGGGACGCTGCTGGTGGTGGAGGGCACCCGCACGATGCCGTATCTGGGAGCGGGCAGTGCCGGCCTCGCGACGGTCATCGACGACTACCTCGCCCTTCGCCCGGACGCGGAACTGGAGAAGGCACGGGCCTGCCTGATGCCCGCCTCCCGGTCCGCCTTCTACGTGCAGCCCGGCCTGTTCCGGGGCGTGGCCGGACTCGTCCTCCAGCTGGCCCGCACCCCGGCCGGCGACCTGAGCGACCGGCGACGCGTCATCCACCGGCACGCCGAGCTCCTGGGCTGTCACGCGATGCCGTACGAGGGAGAGCTCGCCTTCCCCGGTGAGCAGTTGATGCGGCTCTCGATGGACCTGGCGACCGGCACGGCCGGCTGCCTCCTCGCTCTCGGCAGCGCGTACGCGGACACCGGCGCGTCGCTGCCGTTCCTGCCGCCCCTGCGGCACACCCCGCCGCGTTCCGCGGCCCTCGAACCGGCCCCGTCCGGGGTCGTCAGTGAATGAAAACAACCGTCCCCAGGAAAGGACACCATCATGGCGCTTCTCGACCTTCAGACGATGGACACCCCCGCCGACGAGGCGTACGGCGACGTGGCCACGGGCAGCCAGGTCAGCCTGCTCGTCTGTGAGTACAGCTCGCTGAGCGTCGTGCTCTGCACCCCGTGACGACGTGTAGCCGAACCGGCCGGTGAGTACCCGCACCGACCGGCGAGTACGTCGCAGGCCGGCCCCGGGCGGCACGTCCGCCCGGGGCCGGCCCCACGCACATCCGCAGGTACGACGGGCCCGGGGCGGATACGGCCCCACGGAAGGGATCCAGGCGTGGACACCAGCGCCGACCGGTCGCCGACGGGCGGCCCACCGAACGACGGCCCGGCCGCCTCCGGCGCGCTGCCGCGCGCACTGGCCCGGCGCCGCCCCCTCGCTCTCACCGCGCTCCTGCTGTGTTCCGTCGGCGCGGCCCTGGCCGCCGTCGCACTGCCCGCCGTGCTGGGCAGCGCCGTGGACCGCGTCACCGCGGACGCGGCCGTGCCCTGGCCCGCGCTGAGGCTGGCCATGGCGCTCACCGTCGCCGAAGTCCTCCTGGACGCGGCCGTCGCGCTCCTCGGCGGGACCACGACCGCCGGGTTGACCGCGTGGCTGCGCGGCGCCACCGTCGACCGGCTCCTGCGGGCCGAACCCCGGCACGGACAGGCCTTCGCACCGGGAGACCTCACCACCCGGCTCACCGCCAACGCCGCCGACGCCGCCACCGCACCGGTCACCGCGGCCGGCTCCGTCGCCGGCGTGCTGCTCCCCGCGGGCGGCCTGACCGGCCTCGTCCTCGTCGACCCGTGGACCGCGGCCGCGCTCCTCGTCGGCGCTCCCGCCCTCGTCGTCCTCCTGCGGACGTTCGCCCGGCACACCGCCGACACCACCGCCGGATACCAACGGGCCCAGGCCGACCTGGCCACGCGGCTCACCGAGGCGCTGGAGGGCGCCGCGACCATCCGGGCGGCCCACACCGGAGCCCGTGAATACACCAGGATCCTCGAACCGCTCACCGCCCTGGACGTCCACGGCCGGCGCACCTGGCAGGTCTTCGGGCGGGCCACCGGCCACAGCGCCGTACTCCTTCCGCTGCTCACCTTCCTCGTGCTCGCCGTGGCCGGTCTGCGCCTCGCCGCAGGCGCCCTCAGCGTCGGAGACCTCGTGGCCGTGTCCCGGTACGCGGTGCTCACCGTCGGCGTCGGATCCCTGACCGGCGCACTGGGCGCGCTGTCGCGCAGCCACGCCGCCGCCCGCCGGATCGATCCGCTCCTCGCTCTTCCCGCGATGCCGCACCGTTCGGGCGAACTGCCCCCCGGCGGACCGGGAACACTGGAACTGCGGGACGTGGAGGTGATCCGCGACGGCGAGCACCTGCTGCGCAAGGTGAGCCTCACGCTGCCGGGCGGGTCGTCGACGGCGGTGGTCGGCCGCTCCGGTTCGGGCAAGTCCGTGCTAGCCGCCGTGGCGGGCCGCCTCACGGACCCCGACGCGGGCACCGTCACCCTGGACGGGACCGTGCTGACGGCAGTCGACACCACCGCGCTGCGGCGGGACATCGCCTACGCCTTCGCGCGGCCCGCCCTCCTGGGCACGACCGTCCAGGACACGATCGCGTTCGGCGTGAGCCGCCCCTCCGCCGAGCAGATCCGTTCGTCGGCACGGTCCGCGTCGGCGCACGGCTTCATCAGTCTGCTGCCGCTCGGCTACGACACCCCGCTGAGCGAGGCGCCGTTGTCGGGCGGAGAACGCCAACGCCTGGGCCTCGCCCGGGCTTTCGCTCACCCCGGCCGTCTCCTCGTGCTGGACGACGCGACCTCCAGCCTCGACACCGTGACCGAACGCGAGGTGCAGCGGGCCCTGGCCGACCGCGCCGGATCCCGTACGCGAGTGATCGTCGCGCACCGGCTGTCCTCGGCCGTGGACGCCGACCAGGTCGTCTGGATCGAGGACGGCGCGGTGCGCGCGGTGGGCCGGCACAGCGACCTGTGGGCCGACCCCTCCTACCGTGCGGTCTTCGCCGCGCCGGAGCGGTCGCAGGACGGCACGTCGGCCGGCGCGGGAGACGTGGCCGAGCCCGCACGCCCCGGCGCACCGCCGCCCTGTCCACGGGAGGACACCCGATGACGGTGGAGCCGCCCCGGGCCGCCGCGCGCCGCGCCGGCCGTCCCCGGCCCCCTGGGGTGACGTCCTCGCGGTCCCGGTCCGGGCGCGCCGCGCCGGACCGCTCCGCGCGGGACGGGGCCCTCGGCCGGGTCGTCCGCGAAGGCGTGCCGTTCCTGCGTGCCCGCGTCCCCGTCCTGGTGCGGCTGGGCGGCTGGTCGTTGCTGGAGTTCGGCCAGACGTTCCTGAGCGGCTACGGGGTGGCCCGCGCGCTCGACCAGGGATTCCTGGCCGGTCACCCGTCCACCGGGTTGCTGTGGCTGGCGGCGGCGGCCCTCGCCCTCCTGCCGGCCGGAGTCGCGACACGGAGGGTGTTCGCCCGACTGGCCGACCTGGTCGAACCGTTCCGCGACGGGCTGGTGCGTCGCGCGGTCGCCCGCGCCCTGACCACCGCCCTGGACCGTCCGGCGGACGCCACGGCCACTTCCGTCTCCCAGGTCACCCATCAGAGCGAGATCGCCCGCGACAGCTGGGCCGGGCTCGTGCTGACCCTGCGCTCCTTCGTGTTCACCGCGGCCGGGGCGCTGGCCGGGCTCGCGGCGCTGGCGCCCGCGCTGCTCCTGATCGTGCTCCCTCCGCTCATCCTCGGACTGGCGCTGTTCGTGGCCACGCTCGTCCCGATGGCGGCGGCCCAACGCGCCTACCTCGGCGCCGACGAGGCCTTCGCCGCGCACGCGGGACAGACCGCGTCCGCGCTCCGTGACATCGCGGCGGCCGGGGCGGCGGACCGGGTCGCCGCCGAGACCCGGATGCTCGCGGAACAGCAGGCCGGGGCCGCCCGCTCGCTGGCCCGTTGGGCCGCGGTGCGCGTCCTCGCGCTCGCCGTCTGCGGCCGGGTCCCTCCGCTCCTCCTGCTGCTCGCGGCGCCCTGGCTCCTGCACCGGGGGCTCACCGGGGGAGCGCTGGTGGGCGCACTGACGTATCTGACCCAGGCCCTCGCCCCGGCGGTGCACGCGCTCATGAGCATGCTGGGCACGGCCGGAGGCAGGCTGGTGGTGGTGCTCGACCGCTTCACCGACCCCGTGAGGCCGCCCGCCGAGCCCGCGTCCGCGCCCGCCGCGGGGGACGCACGGACCGGAGCGTCGGGGCCGTCTCCCGCCGCCGTGGCCGGCCAGGGCGGACCCCGTCCACCGGCTGGCGCGGTCGTCGGCCCACCGACCGGCCCGACAGGTTCCGCGGCTGCCGCCCCTGCCTCGCCGACCCGGGCGCCCGCGCCGCTTCCTCGTCCGGCCACCGCCGTCGTCGAACTGCGCGCCGTGAGCTTCGCCTACGGCCCGTCGGCCCGCCCCGTGCTGGACCGGCTGGACCTCGAGATCAGGGCGGGGGACCGCCTCGCGGTGGTGGGACCGAGCGGCAGCGGGAAGTCGACCCTCGCGGCGGTCCTCGCCGGGGTCGTCACCCCCACGCGGGGCGAGGTCCGGTGGCACGGCCGCCCCCCGTCCGCCGTGGACCCCAGGGGCGTGCGCACGCTCCTCCCGCAACAGGCGTACGTGTTCAGCGCGTCACTGCGCGACAACCTGCGCTACCTGCGCCCCGACGCGCCCGGGCACGACATCACCGACGCCGTGGCCGCACTCGGTCTTGAGCCCTTGTGCGCACGGCTCGGCGGGCTCGACGCGCGGGTCGAGCCCACCCGGCTCACCCTGGGCGAGCGCCAACTGGTGGCTCTGGGGCGGGCGTACGTGGCCACCGCCCCGCTGCTCGTCCTGGACGAGGCGACCAGCCACCTCGATCCGGCGGCGGAGGCACGGGCGGAGACGGCGCTCGCCGCCCGTGCCGAGACCCTGGTCGTCATCGCCCACCGCCTGTCCTCGGCCCGGCGCGCGGACCGGATCCTGGTGGTGGACGGTTCCCGGACCGTGCTCGGCACCTCGGCGGAGCTGCTCAGGAGCTCCGCCCTCTACCGCGACCTGACGGGCTTGTGGGCCCCGGATCCGGGCTGAGGCGCTGTTCCCGCCCCGCCAGGTGCTACACCGCGAGGCCCCGGTGCCTGAGCAGCCGGGGCGCCGACGGTCCGACGCGCCCGGCGGCGGGCCGGTGCTAGAGCCAGCCGAACTGGCTCGAGAGCCGTATGGCGTCCTGCCGGTTGCGCGCCCCCGTCTTCCGGATGGCGGCGGCCAGGTAGTTGCGTACGGTTCCGCGGGTCAGGTGGAGGGCACCCGCTATCGAGGTCACGGACTCGCCTTCCGCGGCGAGCGACAGCACGCTCAGCTCCCGCGACGATAAGGGCACCTCCGCCGCCTGTAACAGGCCGAAGGCGAGGGACTCGTCGATGTGCCGCCCCCCGTCGGCCACTTTGTGCATGACCTCGGCCAGGTTCTTCGGTGGTCCGTACTTGTCGATGTAGCCGCGAGCGCCCGCGTTGAACGCTCTGCGGAGCCCGCCGGGCCGGTCGCCCCTGGCCAGGACGACCAGCGCCCCGCCGTTGTCGGCGGACTTCCGGACGGAGTCCACCTCGCTCAGCACTTCGACGGAGTCCGGACAGTCGAGATCGGTCATGAATATGTCGGGGAGCGACTCTTCCACAGCGGCGCGCACGCCGCCCTTGTCCGCGGTCCGTACGCGAAGCTCGGCGTCGGCGCTGAGCAGGCTGGCCAGGGAAGCCCGCCACAGGGGCACGGCGTGTACCAACAGAAGCGTCGTCATGAGCGGGGCCCTCAGTTCCTGTGTCGGCGTGTGGAGCAACAGTGTGTGAACTGTGCCCAGTTCTCCGCAGGGTGTGCCGGGCTGCTCACGAACTGGCTCATTCCCGCATTCGATGGAAGCGATGGGGGCGTGCGAGAGCACGAGCGCGATGGTCAATGCGCCCTTATGTGCCTTCCCTTGCGCGTCACAGGGTCGCGAGGAACTCCCGTACCGCCCGCGCGAAGCCCTTCGGGTCCTGGAGCTGCACGAAGTGATCCGTCTCCAGGGTGACGAGCGAGGTGCGCGGGCGCAGTGACGCCATGGCGGCGGCCTGCTCGGCGGGGAGGGCCTGGCTCTTCCTGCCGTTGATCACCAGCGCCGGGCAGTCGCTCGCCAGCCACTGCGCCCAGTGGTCTCCGTGCACCTGGCGTTCGGAGTCGAGGGTGTCCTGCGGGTGGAACGGCAGCCGCCATCCGTCGCCGGCCGCCAGGGGGCGCAGCAGGGGCCCCACCATCGGGCCCACCGGGCCGCAGGCGGCGATCAGTTCCTCCCGGGTGGGGGCGGTGTAGGGGAAGCCCGCGAGGAAGGCCAGCGGGCCGGGGTCCTGGTGCGGCAGGTCGACCGGTGCGTCGGTGTTGACGAGCGCGGCGACCGCGGCCGGCCGGACGGCGGCGAGGTGCAGCGCGTTGACCCCTCCCAGGGAATGGCCGAGGGCGACGACCGGGCCGGGGTCCAGGTGGTCGAGCAGGGCGGTCAGATCGGAGACGTAACCCTCCCGGCCGTAGTCGGCCGCCCGGTCGGAGTCGCCGTGACCGCGCTGGTCGGGGGCGATGACCCGCCACTCGGGGCCGAGCTCGGCGGCCAGGTGGCCGAAGGAGGCGCCCTCGGAGAGATGGCCGTGCAGGGCGAGGAGCGGACGGCCGGTGGCGGGGCCGTGGTCGAGGTAGGAGAGGCGGCGGCCGTCGATGGTCAGTTCGCGTCGGAGCGCGATGGGATGCGTCATGACAGCGACTGTATGCGTGTATAGATCGTGCGCGCAATACGTTTGTATAGCGCGCTTGCCCAAGTGGGTGGACGTACGATCCCGGGCATGGGAAATCGCGAGGACTTGCTGGCCGGGGCGCGGCGCTGCCTGGAGGAGAAGGGATATCTCCGCACCACCGTGCGGGACATCGCCACCGCCTCGCGGGTCTCGATGGCGGCGATCGGGTACCACTTCGGCTCCCGCGAGGCCCTGCTCAACCAGGCGCTGTTCGCGGCCATCGACGAGTGGGGCCACCGGGTCGCGGCGGATACGGCTACGGACCTCGCGGCGGGGGGCGGCACGGCCGCCGAGCGGTACGCGGACATGTGGACGCGGGAGATCGACTCGTATCGCACCGACCGCTGGCTCTGGATCGCCTCGGTGGAGGCCTTCGTCCACGCCCAGAGCTCCCCGGAGCTGCTGGCCCTCCTGGCGGCCGGCCAGCGCGTGGGCCGCCGGGGGGTCGCGGCCCAGCTGACCGGAGCGCCCGAGGCGGAGGTCGCCGAGGAGGAGGTGCGGGGGCTCGGTTCGGTGCAGCTCGCGCTGATGAGCGGCGTGATGATCCAGTGGCTGACCGACCCGGACCAGGCCCCGGACGCCCGCGAGATCGCGGCGGGGCTGCGGGCGCTGGCGGGGCGGCTGGAGGGGGCGTAGCGGCCCGCTCACCCCCGCGGCGGGTCCGGCGGTGGCGTCGGCGCTCCCGGGAGCTGGATCACGGCTTCCGTGCCGCCGCCCGGCGCGGGGCGCAGGTCGATCGCGCCGCCGGCCTGCTGGACCGTACGCGCCACGATCGACAGGCCCAGCCCCGATCCGGGGAGCTGGCGGGCGGACGGGGAGCGCCAGAAGCGTTCGAAGACGTGGGGGAGTTCCTCGGCGGGGATGCCGGGGCCGTGGTCCCGGACCGTGAGCTCGCCCCGGTGCAGGACGACGTCGACCGTACCGCCGGGCGGGCTGAACTTCACCGCGTTGTCCAGCACGTTGACGACCGCCCGTTCCAGGGCCGCCGGTTCCGCGCGTACGTACCAGGGGGCCAGCTCCGCCGTGACGGTCAGTTCCGGGCCGCGCAGTCGGGCGCGGGCCAGTGCGGTGCGGGCGATCTCGTGGAGCGCGACCACCTGGAGCGGGCCGGGGTGCGCCGCGTCCGGGCGGGCGAGTTCCTGGAGGTCGCCGATGAGCGAGGCCAGCTCCGTCATCTGCGCCTTGACCGACGTCATCAGCGCCTTGCGGTCGTCCGGCGGGATGGCCCGGCCGGTCTCGTCACTGCGGGCGAGGAGTTCCACGTTGGTGCGCAGGGAGGTCAGGGGGGTGCGCAGTTCATGGCCGGCGTCCGCGATGAGCTGGGCCTGGCGGTCGCGGGACGAGGCCAGCGAGGCGGTCATCGAGTTGAAGGAGCGGGACAGCCGCGCGATCTCGTCCTCGCCCTCGACCGGGATGCGGACCGTCAGGTCCTCGGTGCGGGCGACGTGCTCGACGGCCTCGGTGAGCTCGTCGACGGGGCGCAGGCCGGAGCGGGCCACCCAGAGCCCGGCGGCGCCGGCGCCGATGACGCCGATGCCGGAGACGACGAGGAGGACCCAGGCGAGGGTGGAGAGGGGCTTGTCGATCTCGCTCAGGGGGCGGGCGATGGAGACGGCGAGGTCGGTGGGCCCCTTCACCGCCTCGGTGTAGACGCGCATCTTCACGCCGTCCGCGTCGGTCGCCGAGTGCAGCGCGTTCAGGCGCTCGTGATTGACCACCGCGAGGTCGGCCCTGCTCACCGGCAGTTCCGACGAATCGGGAGCCAGGCAGACCGTGCCCTGGGCGTCGATGAGCTGGACGGTGAGACCGGAGTAGGGGCGGGGCGGCACCGGGGTCGTACCCCGGCAGTAGGCGTACAGGCTGGTCAGGTAGCGGTCGTCCACGTTGGAACTGCGCAGCGTCGTGTTCAGCTGGTGCTCCAGCTGCGCCCTCGTCACGAACCAGCACGCGGCCGCCACCGCCGCCACCGCCACCGCCACCGCGGTCGCGACCAGCAGCGCCAGGCGGGAGCGCAGCGGCAGGGCGCGGATCCGCCGGAGCGGGCCGGTCATCCCTCGCCCCCGCCCGACCGCAGGGCGTACCCGACACCCCGGACGGTGTGGACCAGGCGCGGTTCGCCGCCCGCCTCGGTCTTGCGGCGCAGGTACATCACGTACACGTCCAGGGAGTTGGAGCTCGGTTCGAAGTCGAATCCCCAGACCGCCTTGAGGATCTGCTCACGGGTCAGCACCTGGCGCGGGTGCGCCAGGAACATCTCCAGCAGGGTGAACTCGGTACGGGTGAGCTCCACCCGGCGCGTGCCGCGCGTGACCTCGCGGGTCGCGAGGTCCATGCGCAGGTCCGCGAAGGCCAGCACGTTGTCGTCGGGGACGGGGCCGCCCGCGGCGACCGCGTACGAACTGCGGCGCAGCAGGGCGCGGATGCGGGCGAAGAGCTCGTCCAGCTCGAACGGCTTGACCAGGTAGTCGTCGGCGCCCGCGTCGAGCCCGGTGACGCGGTCGCCGACGGTGTCGCGGGCGGTGAGCATCAGGATGGGTGTGGTGGCGCCCGTGGAACGGATGCGGCGGGCCGCGGTCAGTCCGTCCATCCGCGGCATCTGGATGTCGAGGACGATGAGATCGGGGGCGTACGACTCGGCCTTGGTGAGGGCGTCGAGGCCGTCGACGGCGACCTCGGTGCCGTACCCCTCGAAGGCGAGGCTGCGCTGCAGGGCCTCGCGCACGGCGGGCTCGTCGTCGACGATCAGGATGCGCTGCGGATCGTCTTCGGCGGGGCTCATCGCTGCTTCGTCCTCTTCTCGTTCCGGGCGGGGCCGGGCGGGGCCGTGGGGGCGCGGCGCTCCCACGGCCTCGAGTTTCTCAGCCTCGCACGGCCGTGGCACGGCGTCGCGCGGCCCGGTGGCCGCGGCCGCCGGGGGTGGCGCTGAGCTCCGTGGCGCGGGGCCGTCGCCCGGCGGCGGGCGCCTGTGCGGTGAGGAGGGCGAGCGGCAGGGCCAGATCGGCGGGTCCTGCGGGGGTGCCGGCCGGGTGGTGCATGGGGGGTCTCCTTCGTTCCGTCGCCTCAGGAGCTGTCGCCGGCCCGCAGGGTGTCGAGGTCCGCCTTCAGGGTGTTCACCGGGATCGCGAAGCCGAGGCCGACGCTGCCCGCGCTGGAGCCGCCGGACGCGCTCGCCGAACTCGCCGAGTACATGGCCGAGTTGATGCCGATGATCTCGCCGTTCAAGTTGATGAGCGCGCCACCGGAGTTGCCGGGGTTGAGCGAGGCGTCGGTCTGGATGGCCTTGTACGTGGTGGTGGAGTCGCCGGTGTCGCCGTTGAACTGGCGGCCGCCGAACTCGAACGGCCACTGCTGCCCGCCGCCCTGTCCGTCCTGGCTCTGCCCCTGGCCGCTGTCGCTGTCCTTGGCGACCGTGACGTCGCGGTCGAGCGCGGACACGATGCCGCTGGTGACCGTGCCGGTGAGGCCCTCCGGCGAGCCGATGGCGACGACCTCGTCGCCGACGGCGACCTTGGAGGAGTCGCCGAGGGTGGCCGTCTTCAGCCCGCTCGCGCCCTGGAGCTTGATCAGTGCGAGGTCCTTGTCGGCATCGGTGCCGAGGACGTCGGCGGTGTACGTCCTGCCGGTGCTCAGCGTGACCTTGATGGACGTCGCGCCCGCGATGACGTGGTTGTTGGTGACGATCTCGCCGTCGGACGTGATGACCACTCCGGATCCGGTGGACTCGCCCGCGGTCGAGGTCGCGCCGATCTCGACGATCGTCGGCGCCAGCGCCGCGGCGACGCCGGAGACGGTGCCCTTGTTGCTCTGCGAGACGGTGGTGCCCGGGATGATGCCGCCGGCCGTGCTGTCGGTGCCGTGGTCGGTGAGCTGCCCGATCACGGTGGCGGTGCCGCCGCCGACGATCGCGGCCGCGATGGCCACCGCCGCGAGGAGCGCGACCGGCCGGCGGACCCGGCGGCGGGAGGCGGGCGGCTCGGGTGCGGCCTGCGGCAGCCCGTGGGGGCCCTCACCGCCGTGGCCCGCGCCGCCGGCGTGCCCGCCGGCGGCGCCGGGTGCGGGCCACACGGTGGTTCCGGGGCCCATGGCGACCGGCTGGACGGGCGCGTATGACGGCGGCGGCGGGTAGGCCGCGTCGCCGTTGCCGTACGAGGGGTACATCGGGTACTCGCCGCTCGGGCGCTGGCTCTCTGTCATGTCTACGAGAGTGTCCGGCGAACATGAGAGGAGCGTGAGTACGCCCTGAGAAGCCCGGCAGAACCTCGTATGCCCGATATAAAGGCCCCGGGAGGACGGGGTGTGCGCGCCGGAGCGCGCGGGACAGCTCTCAGGACAGCACCCGGGCCGCCGGAGGCTCCCCGCAGCCGCAGGAGCGCCGGACCACCAGCGCCGAGGGGAACTGCTTCAGCCGCTCCCGCCGCGAGCCCGACACCCGCAGCGCGTCGTCGAGCACCAGGTCGACCGCGGCCCGCGCCATCGCCGGGCGGTCGGAGAAGACCGTCGTCAGCGGCGGGTCCGTCAGGCCGGCTTCCTTCACGTCGTCGAAGCCCGCCACCGCGAGCTCGCCGGGCACGTCGATCCGCAGCTCGCGCGCGGCCCGCAGCACCCCGATGGCCTGGTCGTCCGTCGTGCAGAAGATCGCCGGGGGGCGGTCGGGGCCCGCGAGGAGCCCGAGCGCCACCTGGTAGGCGTCGTAACGGTTGTACGGGGCCTGGAAGAGCCGGCCCTCGGTCGACCGGCCCGACTCGTGCATCGCCCGGCGCCAGCCCTCGACGTGGTCGGCGACCGGGTCGCCGACCGCCGGGGTCGACTCCATGCCGCCGAGGCACGCCACGTACGCGTTGCCGTGTTCCAGCAGGTGGCGGGTGGCGAGCTGGGCGCCGCCGACGTCGTCCGTCACGACCGCGACGTCGTCGATCGCCTCGGGCCGCTCGTGCAGCAGCACGACCCGGGCGTCCCACGCCTCTATCTCCGCGGCCGCGCGCTCGCTGGGGCCCTGGCTGACGAGGATCAGGCCGGAGACCCGCATGCCGAGGAAGGCCCGCAGATAGTGGACCTCGCGCTCGTCGCGGTAGTCGGAGTTGCCGACCAGCACCATCTTCCCGCGCTCGGCCGCGGCCTGTTCGACGGCGTGCGCCATCTCCGCGAAGAACGGCTGCCGCGCGTCCGGCACGATCATCCCTATGAGATCGGTCCGCCGTGAGGCCATGGCCTGGGCGACCCGGTCGGGCCGGTAGCCCAGCTCCTTGATCGCGGCGAGCACCCGCTCGCGCGTGGCCGGGGCGACCGGCCGGGGTCCGTTGTTGATGACGTAACTGACCACCGCGGTCGACGTCCCCGCCAGTCTCGCCACATCGTCCCGCGTCACCTTGGCCACGCGCGGCAGTCTACGCGGATGGAACTACCTTCCGGCAGGCCGGACCGGGGCTTCTTCCGTGACCTCGGTAGCCTCCGGCTGCTCCGGACGGGTGAGGGTTTCCGGGGCCTCCTTCGCCGCGGCGGCCTTGGCCTCCTCGGCGGCGGCCCGCTCCACCTTCTCCGGTGCGACGAAGCGGTAGCCCACGTTGCGGACGGTGCCGATGAGCGACTCGTGCTCGGGTCCGAGCTTGGCGCGCAGCCGCCGCACGTGGACGTCGACCGTCCGCGTACCGCCGAAGTAGTCGTACCCCCAGACCTCCTGGAGCAGCTGGGCGCGGGTGAAGACCCGGCCCGGGTGCTGCGCCAGGTACTTGAGCAGTTCGAATTCCTTGAAGGTCAGGTCCAGGACCCGGCCCTTGAGCTTGGCGCTGTACGTCGCCTCGTCCACCGAGAGGTCACCGTTGCGGATTTCCATCGGGGAGTCGTCGGCGGTGATCTGCTGCCGGCCGGTGGCCAGCCGCAGCCGCGCCTCGACCTCGGCGGGGCCCGCCGTGTCCAGCAGCACGTCGTCGATGCCCCAGTCCGCGGTGACGGCCGCCAGGCCGCCCTCCGTGACGACGAGGATCAGCGGACAGCCGGGTCCGGTGGACCGCAGCAGCTGACAGAGCGAGCGGACCTGGGGCAGGTCGCGCCGTCCGTCGACGAGGATGACGTCGGCACCGGGGGTGTCGACGAGGGCCGGGCCTTCGGCAGGGGCCACCCGCACGCTGTGCAGCAGGAGGCCGAGGGCGGGAAGCACCTCCGTGGACGGCTGGAGGGCGTTCGTCAGGAGCAGCAGTGAACTCATCGCCGCTCACCTGCCTGGGTCGTCGGTCGGTGATCGTGCACGGTTGGCTCGCCCATTACGTCGGTCCTCCTCGTTCCCTGCGAGAGGGGCACTCCCGGGTCGGACCCGGGGGAGTATGCGGCACTGCTTCGTACGCTTGTTCGTGCGGTGGTCGTACGACGTTTCGTCATACGGGCCTTACGGGTGCAGCCCGTGCTGAGCTTGTCGAAACGTCGTCGTAACAACGCGCGGAAAGCACAAAAGGACCCGGGGGCTGCTTTGCCCGGATCCTCTTCCCAGCAGAATAGCCCACATGACTTCTGTGTCCGAGGGGCGATTTCGGAGTTCCTCTGTTCCCTTGATCACGCGCTGCCCGCTGCGGACCACATTGCCGGCCGGTGACGGGGTCCCGATCGAGGCGGTGTACGAGCCGTGTACGGCGGGTGCCGGCCCGGGCGCGGAGGCGGACGGCGCCGGGACGGCGATCGTCGTCGCGCACGGATTCACCGGTTCGGCGGACCGCCCCGCGGTGCGTCGCGCCGCTCAGGTGTTCTCGCAGCGTGCGGCGGTCGTCACCTTCTCCTTCCGGGGGCACGGGCGGTCCGGCGGACGGTCCACGGTGGGCGACCGCGAGGTGCTGGATCTGGCGGCCGCGGTGGCGTGGGCGCGGTCGCTCGGGCACACCCGGGTCGTTACGGCCGGGTTCTCCATGGGCGGTTCCGTGGTGCTCCGGCACGGGGCGCTGTATACGGCGCCAGGGGCGGAGGGGGAGGCGCAGGAGGTCGAGGGGCGCACAGAAGCGCACAGTGGGGCGCACGCGGACGCGGTGGTGTCGGTGAGCGCCCCGGCGCGCTGGTACTACCGGGGGACGGCCCCGATGCGCCGCCTGCACTGGATGGTCACCCGCCCCACCGGCCGGCTCGTCGGGCGCTACGGCTTCCGGACCCGGATCGACCGCGACGGCTGGGACCCGGTCCCCCTCTCCCCGGTCGAGGCCGCCGGGCTGATCGCCCCGGCCCCGCTGCTGATCGTGCACGGCGACCGGGACCCGTACTTCCCGCTCGACCACCCGCGGATGCTCGCCGACGCGGCGGGCGGGGCCGCCGATCTGTGGCTGGAGCCCGGCATGGGCCACGCGGAGAACGCGGCGGACGAGACCTTGCTCACCCGCATCGCCGACTGGGCGATGACGCGGTGAACGATGATGGACAGCTGACGCGTGAGCCGACGCGAGACGAGAGGAGCGCCGCCATGCCTGCGGGAACCATCCGCTACTGGGCCGCCGCCAAGGCCGCGGCCGGAACCGCGGAGGAGCCGTACACCGCTGCGACGCTCGAAGAGGCGCTCGACGCGGTGCGGGAACGGCACCCCGGCGAGCTGAGCCGCGTACTGCAAAGGTGTTCGTTCCTCATCGACGGTGACCCCGTCGGGACCCGGAGCCATGAGACCGTACGCCTTGCCGAGGGCGGCACGGTCGAGGTGCTCCCGCCGTTCGCAGGAGGGTGAACCGCAGAACATGAGCAGCAGCGATCAGCAGCAGCCGTACCCGCAGCAGCCACAGCATCCGCAGTACGCGCAGCAGCCGTACGGGCAGGAGCCGCAGCAGCAGCAGCAGTACGGGCAGGAGCCGCAGCAGCAGCCGTACGGGCAGGAGACGCCCTACGGCGACCCGTCGTACGGGCAGCAGCAGGCATACGGCGACCCGTCGCACGGCCGGCAGCAGTCCTACGGTGATCCGTCGTACGGCGGTCAGGCGTACCCGGCGCAGGCCTACCCCGGGCAGCAGGGCTACGCGGACCAGGGGAACGCGGTCCAGGGGCACGCGGACCCCTCGTACGGGCAGCAGTCGTCCCACGGGGGCGCTCCGGCGCCGTACGGGGTGTTGCAGGGCGCGTACGACCCGCACGCGCCCCAGCAGGCCGCCCCGTACCCGCAGCAGGGTTCCCCCGCCGCGCAGGCGCGGCCCGGGGACGACTGGCCGTCCGGCGAACAGGGGGTCGCCCAGACCTGGGAGGGCCAGACCTGGGACACCCAGTACCAGCCGACGATCCAGCCCGCCCGGCCCGAGGCGCCCGCCCAGGCCGCCGCCGACGACACCGCGTACCTGACGCCGCCGGTCGCGTCCGGCTCCTACCCGCTGCCGCCCGAGACCCGGAGTGCCCCCGCCGCTCCCGCCCCGGCCGCCGCTCCCGTGGCCGCCGTGCAGGGCGAGGACGGTTACAGCGCGCCGACCACCCTGGGCAACAGCCGCATCACCGACGCCCAGCGCGCCCGCGCCGAGGGCCGTTCGCCCATCATCGCGCCCGGTATGCAGCCGGCCGCGATCACCGCGGGGCTCGGGCTGCTGCTCGCGCTCGGGGCGGCCGTCGGGCAGTACGCCCTGGTCGTCCCGCTGGTGCTGCTCCAGGCCGTGACCGCGGCGGGATGGTTCCGGCTCAACGGCATGTGGCCCGCCCGGCAGGGCATCGCGCTCGCCTTCGCCGGCGGCCTCGTCGCCGATGTGGCGCTGCTCGTGGCCGGCCGGGAGAACGGCCCCGCCGCGATCCTGGGCACCCTCGGTGTGTGGGTGCTGCTCACCGTCGTGCTCCAGCTGCGCAGCCGGGCCGGCGCCGACGAGCGGATGCAGGGGCTGATGGCCACGGTCGCCTCGGCCGCGCTCGCGGTCCTCGCCGCCGGGCACCTCGCGGCGGTCCCGGACGCCGTGACGGTCGGCGGCGTGGCCGTCGCCGCCGCCGTGCTCGTCCGGGCGCTGCCGCTGCCCGGACCGGCCTCCGTGGTGGCGGCGCTCGTCGTCGCCGCGGGCGCGGGCGCGGTGGCGGGAGCCGTCACCGACCTGGGCGCCAAGGGCGCGCTGCTCGGCCTGGCCGCCGGCGGCTGTGCGCTGATCGGGCTGCGCGTGGCGAGCTATGACTACCCGTCACGCTTCGTGCACATGACCGCAGGAGTGGCGCTGCCGCTCACCGCCGCCGCCCCGGCCGTCTACCTGGTCGGGCGCATGGTCGCCTGACCCGTACCGCGTCACCCGGTATGCCGAAGCCCTCCGACGGGGAACCGCCGGGGGGCTTCCGCTCGTCGATCACCCGGGGTGTGACGTGCTGCCGCAGTAGGCTCACGCACGTCAGGGGTCCGGACGGACGAAGCGCGGGGGAGGACAGGCATGCGTGCACTGCGAATACTGCTGGTCGTCGTGGTGGTTCTGGCAGGGGTGTTCATCGCGGTGGACCGTGCGGCGGTGTACTTCGCCGAGTCGGAGGCGGCGGACCGGGTCGTGGTCTCCGGGGCGCGGACCGGGTCCACGGACGTCTCCATCAAGGGCTTCCCGTTCCTGACCCAGGTCGCCGGGTCGGAACTCGACGAGGTCGACGTGAAGATCACCGGCATCGAGGCCACCGCCGCCGGCCGCACCCTCCGGATCAGCAGCATGGACGCGGTGCTGCGCCAGGTGCGGCTGACCGACGGCTTCTCCGGCGCCACCGCCGCCCGTGCCTCCGGGACGGCCCTCGTCTCGTACCAGGACCTGACCAAGGCGGCCGACGAGGACATCGCCGTCGAGTACGGCGGCAACGGCAAGGTGAAGGTGACCGGCACGGTCAACATCCTCGGCCGGACCCTCTCGCGCAGCGTCCTGTCCACCGTCACCCTGGTCGACGGCCACACCGTGCGGGTCCACGCGGACGAGGTGCCGGGCGAGGGGATTCCCGGCCTCGAAGGGCTCGTACGCGAGAAGACCGACTTCGAGCGCGAGGTCGGCACCCTGCCGAACGGCCTGAAGCTGGAGAAGATCCAGCCGACCGCCGAGGGGCTGGAGATCTCCGTGACGGGCACCGACGTCCGCCTCGCCGGATGAGCACCGCCGCGGCCGGGTAGACACCGACCGCGTCCTCCCGCACCACCCGCCACAGCCGGGCACCCCTGAGGCCCGATCATTCACATGGTGAGACGGCGGAGTCCGTTCCGCAGATGCCTGACGGGCTCCGCGCCCAGGTCACGGCTGCCGCGGCACCCGCATCCTCCTCGGCGTCCCACATCCCGGACGATCGCGTCTCATTATGCGACACAACGGTGACATGCCCGCCCGTACGTCCCTACGATCGGTCCCATGCAGTGCTCTATTAGCGGTCTCCGGCAGCGGGGACAGGCGGATCTCACGAAGCGGCGGGCAGTGGACCTGTGCCGCGTCGCCGCCATGCTCTGTCGCACTGTCTGAGCGGGATCTCCCGCCTTCCCGGCCCTCCGACCGCTCGTCGGGGCCATCGCGCCTGAGGCCCGTGCACGCGCCGGACCCGCGCCGCGTCCATCCGCATCACGCACCATCCGCATCATCTCGCCGCAGACTGCCCCGGAGGAGAACAGCATGAGCCGCAGTGACGTCCTGGTAGACGCCGACTGGGTCGAGGCCCACATCGACGACCCGAAGGTCGCCATCGTCGAGGTCGACGAGGACACCTCCGCGTACGAGAAGAACCACATCAAGAACGCGATCCGGATCGACTGGACCAAGGACCTCCAGGACCCGGTCCGCCGCGACTTCATCGACCAGGCCGGCTTCGAGGAGCTGCTGTCGAAGAAGGGCATCGGCAACGACACCACGGTCGTCCTGTACGGCGGCAACAACAACTGGTTCGCGTCCTACGCGTTCTGGTACTTCAAGCTCTACGGCCACCAGGACGTCCGCCTCCTCGACGGCGGCCGCAAGAAGTGGGAGCTCGACTCCCGCGACCTGGTCGACGGCGACCAGATCCCGTCCCGCCCGGCCACCCAGTACAAGGCCCAGCCGCAGGACGAGTCGATCCGCGCCTACCGCGACGACGTCGTGAAGGCCATCGGCACCCAGAACCTGGTCGACGTGCGGTCGCCCGACGAGTTCAGCGGCAAGCTGCTCGCCCCGGCCCACCTCCCGCAGGAGCAGTCGCAGCGCCCCGGCCACGTGCCGAGCGCCCGCAACATCCCGTGGTCGAAGAACGCCAACGACGACGGCACCTTCAAGTCGGACGACGAGCTCAAGGCCCTCTACGAGGCCGAGCAGGTCGACCTGTCGAAGGACACCATCGCGTACTGCCGCATCGGTGAGCGCTCCGCGCTCACCTGGTTCGTGCTGCACCAGCTGCTCGGCCAGGAGAACGTCAGGAACTACGACGGTTCGTGGACCGAGTACGGCTCCCTCGTGGGCGTGCCGATCGAGCTCGGCGCCAACAAGTAGCCCTTCCGCGCGGCTCCGTACGCGGACTCCGACCAGCACGACCCCCGACCAGAAGGACAGAACACCATGTGTGGAGCAAAGGCCGGCGGCCCCGACGCTTCGACGATCAAGCCCGGTGAGACCACCATCCAGGGCAGCGTGACCCGTGACGGCGAGCCCGTCACCGGCTACGTCCGCCTCCTGGACTCGACCGGCGAGTTCACCGCCGAGGTCCCGACCTCGGCGACCGGACAGTTCCGCTTCTACGCGGCCGAGGGCACGTGGACGCTGCGCGCCCTCGTCCCGGGCGGCAGCGCCGACCGCACGGTCGTGGCCCAGACGGGCGGCCTCTCCGAGGTGGCCATCGCCGTCTAGGCGCTCTCACGGCTCTGCCGATGACCGGCCGAAGGGCCGCACCCCAGGGGGTTGGACGCTTCCTGTAGCGGGGTGCGGCCCTTCGCGCCGTCCGGGCGGCCGGCCCGTTCGTCCCAGGACCGGCCGGTCGGGCGGATCGGGCCTACGCTGGACTCATGTACCGCCGACGCCGGCGCGCCTACTTCGTGATGATGGGGGCCTGCCTCGTCCTCTTCGTCTCGGCCTGGGCCTTCGTGAGGCTCTGGTCGATGCCCGCCGCCATCGCGATGTGCGTGGTCGCGATGGTGATCCCGCCCGTCGCGGCGATGGTCGCGAACCGGAAGGGCCCGGAGGACCGCTGGTGGGACGACCCCACCGCAGAGTCCAGACCCCGGTCCCGGCCGGGCAAGGACGGACTCGCAGGGCCCACCGGCCCCACCGGCCCCACGGGGGATCCGGAGTCCGACGCGTGGTGGGACGAGCTCGACGGGAAGAAGCGCCGCCGGTGACGGGCGGGCCCCCATTCCGGTCGCCGCTGCGCTCAGTAGACGAGGGCCTGGACGTCCTCGGCCATGATCTCGCTGACGAAGACCTGCGCGCCGGCGATGCGCACGCCCTCCAGGACGTCCTGCTCGGTGATGTCGCGGCGGGCCGCGCACTGGGTGCAGAGAGTGATCCGCCCGCCCGCCTGGATCGACTCGATCAGATCCGGCAGCGGAGCCGCGTGCGGAAGTTCGAACTCAGCGGCGCGCCCCGGCAGCGCGAACCAGGCGGACTCCCCGGTCAGCCAGAGCGAGACCTCCACCCCGCTGGCCACGGCGACCGCCGCGACGGTGAACGCCTGCGAACAGCGCTCGGCGGAGTCGGCACCTGCGGTCACCTTGATCACGAGCTTCTTCGGCATATGCCGAACTGTAATCCCCGGCCGCACAACCTCGTTGGGGGCTGGCGGGTCAGTGGGGTGCGCAGATAACGGAATCTGCGCCTCAGGTCTCGTGGGGGGACCCCTTTTGAACCCGAAAGACACTGTTCCTGACGGGCCGGCCGAGCCGTCTGCGCAGGTGGAGCCGGCTGATCAGGCGCTTCCTGAACTAACTTCCCCGGAAGAGCCCGCGCCGGTCACGCCGGTCGCGGAAGTGCCCGCGTCCGCGACACCGCTCCCGGCGGCGTCCGCCGAGGAACCGCACCAGCCGCAGGCGCGCCCTGCGAAGCGGCGGCCGCGTGGCCGTACGACTCTGATCATCGCCGCCGCCGCGGTGCTCGGCATCGCGGCCGGCACCGCCGTCGGCTACGGCGTGCAGGCCGGGCGCGCCCCGACCCCGCTGGCCGCGCTCTCGCAGCCGGGGCTCGGTTACCCGGCGAAGGCGCTGCCGGCCGGTCAGGTGCCGGACCCGCTGCCGGCGTCACAGGACCGCCAGGTCCGCACGGACGGCGACCTGCGCAAGCTGCTCATTCCCCGGCCGAAGGGCTGGAGCGACAACAAGGACATGCTGTTCGTCCAGGACGGCTGGGTGGGGGTGGAGAACTACGCGCTCGACTTCGAGGACGAGGGCTTCATGTTCACCCGGCTCCTGGAGGCCGACGTCCGCCGGGTCGCGGCGGCCGCCTGGAAGAAGGGGGAGTACCGCACGGCCGACGTCCTGCTCGTGCAGTACCGCTCCGGCGTCACCGCGGCAGCCGCCCTCCACGCCGAGGATCAGCGTGCGTACATGCCCGACGAGGAGCACGGCGCGGGCAACGAGGGTGACGCGATCAAGGGCAGCCTCAACGGCCGCTATTACGTGTACAAGGTCCAGCGAAAGGCCGGTTTCATGCCGCTCTACCGGGCCAGGGCGGTGTTCGACCGCGGTGATGTCATGGCCGAGATCGACATCTCCGACACCGAACCGATCAGCAAGAAGGACATCCGGACGCTGGCCGAGCAGCAGTTGGAGCGCCTGTGAACGACGACGGCGCTCTCACGCCCGCACCGCAGCCCGTACCCCCGTCCGAGCCGGTGCCCGCGTCCGCTCCCGGGGGCGCCCCGGGCCTGCCGCCCGCTGCTGCTTCTGATCCCGTGCCGCGTGCCGGGAGGGGCGGGGCCCGCCGGGTGGTCCTCGCGGCGGTCCCCTTCGTGCTCGTGCTCGCCGCCGTCGCCGGCGCGGCCGCGTACACGAAGATCACCGTCGACGACGCCGACCGCACGGTCACGACGAGTCTCTGGCACAACCCCTCCCAGGGGCCGGGCAGGGATCCGGCCGGTGAGGTGGCCCGGGGCAGGGCCTCCACCGAGCTCAGCAAGCTGCTCCTGCCGGTGCCGCACGGATACCGGCTCGGCCCGGACGTCGGCGCGCACGGCAACGACAGCGAGCTCAGCGGCAGCGTGGCCACGGCCGAGATGAAGGAAGGCAGCCGGGGGCTGGCCGGCAAACAGCGGCGGGAGCTGGAGAAGAGGATCGACAAGCTCCACGTCCAGGGCCTCGCCATCCGGTCGTACACCTCGATGGCGAACGACCTGACCATCAGGACCGAGCTCGTGCGGATGAAGGACACCAAGGCCGTCCGTGACCTCTACGACTTCCGGACGGGTCTCTTCGACGCCATCGGCCCGTTCAGGGACGGGCCGGCGGTCGGCGGCCACAAGAAGAACGCCAGGTGCTTCCTTCAGCCCAAGGACAGCAAGCACAAGATCGAGAGCATGTACTGCATGGCGTACGACGGCGGGACGAGCCTCAGTTTCACGGCGTCCGGCATCAAGCCCTTCGCCGCGTCGGCCGTCGTCGAGCTGGTGAAGGACCAGCTCGACCACATCACGTCCCCGGGGGAGTACGTATGACCGAGCAGACGGCCGCACCGGCCGCCGAATCCGCGCCGCAGCCCGCCGACACCACTCCCGCCCCGGCTCCTGCCCCCCATGCCCCGGCCCCGCCTGCCCCGCCCGCGGTGACCCCGGAGGCGGTGCTGCCGCCCGGGCTCCCGCCCATGCCGCTCCTGCCGCCCCCGGCCCCGTCTCCCCGGCCGCCCCGCCGGGTGCTGCGGGCCGTGGCGCGCTGGACCGTCGCGGTGCTGGTGCTCGGCGGGTTCGGCGCCGGTACGGCGTACGCCATCACCTCGGCGGAGCGCACCGACGTACCGGGTCTGGCCACCGAGAGCGACGGCCGCTGGGACTACCCCCGGCTGAGCCTGCCCGCCCTCCCGGCCGGCGCGCCCCGCCCGTTCAGCGAGGGCAACACCGCCGAGGTCCACCACGCCGACCTCCGCGCGCTGCTGCTCCCGGCCCCGGCCGGAGCAACGGTGGACAAGAAGCTGACGGGGGGCTGGGTCAGCACGGAGCAGTTCGTCTCCGAGTACCAGAAGAGCTCGCGCGCCGATGTCACTCAGCAGCTCAGGGAGTCCGCCCTGCGGCACATCGCGGCGCGCGGCTGGACCATGCGGGACGGCACGTCGAGCCGGATCTATCTGCTCCAGTTCAACTCGACGGCCTTCGCCGAGGCGTTCCGCGACTCCCGCTACATCGGCTCCACGTCGGGAGACCCGGTGCCCGGTGCGGAGCACATGGACCTGGACGAGACGTGGAAGGGGGGCGGGGCGGTGGCCGACACCGTCTCCTACGTGTTCAGCGAGCCGAAGCCCTACGGCCCGGCCCAGGTCCGGCAGGCGTATCTGGTCGCCGGTGACACCGTCGCCCTGGTCGTCCAGTCCCGTCAGGGCGGCGGGGGAACGCCGCGCGTCCCCTTCCACCAGACACTGATCCTGCAGAACCAGCTGCTGGGCTGAACCGCCCCGCCGCACGCCCCGAACCGGCAGGGCCGGGCCCCACCCATTAGGCTGGGGCCCGGCCCTGTACTGCCGCCATACCGCTCGTTCAAGGAGCCCCCGTGCTTGAGGCATTCTTCTCCACCCTGCTGGTCCTGGTCTGCGTCGGCGTTCTCGCCTTCGCCGGCGTGACCGTGAAGAAGCTGTACCAGGGCCAGCGCTAGCCCTTCCGCACCCCCAGCGCCCCCGCCTCCGCCCTCCGCCTCACCGATCGATTGAGCCGTTCATGATCGAGATCCCGTCCGACCTCCACCCGGACCTCGTCCCGCTGGCCTTCCTGCTGGGCAACTGGACGGGCGCGGGTGTGTCCGACTTCCCCGGCGCCGAGAAGTGCAACTTCGGCCAGGAGGTCTCCTTCCGCCACGACGGCCGGGACTTCCTGGAGTACGTCTCGCACTCCTGGGTGCTCGACGGCGAGGGCAACAAGGTCCGGCCGCTGGAGTCCGAGTCCGGCTACTGGCGCATCGACAAGGACCGCAAGGTCGAGGTCGTCATGGTCCGCGACCAGGGCGTCATCGAGATCTGGTACGGCGAGCTGGCCGACAAGAAGCCGCAGATCGACCTGGTCACCGACGCGGTGGCCCGGACGGCGGCCTCCGGCCCGTACAGCGGTGGCAAGCGGCTCTACGGCTATGTGAAGAGCGACCTCATGTGGGTGGGCGAGAAGGCCACCCCCGAGGTCGAGCTGCGGCCGTACATGTCGGCGCACCTGAAGAAGGTCGTCACGCCGGAAGAGGTCGAGGCGATGGCGAAGAGCCTCGGCGACCTGCCGGACGACGGGATCGCCTTCTTCAAGTAGTCCACGGGCCTGATCCACGGACAGCCGGGGCCGTCGGCCCGCCCGGACCTACACTGGGCCTGTGGTGAGCACCGACTGGAAGACCGATCTTCGGCAGCGCGGCTACCGGCTGACGCCTCAGCGGCAGCTTGTCCTGGAAGCTGTCGACAGGCTGGAACACGCGACGCCCGACGACATCCTGTCCGAGGTGCGCCGGACCGCGTCCGGCGTGAACATCTCCACCGTGTACCGGACCCTGGAGCTCCTGGAGGAGCTGGATCTGGTCAGCCACGCCCATCTGGGCCACGGCGCCCCGACGTACCACCTGGCGGACCGCCACCACCACATCCACCTGGTCTGCCGGGACTGTACGGACGTCATCGAGGCCGATGTCGACGTCGTCGCCGAGTTCACCGAGAAGCTGCGCGGCACGTTCGGCTTCGAGACGGACATGAAGCACTTCGCGATCTTCGGCCGCTGCGCCGACTGCACGGCGAAGGCGGCCGGGACGGGCGGGGCCGTGCAGGAGCCGGCTCCCGGTCCGTAGCACCGGGCCGAGTCGTACGCTGGTCGCATGAAGAGCCCCCTGCTGTCCCTGCCCGGCGCCGTCCCCGCCGAGGGCCGCGACGAAGGCGTCGCCGCGCACTACGGCGACCTGTTCCGTGAGCAGCGCGCCCTCGCCGACGGCTCCGGTCTCGTCGACCTGTCGCACCGCGGGGTCGTGACCGTCACCGGGAGCGACCGGCTGGCCTGGCTGCACCTCCTGCTCACCCAGCACGTCAGCGAACTCGCCCCGGGCCAGGCCACCGAGGCCCTGGTCCTCACGGCGAACGGGCACATCGAGCACGCGCTGTACCTCGTCGACGACGGCGAGACGGTGTGGATGCACGTCGAACCGGGCACCCAGGGCGAGCTGATCGCCTATCTGGAGTCGATGAAGTTCTTCTACCGGGTCGAGGTCGCCGACCGCACCGAGGACTTCGCGCTCGTGTACCTGCCGGCCGGTTCCATCGCCGAGGTCCCGGACGGCGCCGCCGTCCGCGAGACGCCGTACGGCCGCGACCTGTTCCTCCCCCGCGCGGACCTGGAGGCGTACGCGGCGGCGCACGGCCCGGCCGCCGGGGTGCTGGCCTACGAGGCGCTGCGCGTGGAGAGCCACCGGCCACGGCTCGGTTTCGAGACCGACCACCGCACCATCCCGCACGAGCTGGGCTGGATCCCGTCCGCCGTCCACCTTCAGAAGGGCTGCTACCGGGGCCAGGAGACCGTGGCCCGGGTGCAGAACCTCGGCAAGCCGCCGCGGCGCCTGGTGTTCCTGCACCTGGACGGCAGCGAGGTGCTGCTCCCCGGGCACGGCACCCCGGTGCGGCTCGCCGCGGACGGGGCCGAGGGCCGTCAGCTCGGCTTCATCACCACGTCGGCCCGCCACCACGAGCTGGGGCCGATCGCCCTGGCCCTGGTGAAGCGGAACGTGGCGGTGGACGCGGAACTGCTGGCGGGGGACACCGCCGCGGCCCAGGAGACGGTCGTCGAGCCGTAGGGCGCGCTGCTCCGTACCCGCGGGATCAGACCTCGACGATGAGGGTGAACGGGCCGTGGTTGGTGAGCGAGACGCGCATGTCCGCCCCGAACCGGCCCGTCTCCACCTGCGCCCCCAGCGCCCGCAGCTGCGCCACGACCTCGTCGACCAGCGGCTCGGCGGTCTCCCCGGGCGCCGCGGCGTTCCACGTGGGCCGGCGGCCCTTCCGGGCGTCCCCGTAGAGAGTGAACTGCGAAATCACCAGAAGTGGTGCATTCACGTCGGAGCAGGACTTCTCACCCTCCAGGATGCGGACCGACCACAACTTGCGGGCGAGCTGGGCCGCCTTCTCCACGGTGTCGCCGTGGGTGACTCCCACCAGCACACACAGGCCTTCGCCGACGATTTCACCGACGACGGCCGGACCGCCGCCCTCGCCCCCGGCGTCGGCCACCGTGACGCTCGCACCATCCACCCTCTGTACCACTGCACGCATACAGACCAACCTATCTTGGGCTGAACGGGTACAGAGCACCTCCACGGGACCCCTCGGAGTGGCACCATGCACGGAGGCGGTGTGCCGACGCACCGGTCGAGGGGATGGACACAAGCATGAGCATGCAGGGAACCGGGCAGTCCCCGGGCACGGTGCCGGTCGCGCGCCCCGGCGTCAACAGCAACACCGGTACGAGCACGAGCGCGAGCACCATGCGCCCACCCGTGCAGCGGACCGGCCACGGCGCCGAGGACGGACCGGCGGGCCCGTCCACGCCCGACCTGGTCGCCCTGCGGCTCCCGGAGCTGCGCGCGCTGCGGCGGGACGCACAGCGTGACGAGGCCGACCTCAGCTATGTGCGGCGGCTCGTCCAGGGGCGGATCGACATCCTGCGGGCCGAGCTGGCGCGGCGGCGGGACCCCGAGTCCCCGGTGGTGGACCGGCTCTCGGAGATCCTGGCGGACGCCCCGTCGCTCCACCGCTCCTCCGCCCGGCACGTCACTCTGAGCACGCCGCGCAGCGACGAGTACCGGCGGCTGGCGGCGGAGACGCTCGCCGAGGTCGAACTCTCCGACCTCGACGCCCGGACGGACGAAGAGCTGCACACCGCGATGGGACGCCTGGTCCGCTACGAACAGCAGGTCTCCCGGCGCCGGCACCGGCTCCAGCGCACCACGGACGATTGCAGCGCGGAGATCGCCCGCAGGTACCGTGACGGGGAAGCACAAGTAGACGACCTGCTCGCCTGAAGCGATCCTTCCGGGGGCGGGTCCCGCCCGCCCCCGGAAGGCCACCATGACCTCCAGCGCAGCTCCGTCCGCCATATCCGACCCGGTATCCGGCCTCCCCGTGCTGGCCGAGGTCGTCCGGTCCGGCTTCGTCGAGGGGCACCATCGGGGCTCGCTCGTCCTGCTGGCCGCGGACGGCAGCGTGGACGTGTCCCTGGGCGATCCGTCGGCCCCGGTGTTCCCGCGCTCCTCCAACAAGCCGATGCAGGCCGCGGCGGTGCTGCGGGCCGGTCTCGACCTCTCCGGGGAGCGGCTGGCGCTGGCGGCCGCGAGCCATTCGGGCGAGGGCTTCCACCTCGATCTCGTACGCAAGATGCTCACCGAGCACGGGCTGTCGCCCGACGATCTGCAGACCCCGCCCGATCTGCCGCTGGACCCGGCGGAGGCGGAGACGTATCTCGCGGCGGGCCACGTCCGGGAGCGGATCACGATGAACTGCTCGGGCAAGCACGCGGCGATGCTCGCGGTGTGCGTGCGCAACGGCTGGGACACCGCCACGTATCTCGACCCGGCCCACCCGCTCCAGCAGCTGGTCCACCGGGTCGTCGAGGAGGCGGCGGGCGAGCCGGTCGCCGCGGTCGGCACGGACGGCTGCGGGGCCCCGCTGATGGCGCTGTCCCTGGTGGGCCTCGCCCGGGCGTTCCGCACGTTCGTCACGGCGGAGCAGGACACGGCGGAGCGCCGGGTGGCGGACGCGATGCGCGCCCACCCGGAGTACGTGGCCGGCACCCGCAGGCCCGACACCTGGCTGATGCGGGAGGTGCCGGGCACGCTGTCCAAGATGGGCGCGGAGGCGGTCCAGGCGGTGGCGCTGGCGGACGGCCGGGCACTGGCCTTCAAGATCGACGACGGTTCGACCCGGGCCCTGGGTCCGGTGCTGGCCCGTGCGCTGGGTCTGCTCGGCGTCGACGCCCCGGTGGTGTCCCGGATCGGCCGGGCTCCGCTGATGGGCGGCAGCGCGGAGGTCGGGGAGATCCGGGCGACGTTCTGACGGGGCGGGCGGGCCGCCCGAAAAGCCGGTGACACCGGTGGTCCCCCCGCCTAGCGTGAGGCGGATGAGCACCCTCGACACCCGCCCCATCTCCGCTTCCGAGCTCCCTGACTGGCTGCGCGCCCTGAACACCGGCTTCCTGCGCGCGCCGACCCCGTCGGACGAGGAGGTGGCCGGGCGGTTGCCGTTCCTGGACCTGACGCGCACGCAGGGGGTCTTCGACGAGGGGCGGTGCGTGGCGACGTTCCGTTCGTTCGCGCAGGAGCTGACGGTCGTCGGCGGCGCCACGGTGCCGACGGACGCGGTCACCAACGTCACGGTGTCGCCCACCCACCGGCGTCGCGGGCTGCTCTCACGGATGATGGCCACGGACCTGGCGGCGGCGAAGGAGCGCGGCGACGTGGCCGCCACGCTGATCGCGGCCGAGTACCCGATCTACGGGCGGTACGGATTCGGTCCCGCGACCTGGACCACCGAGTGGGAGGTCGACGTCCCCCGCACGGGCCTCGACCCGCACCGCCGGGTCCCTTCGGCCGAGGACGGCGGCCGGATCGACCTGGTGGACGGCGCGGAGGTGCGCAAGCTGGGCCCCGCCCTGCACGACCGGCTGCGGGGCCGGCAGCACGGGGCGGTGAGCCGCGGCGAACGCTGGTGGGACCTCGTCACTGGGCAGGTGCTCTTCCCCGGTGATCCCTGGACCGAGCCGTTCTACGCCGTCCACCGGGGGCCCGACGGCAGCGTCGACGGACTGCTGGTCTACCGGTCCGACGGCCACTGGGGCGCTGCCAAGCAGCCGCTGAACCGAGCGACGGTGCGCAGCATGATCGCGGTGACCCCGGCGGCGGAGCGGGCGCTGTGGCACTTCCTCTGCTCGGTCGACTGGATCGCCACGATCCGCACCGGTCACCGGGCCCCCGACGACCTGCTGCCGCTCCTCCTCCCCGACCCGCGCGCGGCCCGCGTGGTGACGCACGCGGACTTCCTGTGGGTGCGCCTCCTGGACGTCGCCCGCGCCCTGGAGGCCCGCACCTACGCGGTGCCCGGCTCGCTCGTCCTGGACGTCCACGACGCGGCGGGCCTCACCGCCGGCCGCTTCCACCTGGAGGCCTCACCGGACGGCGCCACGTGCGTCCCGACGACACGGCCGGCCGATCTGGCCATGGACGTGACCGAGTTGGGGACGCTGTACCTCGGCGACGAGTCGGCCCTGCGGCTGGCGGCACTGGGCCGCGTCGAGGAACTGTCCCCGGGCGCGGCGGCCCGGGCGGACGGGATGCTGCGGGCGGGGCGGCGGGCCTGGTGCCCGGACGTGTTCTAGTGCCGCGTCAGTCAAGGACGGGGCCGGCGTGCTGACCGGGTCCCGGGCGGAGAGGCGCGGAACGGAGCCCTCCGTAAGGGGTCCGGGCGGCTTCGGACGTCAAGTCCGCTTGAGGTCGGAGGCGTTACGCTTCATGGTCATGAGCGGAGAGAAGCCCGGTACCCGGACGGCAGCCGACGCGGCGGAAGCGGAAGCGCCGGCCTCCCCCCGTGCGCCGATGAGCCTGCGGGAGCGGAAGAAGCAGCTGACGTACCAGGCGGTCTCCGACGCCGCGATCGCCCTGTTCCTGGAGCGCGGCTTCGACAAGGTCTCGGTGGCGGAGATCGCGGCCGCCGCGGACATCTCCAAGCCGACGCTGTTCCGCTACTTCCCGGCCAAGGAGGACCTGGTCCTCCACCGGTTCGCCGACCACGTGGACGAGTCCGCGCGGGTGGTCGCGGGCCGTGCGGAGGGCGAGTCCCCGCTGGACGCGCTGCGGCGCCACTACCTGGACGGTCTGGAGCGGCAGGACCCGGTCACGGGTCTGTGCGACGTGCCGCAGGTGCTGGCGTTCCTCCGGCTGCTCTACGGGACGCCGTCCCTGGTGGCCCGGCTCCACGCGTACCAGAGCCGCTCCGAGGCCGCCCTCGCCGAGGCCCTGGGAGGGAGCGTGACGGACCGGCTGGCCGCAGGCCAGATCATCGCGGTCCTGCGCATCCTGTCGCTGGAGAACTGGCAGCGGATCAGCGGGGGCCGGACGGCGGAGCAGGTGTACGGGGACGCGGTCGAGGCGGCGGAGCAGGGCTTCGCGCAACTGAGGTCGGGACTGGGGAAGGGGCGGTAGGCCCCCGCCGCGCCGGTTCGGGCCGGCTCCCGGCCCTCCTCGGCGGCCCTAACGGCCTTCCTCGGCGTGCTGCACCGCCTCGGCGATCTCGCGGACCCGGTCGAGCGTGATGCCGGTGCGCTGCTCCACGGCCAGCGGGTGATCCGTGGGCTCCAGTTCGATGAGCGGGCGCCGGCCGATCGGGCGGGTGTGCGCGTTGGTCTTGAGGTGGGTCGTCCGGGGGGAGTAGAGCCCCAACTCGGTCGTGAGCCAGCCGAAGTACGGCTTCTCGGACTCCCGCCCCGGGGTCTCCCACACATCGAGGGCGCGGGCGAAGTTCTCCCGGCTCAAGGACACCCAGACGCCCCAGGAGAACGGCTCCGGGCTGCCGATCACGGGTATCTCGATCAGGCCCTTGATGAAGTAGTGCTCGTGTCTGACGATGCACTGGTCCGTCGAGAGCATGCTGTCGGGGTCGCTCTCCAGGCTCGCGTCCCAGACGTCGGGCGCCATCGTCGAGTACCCCATCGGGAGTTCCGTGTGGTGGTCGCCGCAGCGGGAGCAGGTGTAACCGGGGTCGGTAGCCATGGGCGGGATCCTAGAGCCTCCGCCGGTCGCCCACCCGGCCCCGGCGGGGCCCCTGCCCGCGCTCAGTCCGGGGCGGGGACGTCCAGAGCCGTCCCGTACAGCCGGGACACCCGGATCCGGATCACCACGCGCCGGTCCGCGACCACCTGGGCCAGGAAGGCGGCTTCCTCGGCCGGGTCCTCGAAACCCGGCGTCAGGGAGAGCAGTTCGCGACTGACCGCGTCACCGGGCGCGGCGGCCGGGGCGGACACCTCCGCCGCGCCCTCGGCGACCGCGAACGAGAACATGTCCGGCCCCTGGACGTGCAGTGCGGCGTGCGGATCGGTGCGCAGCTGGCGGGGCTTGAGCCGGTCGGCGGTGCTGGAGACGCGCACCACGCGTTCCTCGGCGTCCCAGGAGTAGAGCACCGTCGTCAGGTGGGGGTGCCCGGTGCGTCGCACACTCGCGAGGACGCCGAACTGCTGCTCCCCGAGGAGCCGGGACAGTTCCGCTTCGGTGAGGACACGAGGGGCGGGGCCGGCGCCGGGGCCGGGCTGGTCCTCGGGGGGAGTGGGAGTGGGGTGCGTGGCCATGGGTCCGTCCTTCGGCTGTTTGATGGGGTGGGGCCGGTGAGGGGTGCGGTCAGGCGGAGGGGGTGGCCGCGGTCCGGCGGTCCGGCCGCCTGAGCACCGCGAGTGCGACGAGGAAGGCGGCGACGAGCAGTCCGGCGCCGACGGCGAAGGCCAGGTGGTAGCCGCCGGTCAGCGCCTCGGCCCGGCTGCCGCCCGCGGCGCGCAGCGCGTCCGTACGGGAGGCCGCCAGCGTGGACAGGACGGCGACGCCCATGGCCATGCCGATCTGCTGCGTGGTGTTGAACAGCCCGGAGGCGAGCCCGGCGTCCTCCGCGCCCGCCACCGACATGCCGAGCGTGGTCAACGCCGGGAGGGCGAGGCCGAATCCGGCGGCGAGGAACATCACCGGAAGCAGATCGGTGGCGTAGTGCGCGTGGACGGGCAGCCGGGTGAGGAGGCCGAGCACCCCGATCAGCAGGACCAGCCCCAGGAGCAGGACGTTACGGTCCCCGAACCGTGCGCTCAGCCGGGCCGACACCCCCAGCGACACCGTGCCGATGACCGCGGCCGCGGGCAGCATGGCGAGCCCGGTGGCGGTGGCGCCGTAACCGAGGACCCGCTGCATGTACAGCGCGACCAGGATCTGGAAGGAGAACAGCGCGGCCACCATGAGGATCTGGACCAGGTTGGCGCCCGCGACACTGCGCGACCGGAGGATCCGCAGCGGCAGGAGCGGGGCGGCGGCCGTGGCCTGCCGGACGACGAACAGGGCGAGCAGGGCCAGCGCGAGGGCGCCCAGGCCGAGCGTGTGCGCCGACAGCCACCCGTACGACTCGACCTCGACCACGGAGTAGATGCCCAGCATCACGCCCGCGGTGACCAGGAGCGCGCCGAGGGCGTCGGCCCCGGCCGTGAGGCCGGGCCCGCGGTCGGAGGGCAGGACGCGCACCGCGACGAGGAGCACCGCGAGGCCGATCGGCAGGTTGATGACGAAGATCCAGTGCCAGCCGAGGGCGTCGGTGAGGACCCCGCCGAGCACCTGGCCGATCGAGGCCCCCGCCGCGCCGGTGAAGCTGAACAGGGCGATGGCGCGGGCCCGTTCGCGGCTCTCGGTGAAGAGGGTGACGAGGATGCCGAGGCCGACCGCGGAGGCCATGGCGCTCCCGGCGCCCTGGAGGAAGCGGGCGGTGATGAGGAGGGCGGGCGAGCCCGCCGCCCCGGCCAGGACGGAGGCGGCGGTGAAGACGGCCGTGCCGGCCAGGAACATCCGCCGGCGTCCGAGGAGGTCGCCGAGCCGGCCGGAGAGCAGCAGCAGACCGCCGAAGGCGATCAGGTAGGCGTTGACGACCCAGCTGAGGCCGGCGGGGGTGAACCCGAGGTCGTTCTGGATGGCGGGCATCGCCACCGTCACGATCGAGCCGTCGAGCACGGTCATCAGCAGCCCGGTGGCGATCACGCCGAGGGCGAGGCCGCGTGAGCGGGTCGCGGGAGGCGCGGGGGCGGGGGCGGGAACGGTGTGCGCAGTGGCAGACATCGGGCTCTCCTGTCGGTGGGTTCGACAAGAGAGAAGGTAGCAGATGGTTTTGTTGCGGACTATTTCTTTCGGTTCTATTTTCAGCGGATCCCGCAGCCGGACGTGGAGCCTCCGGGGGCTACTTCTGGCTCTGGCGCGCCCGGCGTACCGTCCCCGGATTCTCGGCGGGGGTGGCCAGGTGCTCGTCGGCCAGCTGGTTCAGGGCGCGCAGGAGGGTCTCCCGGTCGGTCCGGGGCAGGCTGCTCAGTGCTTCCTCGTGCACCCGGTCGGCGATCTCCTGGCTCTGCGCGGCGAGGGCGGCGCCCTGCTCGGTGACGGCGATGATCCGGGCCCGGCGGTCCCGGCTGGAGGGCCGGCGCTCGGCGAGCCCCGCGCTCTCCAGGGCGTCCACCGTCACCACCATCGTGGTCTTGTCCATGTCGCCGATCTCGGCGAGCTGGGCCTGGGTTCGCTCCTCCTCCAGGGCGTGGACCAGGACGCAGTGCATGCGCGCGGTGAGCCCGATCTCGGCGAGGGCCGCCGCCATCTGGGTCCGCAGGACGTGACTGGTGTGGTCCAGGAGGTATGAGAGGTCGGGTGCGATGCGGGTGGGCGCCATGGCGGTCATGCCTGCCAGCGTAACAATTGAGTCTGTGGCGGATCGTCCGCAAGCGAACTTGTCTCGCCGTCGCGGCCTCCGGCCGGACGCCTCCGCGGGCGGCGTCTCAGCGCCCGCGCGCCCACCACCGCCGAAGGCCGTGCGCCGGGCGCCGGGACCCACGGGTCCGCGTCCGCGCGCTTCCCGTCCCCGGCCGGCCGGCTGCCCGGTCGCGCACCGGCCGCCACGGGTCGTCGGGCGAGGCCATCGGCGCCTGCCGTTCCACCTGCGCCTGGAGCTCGTGGTACGAGTCGTGGGCCGTCACGCGGAACGCCTCGTCGTACGACGCCATCGCGGCACGCATCGCCGAACCGGCGAGACCGCGCCTGCGGACCCGCGCGGCCAGCCAGGCGAAACAGCCCATGACCGCGGCGAGGGCGCCGGCGCACACCAGGAGCGGCAGCAGCTCATCCATGCGGCCGAGGGTACGTCCGCGCGGCGGGCGGAACGAGCTCCGTGACGGGACGTCGTGCGGGCCGCCCGGCCCGGAGACCGGGGGCGGGAAACCCCGCGCCGCGCCCTCGCTCCGGGGCCCGAGGCCCGGGGCCTCAGGCCTCGCCCCTCAGCCGGTCGCGCTGGATGCGGTGGGCGAGGGCGCGGCGCACGGAGGCGGGGCCGGGCGGGGCGGAGGCCGGCCGGGGCGGTACGTCGAGTGCGCGGCTTATCTCGTCGTACGCGCGCCGGTGCACGCCGGGCAGCTCCGGGGCGAGCAGGCGCAGGTCCTCCTCGACGAGCCGGCGCAGCTCGTCGACGTTCTCGGGGGTGAACGGCTTCTTGCCCCGTGCGAGCGCGCCGACGCACCGGGTGCAGCGGGCGGTGCCGGCGTACGTCTCCGAGAGGTCCTCGGCGAGGCCCCACAGGCGCCCTTCGAGCCACGGGACGTCGTGCTGGTCGAGGGAAAGGTCCATCGGGGGCGCGGGAGCGGTGTTCCGGTACTTCGTCACCTGCTTGGACACGGCGGGCTGACTCATGTCCGTGAGCCGGGCGATGCGGTCCTGGGTCCAGCCGAACCCCACGAACACCTTGATCATCTCGGCGCGGAGCTTCCGCATCTCCTCGCCGGCCCGGATGACGTCGTTCATCCCGGCGAGCATGCGCTCGGCCTGCGCCTCCGTCAGCGCCGCAGGGGGCGGCGACCCCGCGTTCCGCTGGGTGCTCTCGGTGTTCTCTCCGGCTGCCACACCCCAGTTATATACCGCGACCGGCACACCGTACCCCCGAACATAACCAGGTTGTACAACCTGGTTATGACTGACAGGATCCCGGCATGCCCACCTTCAGCGCACCCGACGGAACCCGGCTCGCCTACCGCACGTACGGAGACGGCGACCCGCTCCTCTGCATCCCCGGCGGCCCGGCGGACTCCCGCTACCTGGGCGACCTCGGCGGCCTGTCCGCCCACCGCCGCCTGATCGTCCTCGACCTGCGCGGCACCGGGCGTTCAGCCGTTCCCGAGGACGCCGCCACCTACCGCTGCGACCGCCTCGTGGACGACGTCGAGGCCCTGCGCCGCCACCTCGGCCTTTCCCGTACGGACCTGCTCGGCCACTCCGCGGGAGCGAACATCGCGGTGCGGTACGCGGCCCGCCACCCGGAGAGCGTGAGCAGGATGGCCCTGATCACCCCCAGCGCCCGCGCCGTCGGCATCGACGTCACCGGCGCGGAGCGCCGTGAGCTCGCGGCGCTGAGGAGCGGTGAGCCGTGGTTCCCGGCGGCGTTCGCCGCGCTGGAGGCGATCACCCGGGGGACGGGCGCGGACTGGGCGGCCGTGGACCCGTTCTTCTACGGCCGGTGGGACGAGGCGGCACGGGAGCACCACGCGGCGAGCCGGCCGGACAACCCGGACGCCGTCGCGCACTTCGGGGCCGCGGGAGCCTTCGACCCGGCGGCCACCCGCGCGGCGCTGGCAGTCTTCGGCGCGCCGGTCCTGCTGCTGGCCGGGCAGGTCGACCTGAACAGCCCGCCCCGCTCGGCGGCCGCCTTCGCCGGACTGTTCCCCGACGCCACGCTCGTCGTCCAGGAGGGGGCGGGCCACTACCCGTGGGTCGACGACGCCGCCCGGTTCACGGAGACGGTGTCGGCGTTCCTGGGGTGACCCGTCGGGACGGGCACCCGACGGCTCGCCTCAGGCCAGCAGGCGGGTCAGTCGCGCGGCCTGCCGTTCGACGGTTCCCGGCGGGTTGCGCGGGTGGCCGGGGTCGTCGAAGGAGAGGAGGAATAGCCACACGAGCGCCAGCAGCCGCCGCGTCTCCAGCAGCAGGGGCCGCTCGGCCGCGTCCAGGTCGAACCGGCCCAGGAACCCCTCGACGTCGAGGGGTTCATCGACCCAGGCGGCCACATGCTCGGTGATCTCCGCCAGTTCGAGCGGCCGGTCGCTGCGGCCGGACTCCTCGAAGTCGACGATCCGCACCCGCGAGCCGTCCCAGAGGTAGTTGGCGAGATTGCCGTCACCGGGGCCGAACACCGGACGCACGGCCGGCGGCACCGCCCCCTCCAGGCCCGCCCCCGCCAGCCATTCCAGGCCGCCGTCCATGGCCCGGCCGACCTCGGGGCCCACCCGGGGCCGGGCCCGCGGGGCCCAGGCCCGGATCCGGTCCGTCAGGTACCGCCGGTGGCCCGGCCGCACGGGCACCTCGTCCAGTACGTGCGCGGGCACCGCCTCGTACACCTCGCTGACCGCCGACGCCAGGGCGTCGAGCCGGCGCTCGTCGAGCCGCTGCCCCCTGAGCGGCCCGCCCGGCAGCCGGGACATCACGACGGTCGGCTCGTCGGCCGCGAGATCCGCGTGCCGGGGTGCGGGAGCGAGCCCGGGCGCGTGGACGTCGAGGAGGGTGAGCGCCCGCCATTCGCGCTCGCTCTGCGCGTCCGAGCCGGGCCGGAACCTCTTGGTCACCGTGCCGGGCCCGAGGCCGAGCGTGTGCGTGCTCCAGGAATCTGCGGTCATCCGGGAATCCAACACCACGACTCCGCCACGCCCCGGCCGAGTTGCCCGGCCGCTGCCGCGACGCGGGCCTTGCGGATGCCTCGGCCGGTCAGGCGGGAAGCTCGACCGTCACGTACGGGGCCAGGGCGCGGAGGAAGTCCGCCGCGTCGAACATGGCACCGGCCGAGGCGACACCCGTCGTCCGCGTGCGGCCGGTCAGGATGCGCGCGACGGCCTCCACCGCCAGGGGCGCGGTGACCGCGTAGATGTCCTGGCCGTGCGCCGTGGCACGGCGCACGGCTCCGTCCGCGCGGATCAGGACGTCGACGACGAACGTCTGGTCCGAGCGCCCCAGCGCGTCGACCGCCTCCGGCGCCGGCGTGTCCTCCCCGGCCAGGTCACCCGCCGCCTCGACGGACATGTGGGTGCGGACGGTGGGCACCTCCACATGGCTGGGGACGGTGACGACATCGGCCATCGTGAACTCCGTGACCACCGTGCGCCGCCCCCACGGCTCGGGGAAGATCCACTCCGCCTGCGCCGCCTTGTCGTCGTGGTACCGCAGCGCGCCGTCCGCGAACCGCACCCGGCGGCCCGCCCGCCGGTCGTGGGACACCCGCCCCGCCTCCCGGGTGCCCGCCGTCGGCCGCCAACTGCTCAGCCCGTACGCGACATCCACCGAGTCCGCGGCCGTGCGCCCGCCCATCGCCGCGGTGACCAGCAGGTCGCCCAGCCCGCCGTAGAAGGCCATCGCCGGCACCACGGCGGTGCCCGACCGCCGGGCCGCCTCCGCGTGGTCGGCGAACATCGCGGCGTTCGCCTCGATCTCCGCCGCGACGTCGACGTACGGGATCCCCGCCCGCAGGGCCGCCTCGACGACCGGGCCGCCCGTCACCGCGAACGGCCCGGCGCAGTTGATGACCGCCGCCGCGCCGGCGAGGGCCCGGTCAAGCGCGTCCGCGTCGTCCACGCCGGCCGGCCGCACCTCCACATCGCCCCACTCGGCCGCCAGCGCCTTCAGCCGGTCCGCGTTCCGGCCGGAGACGACCGGGGTGAAGCCGCGCCGCCGGAGCTCGGCGACGATGAAGCGGCCCGTGTGCCCGGTCGCCCCGTAGACCACTACCTCAGCCGCTGTACCCATGGTTCCCCGCTCTCGACGTGGTGCTCCGACGTGGTGAGGGCTCCAGTCTCGGCGCGGGCGGTACCTGACCGTGAGGGTCCGGACCGACAGCATGCGTACACTTTCGGACATGCCAACTGTCGCGCTGCTGGCCGCCGGTGACCTGCTGCACTTCGAACTCGGGGTGGCGTACGAGATCTTCGGCAACCCCCCGCGCGAGGCGACCGAGAGCTGGTACGACGTCCTGCTCTGCGGGCCCGGGCCGGTGCGGGTCGGCCCGTTCACGGTCGAGCCCGACCACGGGCTGGACCGGGTGGCGGCCGCCGACACCGTGATCGTGCCGGCGTGCGTCGACATCGACGTACCGCCGCCGGCGGAGCTGATCGAGGCGGTGCGCGCGGCACACGAGGCGGGCGCGCGGGTCGCCTCCCTGTGCACCGGGGCGTTCGTGCTCGGTGCCGCGGGTCTGCTGGACGGGCGGCGGGCCACCACCCACTGGGCCCACGCCGCCGAGCTCAGCGCCCGGCATCCGCTGGCCGAGGTCGACCCGGACGTCCTGTACACCGACAACGGCAGCGTCCTCACCTCCGCGGGCAAGGCCGCCGCCGTGGACCTCTGCCTGCACCTGGTCCACCTCGACCACGGCGCGGCCGTCGCGAACTCGGTCGCCCGGCGCCTCGTCATGCAGCCGCACCGGCCGGGCGGCCAGGCCCAGTTCGCCTCCACACCGGTGCAGGCCTCGGGCGACCACGCACTCGCCCAGCTGCTCGCCTGGGCCCAGCAGCGACTGGACCAGCCGCTGTCCGTGACCGACCTGGCGCGGAAGGCGAACACGAGCCCGCGGCACCTGGGGCGGCAGTTCCGGTCGGTGATCGGGCAGACGCCGATCCAGTGGCTGCTGATCCAGCGGGTGCGCCGGGCCCAGGAGTTGCTGGAGGCCACCGACGAGAGCATCGATGCGGTCGCCGTGGCCACCGGCATGGGGACCGCCACGACGTTGCGGCGCCAGTTCAAGCGGATCGTCGGTGTCCCGCCGGACAGCTACCGGCGCGCGTTCCGCAGCGCACGGCCGGCCTGAGGGCCGCTCGACGACCGGTTCGGTGGCCCGCTGTCCCGGCCGGGCGGCGGTCAGGGGCAGCGCCCCGGTCCGGCCTCCGGTCCCGCCGGCCGGGGCGCCTCGGGTGTGCGGACGAGGAGGAAGGCCTGCCGGCCCTGGTGCGGCTTCTCGCTCTCGTACGGTTCGCGGACCAGCTCGGCGGTCAGGACGAACCCGGCCGCGACCAGGAGGTCCACGACGCGCTCGACCGGCATCCAGTAGACGTCGAGGGAGAGTTCGTGCCCGTACGCCTGCTCCAGGCGCCGGTGCCGGGCCCCGGCCTTGAACGCCAGGAGCATGTGGCCGCCCGGCGCCAGCACACGGTGGCACTCCGCGAAGACGGCCGGGAGCAGCTCGGGTGGGGTGTGGACGGTGGAGTACCAGGCGACGACGCCGGCGAGGCCGTCGTCCGCCAGGTCCAGCCCGGTCATCGAGCCCTCCTCGAACCGCAGCCCGGGGTGCGTGCGGCGGGCGACCTCGATCATCCCGGGCGACAGGTCGACGCCGAACGCGTCGACGCCGAGCGCGTGGAGATGCGCCGTGACGCGTCCGGGCCCGCAGCCGAGGTCGGCGACCGGCCCGGCGGCCGGAGTCCGTACGAGCTCGGAGAAGGCGGCGAGCATCGCCCGGTCCAGCGGCTTGCCGTGCAGCTCGTCGCGCAGGAGCTTCTCGTAGTCCACGGCGACGGTGTCGTACGCCGTCCGCGTGGCGCTCAGGTACGGGGCTTCGGTCATGGCCGGCCACGCTATCCGGTGCCGGACCGGGCATCGCTCCCACGGACCCGTACGCGTACCGCTGGGAGCGATCGCCCGGCGAAGCTGTCAGCGCCCCGGCCCGCACGCGTACCGCCACCCGCAGGGAGCGATAGCCCCGCGCCGCTGTCCGCGCCGGAACGGCCGGTCAGTGGTCGAGTGGGCCGGTCGGCCGTTCCGTACGAGTGCCCTGCCCGGCGGTTGTCCGCCAGAAGGCACGCACCGCGCGTACGAGCGCTTCGGGCGCTTCCTCGGCGATGTGGTGGCCGGACTCGATCGGGCGGCCTTCCAGCCGGTCGCCCGCCCAGTCGCGCCACACGGCCGGCACGTCGCCGTACAGGTCGGGCAGGTCGTCGAGGGTGGCCCACACCACCTGGAGCGGGCAGCGGATACGCCGGCCGGCCTGCTGGTCGGCGTCGTCGTGATCCCGGTCGACGCCCAGGCCGGCCCGGTAGTCCTCGCACATGGCGTGCACGGTGGCCGGGTCGTGGATGGCGCGCTGGTAGTCCGCGTACGCTTCGGCGCCCATGTGTGCGGGAGTGGCCCTGTACCAGGCGTCGGGGTCGGCGTTGATGATCCGTTCGGCTCGCTTGTCGGTCTGCCCGAGGAAGAACCAGTGCCACCAGCTCGCGGCGAACTTCGCGTCGCAGCGTCGCAACGCCTCGCCGATGGGGACGGCGTCGAGCACGGTGAGAGCGGAAACCGCCTCCGGATGGTCCAGGGCGAGCCGGCTGGCCACGTACGCCCCCCGGTCGTGGCCGACAACGGCGAAACGCCGGTGCCCCAGACCCCGCATCACCGCCACACAGTCCTCGGCCATGGCGCGCTTGGCGTACGGCCGGTGCTCCGCGTCGGTCGGCGGTTTCGAGGACCGGCCGTAACCCCGCAGGTCGGGGCAGACGACCGTGTGACCGGCGGCGACCAGGCGGGGGGCGACGCGGTGCCACGTCGCGTGCGTCCGTGGATGACCGTGCAGGAGCAGCACGGCCGGGCCGCTGCCGCCGTACCGCACGTGCAACTGGGCCCCTGCTCCCTCACGTCGCTCCAGAGCAAAGCCTTCGAACATGCGACCCCCTGCGGCTCGGGTAGTTGGGGTGCGCCTGCCCCGGATCACCGGCCTCCATCCGTGCGGTCACACCCGCTTTGTCCTCCGCGAGGCCCAGGTGACCGGCTGGAGCGCAGCCTCGCGCCCGCGTGGCGCAGCACGCGCATGGGGGCGCGGCGCGTCGCCGCGGGCACGCGCGGCCGGGAGGGGCGCTAGCGTGCGGGGGTCTCGGCTTCGATCCGGTCGAGTCGGGCGGCGAGGATCTCCTCGAACGCCGCGCGGCGGTCCGCCCCGAGGGGGCGGATGTCGCGCGCGAAGTGGGCGAGGGCCGGGAAGCGCGCGGGGTCGGCGCCCAGGACCGCCACGCGGAACAGCTCCATGCCCTGCGCCTGCTCTTCCGGCGCGACCGTGCTGACGCCGGCCTCGGAGGCGATCAGCGCGGCGATCAGGACCGCGATGTGGTGGTAGCGCGCGGGGATGTCCTCGTCGGGCAGTCCCGACGCGCGCAGCGCCTGCAGCACCTGTTCCCTCACCAGCCGGGAACCGTCGCCATTCGACGCGTAACGTCCCCGGACCGCGGCGAGCTGCGGCTGCCGGCCCGACGATGAGCGAGGTGGTCACCACGCTGATGCGTTCGCGGATCCAGAACAATGCGATGCGTATCGGCCCGAGCACCCCGGACGACGTGCTGGCGCTGCACGACGACTTAGTGGACGGCTGCCGCGGCCTTCCCCTCGTGGCCGCGGCAGCCGGGGACGGGCGGACGTGGTGCGAGCAGCAGGCGGAACTGCTGCTCGCCCGCGGTCTCGGTCACCTGCGGCAGGCGGGACCGGTGGAGGCGGACGAGCTGGCCGGGTTCGCAAGGACCGTGACGACCGGCCGGTGGGCTGCCGTCGTGCCTCCCCAGCCGGCCGGTGACTGAGCTACGGCCGCAGGATGAGCTTCCCGGCGGCGTGACCGCTCGCGCTCAGTTCCTGCGCCTTCGCGGCGTCCTCCAGCGGAAGGCTCTGCGCGAGGCGCACCGTGAGCTTGCCGTCGGCTGCGAGGCGGGCGTACTCGCCGAGGCGGGAACCGAAAGGGGCGCCGGGGCCGGAGTAGGGGATAGCCAGCTCGGCGGCCTTCGGATCGGCGATGGTGATGATCCGGTCGGTGCCGCCGCGCAGGTCGATCGACACCTCCAGGTCGCCCGCCCCCGCGGTGTCGTACACGGCGTCGATGCCCTGCGGCGCGGCCTCGCGGACCCGGTCGGCGAGGCCGGCGCCGTAGGCGACCGGGATCGCGCCCAGCGAGCGCAGGTAGTCGTGGTTGCCGGGGGAGGCGGTGCCGATGACCGTGGCGCCGCGGGCGACCGCGAACTGAACACCGACGGTGCCGGACACACCCGCGGCGCCGTGCAGCAGGAGCGTGTCGCCTTCCCCGACGCCGAGGGCGTCGAGCACGCGGACCGAGGTCTCGACGGCGACGGGCAGTGCCGCGGCGAGGTCCCAGTCGAGGTCCGCGGGCTTCGGGCCGAAGTCGACGGCCAGCGCGTGCTCGGCGTACGCGCCGGTGACGGTCCAGCCCAGGACCTCGTCACCCACCGCGACGCCGGTCACGCCTTCGCCGACCTCGTCGACGACGCCGGCCGCCTCCAGGCCGGGGATCGCCGGGAACGGCGGCGTCATCTGCGGCCTCCTTCCCTTTTGGATCTTGAGGTCGAGCGGGTTGACCGCTGCCGCCATGACCTTCAGCCGCACCTGTCCGGGTCCGGCGTGCGGCTCGTCGACCTCTGCGAGGCGGAGGACTTCCGGGCCGCCGAACTCGGTGTAGGTGATCGCCTTCATGTCCGACTCCAACTTCTCGTCGCTCTAGGTGAAAGATCAACCTTGGCCTGGACCTGCGGCGGCCGCACCGGCACTTCGACCAGTTCCGGCGGGGCCGTTCATCGCGGCTGGAGGCTCAGGAACCAGCCATGTGCGTGGGCGCGGTCCAGCCGGTGGATCGGATCCACTCGACCAGGTCCAGGGTGGCCGGCTCGATCGAGCGCACCACCGCGAGGTCCGACGGGTATTCCGCCGCCTCCGCGAACTGGCGGAACATCGCCTTGTCGAGGTCGCTGGGAAGCACGCTCAACGGCAGGGCCTCGTACCGTGCCGGGAGTCCGGCGTGCGCGCCGAACGCCGCGGCGATCTGGGGGCCTGTCAGCTCGTCGCCGACGAGCTCGACGGCTCCGCCGGGCGCCTCCGCGGTGTCGAGCAGGAGCGCGGCGGCGACCCGGCCGATATCCCTGATCGAGATCATCTTCAGGGCGGCGTCCTCCGGCATCGGCAGCCGCAGCACGATCTCTCCGTGCTCCAGGCTCGGTGCCATCACTTCCATGAAGGGGGCCGGGCGAACCATCGCGGCCCGCAGGCCGGACTTCCTCAGGTGCTCCTCGATCCAGTGCTTGGAGTCGTGGTGCGGCACACCCCTCTCCCGGTCCGCTCCGATGACCGAGTTGAACACGACGTGCGGGACGCGTGCCGCGACCGCCGCGTCGACGAGCGCGGTACCGACGCGGATCTCCGCCTCGACCTCTTCGAGGCTGTTCGCCTCCGGGGTCATGAAGGAGAACGCCTCGACCGCCGTCAGCGCGGTGGCCAGCGACGCCGGGTCGTCGGTCCGGATGGCCGCCAGCTCGACGCCGCGGGCGGCCAGCGCCTGAGCCCGGTCGGACTGCGGGTTGCGGACCAAAGCCCGCACCCGCGCCCTGCGGTCCAGCAGCGCGTCGACCACCGCCCCGCCCTGTTGCCCCGTCGCGCCGAAGACTGCGATCGTGCCGGTCGTCTGTGTGCCGGTGGGGGAGGACGACGCGGGCGCGGCGTCCTCGAGCTTGATCTGTTGTGACATGTCTCCACGATGTGGTCTGCGGCGCCAGGCGCACCACCGGTATCCCGCCAGGTTCTTCCGATAACCCGCCAGTGGCGGGTAGCCTCGATCCGTGTCCGACCCCGGCGGCGAGCCGACCTTCTGCACCGACGATGCGCCGTTGTCGGCGCCGCTGGCCCATGGCGCCGACGTGGCTGCGCACTTCCACGACTACGGCCAGCTCCGCTACGCCGCGCGTGGGGCCCTGGTCACAGTGACCCAGGTGGGCACCTGGGTGGCGCCGGCCAGTCGGATCATGTGGGTGCCGCCTTTCGCGGTGCACGGCAGCAAGGCGTACGGCGAGACGGACATCCGGGTGCTGTCGCTGCCCGTGACGCTGACCGGACAGCTGCCGGCCGAGCCGTCGGTCTTCGTGGCGAGCGCGTTGCTGCGCGAGGCCTATCTGGCGCTGATGAGCGAGGGCGAGCCGCTGGAGAGCCCCCGTGCGCGGCTGCTGATCGACGTCGTACTCGCCGAGCTCGCCCGCGCCGCACAGGAGCCGATGCGCCTCCCGGAGCCGAGCGACCGGCGTCTCAAGGCGGTCACCGACCTGCTCCACGTGGACCCAGCAAGCTCGGCGACTCTGGCCGAGCTAGGCCACCGCACCGGTGCCGGCGAACGCACCCTGAGCCGGCTGTTCGGCAGCGAGCTGTCGATGAGCTTCCACCAGTGGCGCACCCTGCTGCGCATCCAACGGGCGCTGATCGAGCTCGGCGACGGTGCCTCGGTCACCGACACGGCGATCCGGCTGGGCTGGTCGAACCCCGGCAGCTTCATCGACGCCTTCACCGAGCTGATCGGTCAGACACCCGGCCGCTATCGCTCGTCGGCCCGGTCTTCCCGCAGCTCCCTTGGGTGAGAGGTTGGCGGGGTAGCCGTAGTTCCTGCCCGGGAAGCACGACACCTGCTCCGACCGCCGGTGGATGAGAATCCGGCCACGCCCATCACGGCACACCGTCACGGCGACCCGATGCGGCCAACCCTCCCGGATGGCCTCCCGACGGCTGACCACCCCAGCACGCGATCTTGACCGTCGACCCGCTCCACCAGTTCATCCACGGCACACACCTGGCAGAGCCCACCGACAACGCCGTTTCCCGGCGACTCGCGGAGGCCGACCCAAGAGCACCTGCACCAGGAGGCCGGACGCGGAGGGCGACAGTTGTCGTGCACATACGACACCTGTCGTGCTCAGGCTCAACTGACCCGTCCGAGTGGCGCGGAACACTTTTGCAAGCGACTGCTTGCAAAAGTTAGCAAGGTGGGTCCACTATCGGGACATGGCCTCACTCAACGTCGGCAACCTCGGCGAGTACCTGCGCGAGCAGCGCCGTAGCGCGCAGCTCTCGCTGCGGCAGCTCGCCGAGGCCGCCGGGGTGTCCAATCCCTATCTCAGCCAGATCGAGCGCGGGCTGCGCAAGCCCAGCGCCGAGGTCCTCCAGCAGGTCGCCAAGGCGCTGCGGATCTCCGCCGAGACCCTGTACGTACGGGCCGGGATCCTGGACGAGCGGGAGCGGGAGGAGCTGGAGACGCGGGCGGTGATTCTGGCCGATCCGTCGATCAACGAGCGGCAGAAGAGCGTGCTGCTGCAGATCTACGCCTCCTTCCGCAAGGAGAACGGGTTCGAGGACGAGCCCGGGGACGCCGCGGACGAGGAGGGGCGCGCGCCCGGTGCGGATGCGCCCTTCAGTGCCGGCGGCCCTGCTGCCGATACAGATGCGAAGCCTTCAAAACCCTCACACTGATTCTGATGATCCGGGAGGACCACAGTCATGGCCATCACCGATGACCTGCGCAAGACCCTCACCGACCCGACCCCCCTCTACTTCGCCGCCGGCACGGCCGACCTGGCCGTGCAGCAGGCCCGGAAGGTTCCGGCCCTGATCGAGCAGCTGCGGGCCGAGGCGCCGGAGCGCATCGAGGCGGTGCGCAACACCGACCCCAAGGCCGTGCAGGAGAAGGTGGCCGGGCAGGCCAAGGAGGCGCAGGCAACCCTCCAGGCCAAGGTCACCGAGGTGATCGGGGCGTTCGACACCGATCTGAAGAAGCTGGGCGAGAGCGCGCAGGACCTGGCGCTGCGCGGTGTCGGCGTGGCCGCGGAGTACGCGGTCAAGGCGCGGGAGACGTACGAGAAGGTCGCCGAGCGCGGCGAGCAGACCGTGCGGACGTGGCGTGGTGAGACGGCCGACGAGATCGTCGAGATCGCCGTCGTCGTCGAGCCGCGCAAGGAGTCGAAGCCGCAGGCCGCGAAGGCCGAGCCGAAGCCGGAGGCCAAGGCCGGGCCGAAGCCCGCCCCCAAGCCGGTGGCGGCCAAGCCCGCGCCCGCACCCGCGCCCAAGACCGTCAAGGCCGAGGCCGCGCCCGCCAAGAAGGCGCCCGTGCGCAAGCCCGTCGCCAAGAAGACCACGCCGCCCGCCGGCAAGTAGCGGTTCGGTGCGGGGGCGGGCATGCCGGGGCGGCGGGCGGGCACCTTTCCGGGTGTTCCGGTCGTTGTCCCGGTACCTTGGCCGCGAGCGCTCATCCACTCACTAGGCGGTGCACCCCATGTTGCTCGAAGGCTTCAACTCCATCCTCGGGCTGATCTTCACGGCCATGCTCGTCATGGCCGTGGTGGCCTTCGTCATGGCCGCGATCGCCCGTGAGGACGCCTACCGCGCCGCGGACAAGCAGAAGAAGTCCTTCTGGCTGATCATTCTCGGCATCGCGGTGGTGGTGAACCTCTGGGTGCCCATGCTGTTCGTGCAGCTCGCCGGGCTGATCGCGTCCATCGTGTTCTTCGTGGACGTGCGGCCCGCCCTCAAGGCCGTCTCGGGCGGTGGGCGCCGCAGTGGCGGCTCCAGCAGCGACGGGCCGTACGGGCCCTACAACGGCGGGCGCTGAGCGCCTGCGGGTGACACCTGTCCGGGGCGGGGGCGCGGGATGCTCCGGCCCCGGTCGCCGTTCCGTCCCTGGCGGCGGACGCTGTCCTGGTCGCGGTCGAGCAGCAGGACCGCGACATCGTCGGTCAGTTCGCCGCCGTTCAGCTCGCGGACGTGCGTGACCGCCGCCTCCAGGAGATCCTCACCGGTGAGGCCCTCGGACAGCTGACGGTTGATCATCGCGACCATGCCGTCCTGGCCGAGGCGCTGCGTGCCGTTGCCGACACGGCCCTCGATCAGGCCGTCCGTGTACATCATCAGGCTCCAGGAGCCGCCCAGTTCCACCTGCCGGCGCGGCCAGCGGGCCCGGGGCAGCAGACCGAGTGCCGGGCCGCCGTCCTCGTACGGAAGCAGGTGCGCGGCCCGTCCCTGGCGGGCGATCAGCGGGGCGGGGTGGCCCGCCAGACACAGGCCCGCACGGCGGCCGTCCGGGGCGATGTCGACGGTGCAGAGCGTCGCGAAGATCTCCTCGCTCTCCCGTTCGTGCTCCAGGACCTGCTGGAGCGTGGAGAGCAGTTCGTCGCCGCAGAGCCCGGCCAAGGTCAACGCCCGCCAGGCTATGCGCAGTTCCACGCCGAGGGCGGCCTCGTCCGGGCCGTGGCCGCAGACGTCGCCGATCATCACGTGGACCGTGCCGTCCGGTGTGCGGACCGTGTCGTAGAAGTCGCCGCCCAGGAGCGCGCGGCTGCGGCCGGGGCGGTAGCGGGCCGCGAAGCGCAGATCGGAGCCGTCCAGCAGCGGGGTGGGGAGCAGGCCGCGCTCCAGGCGGGCGTTCTCCTGGGCGCGCAGCCGGGACTCGGTGAGCTGGTGCTGGGCCACGTCGGCGCGTTTGCGCTCGACGGCGTAGCGGATGGCGCGGCTGAGGAGCCTGCCGTCGAGTTCGTCGCGGAAGAGGTAGTCCTGCGCCCCCACCCGTACCGCCTCGGCGGCCAGTTCGGCGTCGTCCTCGGCCGTGAGGGCGAGCACGGCGTGCCGGGGCGCGATCCGCAGCACGTGCTTGAGGGTGGCGAGTTCGTCGGCCTCCGCGCCCCGCTCGGCACGGGTCTCGGCGCCGGACGGCAGCGCCAGGTCGAGCAGGATGCAGTCCACGTCGTCGGTGAGGAGCCGGTCCGCCTCGGTCAGGTTGCGGGCGGACCGGATGCGGACCCGGGCACCGGCCGCGGCGGAGAGCTCCGGGGCGCTGAAGGTGCGCGCCGGGTCGTCCTCGATCACCAGGAGGGTGAGGTCGGCGCCGTTGCTGGCCTCCGCAGCGGGAGCGGCACTCTGCTGCTGCGGTACGGGTACGGGCATCGGTTCGGGTTTCCTTCCCTCCCCCCGAGGGCACGGCGGATCGACGATCGACGACCCGCCAGACGGGGACGATAGCGGTACGGGACGCGGGAACGGAATGGCGCACCGCACGCGGCCTCAGGCATATGCACCGCCATAAGCCGCGTCAGGTCACGGATCCGGCGCGATGGGCCTTCCGTGGACGCCCGGAGAGGCATGACAAAGGTCACGCCCGCCGTGCGGGCCGGCGTGGCACCGCTCACGCCGGTGACCGCGGGGCCGTGTCACGGGCGGGGGAGCCCTACGCGTCCGGGCGGACGACCCCGAGGATCTCCATCGAGCCCGCCCCGGCGAGCGTGACGTTGCGGCCGGGGCGCGGGGCGTGCACGATCGCGCCGTCGCCGATGTACATCCCGACGTGCGTGGCGTCGGCGTGGTAGATGATCAGGTCGCCGGGGCGCATGTCCTTGATCGCGATGTGCGGCAGCTGCCGCCACTGTTCCTGCGAGGTGCGCGGGATCGGCCGGCCGGCCGCCGCCCAGGCCTGGGAGGTCAGTCCGGAGCAGTCGTACGACTTGGGGCCCTCGGCCCCCCATACGTACGGCTTGCCGATCTGGGCGGTCGCGAAGGCCACCGCCTCCTTGCCGCTCGCGCTCGCCTCGCGGTTGATCTCCTTCAGTGCGCCGGAGCTCAGCCAGGCGGTCTGCGATCGGTACTCCGCCTCCTGCTCCAGCTGGAGGAGCCGGGCGCGCTCCTTCTCCTCCAGCTGGGACTCCAGCTTCTTCGCCGCCGCGATCTGCGCGTCGATCTTCTTCTTGGCCTTGGCCTGCTTGACGCGATTGGCTTCGAGCTTCGTCCAGTTGGTGCTCGCGTCCTGCGTGTACGTCTGCAAGTCCTCCTGGGTCCTGTTCAGTTCCCCCAGGAGCCCCTTGGTGGCCTGCTGGCCCTGGCGGGCCCGGCTGACCCCGTCCAGGAAGAGCTGCGGGTCGCCGCTGAGCATGAGCCGGGCGCCCGGCGGCAGCCCGGCGTTGCGGTACTCCTCGCGGGCCTGGGCGCCCGCCCTGCTCTTGAGCTCGGAGATCTTCGCCTGGCCCTCGACTATGGCCTGGGCCAGCTTGACGATCTCACCCGACTGCTTCTTGGCCTTCTCCTCGGCGAGGTTGTACGCGTCCGTGGCCGCCCCGGCGGCCCGGTAGAGGCCGTCGATCTCCTGGCGCACCTCTTCGAGGCTCTTCTTCTCCGGCTGGGCCGGAGCGGGAGAGGGGGGAGCGGGCGCCGCGAAGGCCTGGACCGGCGAGGCCAGTACGGCCATCGCGCAGACCAGGGTGATGGCGGCAGCGGCACAGTGGCGTCGGTACACGAACTCCCCCTCCGGGCGGATCAGGTCGCGCTGATCTTATCCGCAAACCTGATTTACCGTCAGTAACTTATGGCGCCGACGAGATCGTGCCATGCCCTACCGAAAAGCAACAGAGGCATACACATCCGCGGGCCCACGGACCGCCGCGGCGCTCCCCACCCCGGCCGCCCCCACGGCCCGGCCCCGGGGTCCGTCCGGCAGGACAGGCCCCTTGTTCTGGACGAACGATGCCGGGCCGGCGTTCCCGATGCCGGGAGAGTTCACCCTCTTCTCCGCGTGTTGGCCTGCTGGTCGGCTTGTTTCGTGCGCGGGGGCCGCCGAACGGCTTCGTCCACGCGCCGCCGGGGCTAGCGCTCGAGCGGCCGCAGCGCCGCCCACGTCACCGTCACTTCGCCCTGGCGCCAGCGCCGTACGCCGTCCGTCAGCGGCCACTCCCCGGACAGCGACCGCACGGCCGCGATCCAGCGCTGCCGGGCGCCCAGCGAGGCGTACGGCGCGGCCGCCGCCCACGCCCGGTCGAAGTCGCGCAGGAACGCGTGGACGGGCTCGCCCGGCACGTTGCGGTGGATCAGCGCCTTGGGCAGCCGCTCGGCCAGGTCGGAGGGCCGGCCGAGGGAGCCGAGCCGGGTCGCGAAGGTGACGGTGCGGGGGCCCTCCGGACCCAGCGCCACCCAGACGTGGCGGCGTCCGATCTCGTCGCAGGTGCCCTCCACCAGCAGTCCGCCCGGCGCGAGCCGGTCGCACAGCCGCTGCCAGACGGCGGCGACCTCGCCCTCGTCGTACTGGCGCAGCACGTTCGCCGCGCGGATCAGCGCGGGCCGCTCGGGCAGCGGGATCTCGAATCCGCCGTGCCGGAAGGTGAGGCCCTCGCGCTCGTACGGCCGTGCCGCTTCGACGCGCTCCGGGGCGATCTCGACACCCACGACCCGGGTGCGCGGTTCGGCGGTGCGCAGGCGCTCCAGCAGTTCCACGGCGGTCCAGGGGGCCGCGCCGTACCCGAGGTCGACCGCCACGGGGGCGTCGGAGCGGCGCAGGGCGGGGCCGTGCGTGGCGGCGATCCAGCGGTCCATGCGACGCAGCCGGTTCGGGTTGGTGGTCCCGCGGGTCGCGGTGCCGATCGGGCGCATGACACAGAGCGTAACGACCCCGGCGGAAACGCGACGGCGGCGGCCGTCGCGGCGACGCGCCGGAGACGCACCGTAATGATTTGGCAAAGCGGAAATGAAAGGAGGGGTTCCGCTGTTCCAGCCCTTCGAAGGGACCGCGCGCCCCTTCGGTGCCATGCCGTGAACGAAGTCGGTGCCAGTGCCCTGAGCGAGGAGGACCGGACGACGTGAGCCAGTACGTCTCCCGGCTCGGCAGCAGCCGGGTCGCACCGCGTCTCAGGTTCCCGACGGGCCTCACCGGCTCCTTCCCCGGCGGCCACCGCAAGCCGCGCCGCATCGCGATGCTCTCCGTGCACACCTCCCCGCTGCACCAGCCGGGAACGGGCGACGCGGGCGGCATGAACGTGTACATCGTGGAGCTCGCCAAGCGCCTGGCCGCGATCAACATCGAAGTCGAGATCTTCACCCGCTCCACCACCGGCGGACTGCCGCCCGCCGTCGAGCTGGCACCCGGCGTCCTGGTCCGGCACGTCGACGCGGGGCCGTACGAGGGCCTGGCCAAGGAAGAGCTGCCCGCCCAGCTCTGCGCCTTCACGCACGGAGTGATGCAGGCGTGGGCCGGTCAGCGCCCCGGTTACTACGACCTGGTGCACTCCCACTACTGGCTCTCCGGCCACGTCGGCTGGCTCGCCGCGCAGCGCTGGGGCGTCCCGCTCGTCCACGCCATGCACACCATGGCCAAGGTGAAGAACGCGGCGCTCGCCGAGGGCGACACCCCCGAACCGGCCGCCCGTGTCATCGGCGAGACCCAGATCGTCAGCGCGGCCGACCGGCTGATCGCGAACACCGCCGAGGAGGCCGGCGAACTCGTCCGCTTCTACGAGGCGGACCCGGACGCGGTCGCCGTCGTCCACCCCGGCGTCAACCTGGAGCGCTTCCGCCCCGCCGACGGCCGCGCCGCGGCCCGCGCCCGCCTCGGGCTGCCGCAGGACGCCCTGATCCCGCTCTTCGCGGGCCGCATCCAGCCGCTGAAGGCCCCGGACGTGCTGCTGCGCGCCGTCGCCGCCCTGCTGGACCGGGACCCCTCGCTGCGTGCCCGGATCGTCGTGCCGGTGGTCGGCGGACCCAGCGGCAGCGGGCTCGCCAAGCCGGAGGGGCTGCAGAAGCTGGCGGCCCGGCTCGGCATCGCGGACGTCGTGCGGTTCCACCCGCCGGTCGGGCAGGACCAGCTCGCCGACTGGTTCCGGGCCGCGTCGGTCCTGGTCATGCCCTCGTACAACGAGTCGTTCGGCCTGGTCGCCATCGAGGCCCAGGCGGCCGGCACCCCGGTCGTCGCGGCGGCGGTGGGCGGCCTGCCGGTGGCCGTCCGGGACGAGGTCAGCGGATTCCTGATCCCCGGGCACGACCCGGAGGCGTACGCCCGCGCGCTCCAGCGCTTCGCGGTCGCGCCGGAGCTCGTCGACCGGATGGGCGCCGCGGCCGCCGCGCACGCCCGGCGCTTCGGGTGGGACACGGCGGCGGCGGCGACCGCGGACGTCTACACCGCGGCCATGCAGGAACACCGGCGCCGGGTGCGCTCGCACCAGGCGTGACGGCGGGTGGGCCCGGGGGAGCGTGACCGGGGCCCGGGGCGGGGACGTACCGGCGCGGCACCGAAGCCCACGGCCCGCCGGTTCACGCCGCCGGACCGATCGCCGCATCGTTTGCCCGACACGGCCGGACCGGGCGGCGGACACCGCCGGACCGGTCGCCGCACCGATTGCCCGACACGGCCGGACCGGGTGCCGGACCGATTGCCGACACCGCCGCACCGATCGGCAGACACCGCCGCACCGGTCGCCGCACCGATTGCCCGACACGGCCGGACCGCCGCACCCGGACCGCCTCCCGCCCGACCCGTACCCCGAGCCTGACGTACGCTCGCCTCATGGCTGACGACGCACCCGAGGAAGCAGCGACGCCGCAGGCCGCGCAGGTCGCGCAGGTTATCGAGGCGACGCTCAAGGACGCCGGACTCGACTGGGAGAGCCCGGGACCCGGCAGTTACGTCGTCCAGCTGCCCGGCACCCGCAAGCTCGCCACCACCTGCTCGCTCCTCGTCGGCGCGCACTCGCTGTCCCTCAACGCCTTCGTCATCCGCCACCCCGACGAGAACGACGCGGCGGTGCACCGCTGGCTGCTGGAGCGCAACCTCCGCCTCTTCGGGGTGAGTTACGCGATCGACTCGCTCGGAGACGTCTACCTCGTCGGCAAGCTGCCGCTCTCCGTGGTGACGCCCGGGGAGCTGGACCGGCTGCTCGGGGTGGTCCTGGAGGCCGCGGACGGGGCGTTCAACCCCCTCCTCGAACTCGGTTTCGCGAGCGCGATCCGCAAGGAGTACGCGTGGCGGGTCTCGCGGGGCGAGTCCACGCGGAATCTGGACGCGTTCACCCACCTGACCCAGCGTCCCACTCCCTGACGCCCGCCCACTGACCCGCACCTCCTGCCGGTCCTCCTGCCGGTCCTCCTGCCGGTCCTCCTGGCAGTTCGCCTGCTGGCCCGTCTGGCCGGTTCGCCTTGTCGATTTCCCCGGTGCACGACCCTTCCGGCGTGCCCGGGGCCCGTGGCATGCTCACCGCCAACGCAGATATGAACGTCGTTCACATCCGTGAAAATCATGGAAGGCGGATCGAGCTCATGGCGACGAAGGCGATCAAGTCCGGCGCGGGAGTCGAGACGGCCGAGGCGGCCGGGACGGCCGAAGCGACCACGAGGCGCATCAGCAGGCGGGGACTGCTCGGCGGCGCGGTGGCCGTCGCCGCCGCCGCGGCGACGGGGACGGCCACCGGCGGGACGGCCTTCGCCGCGAGCGGCGACACGGTCACCGGTGTCACCGCCACCACCCTCGCCGACGGCCGTCCCGGACCCACCCCGATCTGGCGGGAGTTCGCCGCAGCGCCCCTCACGCACCCGCAGATCCCGTTCATCGGCCGGGCCGGCTACCGCGGCGGCTCCGACCTGCCCCGCCCCCGCACCGGACACGGCTTCACCGCCGACGTCCTGCGCTACGGCGCCGAGCCGGACGGCTCCGCCGACGCCGCCCCCGCGATCAACCGGGCCATCGCCGCCGCCGGGCGACGCGGGGGTGGCACGGTGCTCATCCCCGAAGGCACGTACCGCATCGACGACATCATCCGCATCGGCCACAGCAACGTCGTGGTGCGGGGCGCGGGCAGCGGCCGCACCACGCTGTACGCGACGAGGAACCTCACCGAGATCATCGGCGCGTACGGCAGCCGCTACGGCGGTGACAAGTCCAGCTGGTCCTGGGCGGGCGGCCTCATCTGGCTCTGCCCCGAGGCTCGTTGGACCTCGCTCACCGACGCCATCAAGGCGAAGGCCTGGCCCTTCGAGGGCTGGACCGGCAACAGGCGCGACGCGTGGCAGACCCTGGCCACCATCGCCCCCGCCCGCCTCGGCGACCGTACGATCACCGTCGACGACGCCCGCGAGCTGAAGCGCGGCGCACTCGTCCTGCTCCGCCTCGCCGACGACTCCGCCCACACCCTCCTGGAGCACATGGCGGGCGGCGGCCCCGGGCCCGAGGCGTACTACTGGGACGACAAGACGAAGCTGACCTCCTACGTCCCCTACGAGTGGCCGGTCCGCATCACCGCCGTGCACGGCCGCCGGGTCACCCTGGAGCGGCCCCTCCCGCTCGACGTCCGCCCCGCATGGGACCCGCGCCTCGTCACGCCGGTCACCCCGCTCACCGGCTCGGGCGTCGAAGGGCTCACCCTCGAAGCGGTCGAGACCCCGCAGTCGCCGCACCTGCTCGACAAGGGCTACAACGGCGTCGCGTTCCAGTGCGCGTACGACTGCTGGGCCGACGACGTCACCGTCCGCCACGTCGACAACGGCTTCGGGCTCATCGGCGCGTCCGCCTGCACCCTGCGCCGCACCAAGGTCGCGGGCCGGGGCTCGCACCACCCGTACTACTGCCGCGAGGGCAGCCACGACAACCTGATCGAGGACTTCACCATCGAGCAGCGCACCGTGCCCGCGCCCGCCGGGACCCAGCTGCACGGCATCAACGTCGAAGGCCTGTCCAGCCACAACGTATGGTCGCGCGGCGTGATGGAGATGGGCACCTTCGACTCGCACCGCGGCATGCCGTTCGCCAACGTGCGCACCGACATCACCGTGAACAACAACGGGCGCCACGGCGGCGACGCGAGCGCCGGACCGCTGTTCGGCGCCCGCTTCACGCACTGGAACATCCGCGTCACCAACGGCCGGGCGGGCCTGATGCGGATCGACGGCCTCGCGCCGTACAGCGCGACCGTCGGGGTGAGCGAGGTGAGGGAGTTCGACCAGACCGACGTCCCCGACTTCACCGGCGACCTGCACACCCGCCTGGAGGCGTACGGAACCCCGGAGGCGGTGCACCCGCGCAACCTCCACGACGCCCAACGGGCCCTGCTGCGCTGACCGCTGACGCGACGCGGCGCGCCGTGCCGGGCCCGCGGCGCTGCGGTCACCCCCGTGCCCGCAGCGCCGCCTCCACGTCGTCGAGCGCCGCTTCGAGTCGCGGCCCCACCTCGTTCCACGTCCACTCCCACCGCTCCCCGGACGTCTGCCGGGGCACGGTCTCCACCAGCATGATCAGGTAGAGGTAGGCGCGGTACAGCGCGAGCCGCAACCGCAGCGACCCGTCGAACACCACCGGTCCTCCCGGCGCCGACTCCCCGTAACCGGCGAGGAAGTCCTCGTCCTTCTCCATGTCCCCGAACAGCGCGAGCGACACGAAGTCGGCGGCCGGATCGCCCCAGAACATCCGCTCCCCGTCCACGATCCCGCCGATCCGCCGCGCCCCCGGCTCCCCGGCGACCAGGACGTTGCCCTGCCACAGGTCGAAGTGGACCAGGGCGGGGCGGGTGACGTCGTCCAGGACGGAGGAAGCGGCGCCGAACCGGCGGCGGATGTCCGCAGGCGCACGCGGCAGCCGCGCCCCGTACCGCAGCGCATCGTCCAGCACCGCATCGGTCATCGCGGTGAACGCGCCCCGCCACGTGGGGGCCAACGGCCCGAGGGCCGCGGACGGGTAGCCGAAACCGCCCGGGCCCGGCACGGTGTGCAGCCCGCCGACGATCCGCCCCAACTCCGCGCGCAACCGTCTCGCCTCACTGTCGGCCAGGGCGTCGGCGACCTCGAACCAGGGCTGCCCGGGACACTCCGTCATGATCACGTACGCGCCGCCGGGGGCGGCCGGGTCGAGTGCGCTGTGCACGAGGGCGGGGACGGCGTCTGGCCCGGCCTCGCGCCCCGCGAGACCGGCCGCCGCGGAGTAGAAGGCGACCTCGTTGACCAGCAGATCGCGCTCGTAGCCCAGACAGTCCGCGGCCGCCGGCGGCGGTGTCTTCACCACCCACCGCCGGCCGTCGGTGAGACCGACGCGGGTGACGGTGTTGTACGTGCCCCCGGACAGCGGAGTACAGAAGGCGACCAGCTCCGGCGGCACACCCACGGAACCGAGCACGGCGGACAGGGCGCCGTCCATCGGCGTCGGCGCATCCCCTGCGGTATCCGTCGGCATCAGCGAACCCCCTTCGAGCGGTCGTCCCCCGGCCGTGTTGCTGCTCTCTGCGACGAATGCCCAGTCCAGAGCGCGGAGGGGGTGATCACGACGTCGTCACGATCACGGGCGATGCCCGCTTTGACGGACCGCCAAACCACAGCGGGCTCATAGAGTTGGCGCACCCCCACGACTCCTCACCCCCCCCACGCCCCATCACCGCCGCGACTCCTCACCGCCGCGCGCCGAACCCGGTGCCGGCCGCTCTCGTGCGGGCGAAACACCTTGACACAGAAGGACGGGCCATGCGACCCACTGCCATACGCCGTACCGCCGTTGCCGCCACCGTGATGTCCCTGGCCCTGCTCACCGCGGCCTGCGGTTCGGACGCGGCGGACAAGGGCAACGGCAAGGCGGCCGATGCCGCCTCCGCCTCCGCCGGGGCCACCGACAAGGGCGCGGACACCTCCGCCGCCAAGGCGCTGACCGCGGCCGAGCTGGAGAAGGCCTCGCTGGCCCAGGGCGACGTCAAGGGCCACAAGATCGCCAAGGCCGGTCCCGCCGACGCGGTCACCGGCGACGCCGTCACCGCGGACAAGGCCGCCTGTGACGCCTTCGCCGACGCCCTGATGGGCGCCAAGGCCGGTACGCCCGCCGCCTCCACGCAGCGCAAGGTGGTCAGCGAGCCGAAGAAGGGCGGCGACAAGGAGAGCGACGACCCGGCGGAGGCCTTCAAGGCGGCCTTCGACATCACCACGACGCTCGCCACCCTCGCCTCGTACGACGGCAAGGGCGCCGAGGAGGCGCTGGCCGGTGTGCGCACCGCCGCGACCGAGTGCGCCTCCGGCTTCACGCTGACGGCGGCCGGATCGAAGCAGAAGATCACCAAGATCGCCGAGGTGCCGGTCAAGGGCGGCGAGGAGGCCGTCGCCTGGACGGTGACGGTCGAGGCGGACGGTGAGAAGAGCGCGATGAAGCTCATCCAGCTGCGCCAGGGCGCCACGGTCGCCTCGTTGACCTCGCTCAACCTGGGCGCGTCCGGCGCGGGCGGCGACTTCGAGCTGCCGACCGCGGTGATCGACGCCCAGGCGGCCAAGCTCGCCTGATGCCCTACGGGGGCGGGTGGGTGAACCTCGGTCAGGGCAACGGGACGAGCCGCACCACGGTGACGGTCAGAACCGACCCGGAGACGTAATAGAGCACGATCGCCCCGGCGACCGTCGCCTCACGGCGGTCGTGCTCGTCCTTGACGGCGGACGAACCGTGTCCGTACGGGTCGCGCCCCAGCGTGCGCGCCATCCCGTCCCGGAAGGTGTCGCCGTCCCGCATCTTGGCCAGGGTGTCGTCGGCGGGCGGCGCGTAGGAGATACGGAAGCTCAAGCGACGTTCCGCCTCTCGGCCTCGTCCCGCGCCAGCCGGTCCAGGATCCGCTCGGCCTCCGGATCGGGCACGGCCTCCAGCATCCAGTGCCGCATCACGGCCTGGATCTCGTGCACCCCGGCGTCGTTGATGGCGCGGTCGAACTCCTCGCGCCTCGCCTCGGGCAGGGCGTCGCGGATGGCGGGGATGCTGTTGGGCACCTCGACCTCCGCGCCACCGACAAAGGTCTTCAGGGGCTCACCCATGTCTGCTCTCCCGATCTCCCCGCATGCGCCACAGAGTACGGCGAGGAGTGAGGCGCGTCACTTCCGCCCGCGCCACCACCGGGACGGGGGCGGCGGTGCGGCGGCGGGCTCCTCGGGCAGGTTCCGTACGGCGGACCGGATCCGGTCGAAGGTGGCGACCGGATGCCAAGCCCCCTCTCCCTCTCCCGCTCCTTCCCCCTCTCCCGCTCCTTCCCCCGGCAGCAGCACGCCGAGGCAGACCAGCTTGAACCGCAGCCCCTCCAGCCGGATCCCGACGAAGACCGGCGACCCCACGCAGCCCCGCGGCACGGAGCCGGTCCACACCGTCCCGCGGCCGTCGCCGCTCCGCACCACCTCCCCGACGACCACGACCTGTTCCCTCTGGGTGCGATCCGGTCCCACGTCGTGGCCCAGCACGTACGCCGGCACCGGGGCGTCACCCAGCCGGGAGACGTCCTCGGCCCGCGCGGCCACCCCGTCGGTGATCTCGTCGGTCGCCCAGGCCCACCCCTTACGGCGGGCGAGGGCGTGCAGCACGCCGGTGGGCAGCACGGAGACACCGGAGTCGCCGAGGGGGATCCAGCCCTCCTGGAACCGCGTCATCATCAGGGCGTTGGCACTCATGGCGGAGTCGGACAGGCCGGCCCGCAGCCGTATCTCGGCAAGGTCGTAGCGGGTCGACGCCCCTGCGGTCACGAGGTACTGCCGGTACGTCTCGGTCCCGTCGGCCTCCTCGGTCAGAAGGTCGTTGAACCAGAACGCCGTCCCGAAGGCCTCCCCGCGATGGGCCTGTTGGTACGGCAGCGTGGCACGGCCGCTGCTGCTGACGAGGGCGTCGATGAGGGAGCCGTGATCGGCCGTCTGTTCGGGCACGAGGGCTGAATGTAGCGGAGCGCGGCGCGGCGCGGCGTCGTGGCGGCCCTGGCACGCGAACCGCGCGGCATCCTGCGCTGGAGGAAGCGCGGACGCGCGGTCGGTCAGGACCGAGCCGGACCGTGCCGCTCGTCGCCGGGGCCGGGCACGTCCAGCATGGACCGGGCGCCGCCTTCGAGCCGCCGGGCCATCTCGGCCGAGCGGGGGAGCATCGTCTGCTCGTAATCGCGCACGGCGTCGCCGAGGGTGGGGGAGTGCACGAGTGCGCGCGCGAGTTCACGGGCGTCGAGCATGGCGAGGTTGACGCCCACTCCCAGCGGCGGCATGAGGTGGGCGGCGTCTCCGAGGAGCGTCACGCTCGGCGAGTGCTCCCACGTGTGCGGCACCGGCAGGGCCAGGAGGGGGCGGTCGACGTAGGGGCCGTCGTTGTCGGTGATCAGCCGGAGCATCCCGGGCGACCAGGCCGCGTACGCGCTCAGCAGATGGGCGCGGATGCCCTCGGTGTCCTCGGGGCGGAGCCCGTTCGCCGCGATCCAGTCGGCGGGGACGTGTTGCATGAGGTAGACGCGCATGTGGCCGCCGCTGTTCCGCTGGGCGAAGAGGCCGCGCTCTCCGTCGGCCGCGTGGGCGCTGCCCTTGCCGACCAGTTCGCAGAGCTCGGGGTGCGCGGTCTCCATGTCGTCGAACCATGCTTCGAGGAAACTGACCCCCGTGTACTGCGGTGTCGCGGGTGATACCGCGGCGCGCACCCGGGAGAAGGCCCCGTCCGCGCCGATCACGAGATCGGCCTCCACGCATGTCCCGTCGGTGAACGTCAGCGTGCGCGGTCCGTCGGCCGGTCCGCTCACCGACTCGAGCGTGTGCGCCCACTGAACCGTCCCCGCGGCGAGCGACCGCAGCAGCAGGTCGCGCAACTGCCCGCGGTCGATCTCGGGACGGGCCGTTTCGCCCTCGTCCGGCAGGTGATGGGCGAGGACGTTCCCTGCCCGGTCCAGGCCGCGCATCTCCTGCCCCTCGACCCTGGCGAGCGCGAAGAACGCGTCCAGCAGGCCGGCGTCACGGAGTGCGAGCTGGCCGTCGTCCTCGTGCAGATCGAGCGAGCCGCCTTGGTCACGGGAGTTCGCATCGGGGTCGCGGTCGTACACGGTCACCGCGATGCCGTGCTGCTGCAGGATGCGTGCGCAGGTGAGCCCTCCCGGGCCGGCCCCGATGATGCTGATGCGGGGGTGAGGAGGTGCGGTTGTCGGTGTCGGACCTGGCTCCGGGCCCGTTGTCCGTGTCTGCGTATGTGTCGGCCTGTCCATGATCGATTCCTTTCGGCGGTGGCGTACGGGGTTCCGTTCCGGAGACGCCGCGACGCGGCGATGCCCGGCGCCGACCCGATGGGCGGGGACCCCTGCCGATTCAGCAAAGCAGAAGTGAGTAAGAAACTGCAACCATTCCAGTTTCTGCTTGGTTCCAGTTATGCGGTACGGTGAGGTCATGCCCGACAACCCGCCCGTGGGCCGCCGTGAGCGCAAGAAGGCCGCGACCAGACAAGCCATCGCCGACGCCGCCCTGGAGCTCTTCCTGGAGCACGGCTTCGAGCGGGTGAGCGTCCGGGACGTCGCCGAGAGAGCTGACGTGTCGACGACGACCCTGTTCGCACACTTCCCGAGCAAAGAGGCACTGGTCTTCGACCGCGAAGCGGAGGTCGAGGCCGAGTTGACCGCCGCCGTCCGCGAACGCCCGGCGGGACAGGACGTGGTCGAAGCGCTCCGCGCCCACGCGCTGAGGTCCTGGGGGCGGCTCGCGGCTGACCCCCGCCGGGATCCGTTCACCGCGCTGGTGAACGGGACGCCGGCGCTGCGCGAGTACGCGGAGCGCATGTGGATGCGGCACGCGGGCGCCCTGGGTGCCGCGATCGCGGAGGAACTCGGCCGGGACGCCGACGATGTCGCCTGTGCGGCGCTCGCACGGTTCGTCCTGGAAGTCCCGGCCCTGGCCACGGCCCGCCCTGACCCCCGCGCCGCCGTGGAGACGGTGTTCGATCTGCTGATCCATGGTTGGCCGTCGTCGCGACCCGTCCGAGAGGCGCATGGCAGGCGGTCGTGAGAGGCGCCCGGCGGAGGGTCCTGAGAGGCGCATGGCCGACGGTCGCGAGAGGCGCCTGGCGGACGGTCGCGAGAGGCGCCTGGCGGACGGTCGTGAGAGGCGCCTGGCGGACGGTCGTGAGAGGCGCCTGGCGGACGGTCGTGAGAGGCGCATGGCGGACGGTCGTGAGAGGCGCACGGCAGGCGATCGTGAGAGGCGCCCTGGCAGACGATCGTGAGATCTGCAGAACCGCCGATTAGGCCGCTCGGGCCCTTTTCCACCCCGTATCCCGTTCCCCGCACGCGTCAAGGCGTTGTGACAGGCGTGGAACCACGTGAATTCTGGGATCGGAACACCGTCCTGGCCGAAGCCTTCCTCGCCAACGACGAGGACATGCGCCGGGCGCAGGAAGTACTCGACGAGGCGCAGGCGGCGCGGAGCAGGACGCTCGCGGCCTTCGCCGTCACCGTGGGCGACGACGGTGCCATCGCCGAGTTGCTGGGCCTGAACGAGCGGGAAGTGCGCCTGGCGCGCCGCACCGTGGGGCGCGGCGACGCCCGGTCGGTTGCGGAGGGCCTTCTGGGCACGGCTCCGCCTCCGCATCCGGAACCGGTGGGCGGTCCTTCCCCCGTGTCGGAGATGCTGCCGCACCCGAGGGAGGAGATGCCCCTTCCTACGGCCGAACCGTTTCACCAGGCCCCGATGCCGCCTTCGGTGCCGCCACCCGTTCCGCAGGAGCAGGTGGAGAGCGCCGTCTGGACGCCGAGCATGGACTCCGTGCTGCTGTGGAGCTGGGAGTCCGGCGTCGACCTGCAGACGGTGGCCGCTGAACTGGGCGTGACCGTACGGGCGCTGCTGATCCGCGTGCAGGCGCTGGCCGACGACGGCATGCTCACCCTTGCCACACCGATCACCGAGGTGGGCAGGAACGGCCGTCACCGCCGCCAGTACGAGGATCCGAGCGCGGTCCTCTTCGGTACCGCCTCCGCCTCCGGCTACTTGTCGTACTGAGCGCACAGCCTGAGCGCACAGCCCCGAACCCGCAGGAACGATCCGGGGACACGCGCCTGCCGCGCTCCGGCACCACTCGTCCCGGCCGGCCCGTCGGACGAGGCCGGTGTCAGGCCCCGCTCGGCACGACGCGCACGTTGTCGAGGTGGATGCGCAGCGCGCCGTCGGCCGGGCACCGCAGTCCGACCGACAGGCGGTGGACCTGGCCGTCCGCGGCGAGGGCGTACGCGACCGCCGCCTGGAACACGTCGTGCCCGGCCGGGCACCTGATGTCGGCCGCCTCGCGAAAGCGCCTGCCCGGCCAGGGGAGCGAAGGACCGGATGCCGCGAGCCCCCAGGTGGAGCCGCCCGCGTGGACCTCCCCGTCCGCGATCCCGAGCGGCAGGCAGCAGCCCTCACAGAAGCACTCGTCCGCGACGACCTCGAACTGATCCCCGCCGCACCACCGGCAGACGAGCGGCGTGACCACGATCCGCCCGCGCGCCTTCCGTAGGACAGCGCGCCGCAGCAGCGACACCAGCCCGCCAGCCTCGGCCCCCGCCCCGCCCGCCGGCCCGGCACTCCACGCACCTCTGCCCTTCACAGTGGGGATCCTCGCACGCCCGAGGACGCGGCGACTGCGGGCACCGCCTTCAGTTGCCGAAGGTGCTCTGACCTGCGATTTCGGAATGGGCAGGTGGGCTCCCGGTCTCTGGGAGCCGTATCTGACCGCTGTTGACCGCTCTGCTGGGCACGGATGGGGCACGAGAGCAGGCAGTGCTCCGGGCGGGCTGACTGGTCAGAGGGGGATGATGCGGACTTGGTTGCCGCAGAGCTTGGTCATGTCATCGCTGTCGGACGTCAGCAGGGCGACGGGTTTCGGCTGACGGAGCGCGACCTCGGCGACTGTGGCGTCAATGGCGTACTTGTGCCCGTGCAGCCCGGCGTCTTTGAGTAGTTCTGCCGCCGCCTTCGCTGCCCGCTCGGTGACCGGCTCAACCTTGACACGGGACAAGACCCAGTTCAGACGGGGCATGTTGGTGCGGGAGTGGATGACTTCCACGATCGTGTTCGCCCCGATCACCAGGTCGGCTCCCATGTCATAAAAGACCTGCAGCATCGCGAGGAGCTTGCGGTCCTGCGCGATCCAGGCGGAGAGCCCTTCCGAGTCCAGGACGACGGTCTCGATGCGCTCGCTCACGCGGCGGTCGCGTCCTTGGAGGAGCCGGCGGCGCCGAAGATTTTCGAGCGGGCTTCCGCGAGCTCCTCGTCGCTGAAGTCTCCATGCTCTTCCTCGTGGCGACGGAGGTCGTCGCCCAGAAGCTGGTGCCTAATCTGGCGGGCCACGGCTTCCGCTACATAGCCGGAGACGTTGTCCGTGAGTTTGCGGAGCTCCGCCACCTGGTCACTGGGGAGCGTGACGGTGATGCGAGTCGTTGAGGACATAAGTCCAAGCATACTGGAGTATGCACATGCTCGCTCGGGTCTCCGGTCCCCAGAGGACACCCGCGGTCGCGTGCTCCGGGTGGATACATGGGGGCGGCCTTCTTCGGCGCACCGGTGGGGCGGGATTCGTTGACCTGTTCCGCCCCCCCAGGAGAGTTGCTGGGTGGCGCCGAGGGTGCTGGCTGAGGCCGGCAGGTCACCCACTAAGAGATCTAGACAACAAGAAAGGCCCCGTTCATTGACCTGGGCCTCAGTCGTGGAGCGGGTGACGAGAATCGAACTCGCGCTCTGAGCTTGGGAAACGCAGGGCGTCTAGGGCTTGTCGCAGGTCCGACCTGCGGGGGAGGGGCGCAGAAGCGCAGAAGGCGTTCGACTGGTTCCCCGCTGTTCCCCCTGATTCCCCGACGAGCTGGCACGCGTCTGACACGACCTCTTCATCCGGGACCGCTGACTGAAGAGGAGCCCCTCAACGCCGCGTACGCTCGCTCGACCTCGCCCAGGTACTGCTCCAGGCGGAAGCGAACCTCCTCGATCACCCTGCCATCGGGGCCCGGGTACATCAGACCGGACCAGATGACCGTCTCGCCCTGGACATGGATCCGGACGGTCAACCCGTCCGGCGCCGGCCCGGATGGTTCCTGGGTTGCCACCTCCACCGTGCACGGCGTGTCGGTCGGATAGAGCGGTCCCCCTGGGCGGAGTAGCCGGCTCGGGCACAGGCCGACCAGTCTGCTGTCGCTGCGCGCGACTACGTCGAGGCCATCGACGAAGAGGTGCGTGTGGACGGCAGCACACGTGGGTGGTCCCGGACACGCGCTGATGAGCAGCGTGCTCACCGCTCCATCGCTTTGCACAGGGGGCACGGTGGCCCTCACCTCGCGCCGGGACCTACGCGGCATCCGCCTGATGTGTCGTCATGAACCAGATGCTAGCGGCCGGCCACGAGGCGGCAACCCATGCGCGAGGACGGTATGCACGCGATGCGGCACTTCTACGCCCCGGTGTTGCTGGACGCCGGGGAGTAAGTCGAGGCGCTCGCCGAGACCTCGGGGCTTCCGACCCCGGCCTGAGGCTGCGGGTGGACGCGCACCTGATGCCGTCGAGCCAGGAGCGGCCGACGATTCCCGGGGTGGGCCACGGTGAGTCAAGGAGCCGGAACAACACCGCACGGCCCACAGGCGCCCAGCGCACCGAAAAGCCCCCCGCCTCGCGGAAAACCCGCAGGTGGGGGGCTTGTTCAGCTCTGCTTACTTCTTCTTGCCCTGGTTCTTCACAGCCTCGATGGCCGCCTTCGCCGCGTCCGGGTCGAGGTAGGTGCCGCCCGGGTTCAACGGGCGGAAGTTCTCGTCCAGTTCGTACACGAGCGGGATGCCCGTCGGGATGTTCAGGCCCGCGATGTCGGCGTCCGAGACGCCGTCGAGGTGCTTGACCAGGGCCCGGAGGCTGTTGCCGTGTGCGGCGACCAGGACCGTGCGGCCGGTCAGCAGGTCCGGGACGATGCCGTCGTACCAGTACGGCAGCATGCGGACGACGACGTCCTTCAGGCACTCCGTGCGCGGGCGCAGCTCCGGCGGGATCGTCGCGTAGCGCGCGTCGTCGCTCTGCGAGAACTCGGTGCCGTCCTCGAGGGCCGGCGGCGGGGTGTCGTACGAGCGGCGCCAGAGCATGAACTGCTCCTCGCCGAACTCGGCGAGGGTCTGCGCCTTGTCCTTGCCCTGCAGGGCGCCGTAGTGGCGCTCGTTCAGCCGCCAGGTGCGGTGGACGGGGATCCAGTGGCGGTCCGCGGACTCCAGCGCGAGCTGGGCGGTGCGGATGGCGCGCTTCTGGAGGGAGGTGTGCAGTACATCGGGGAGCAGGCCGGCGTCCTTGAGCAGCTCACCGCCGCGGACCGCCTCCTTCTCGCCCTTCTCGGTGAGGTTGACGTCCACCCATCCGGTGAACAGGTTCTTCGCGTTCCATTCGCTCTCGCCGTGGCGGAGGAGGATCAGCTTGTACGGTGCGTCGGCCATGGGTCCGAGCGTAATCGAACCCGTACGAGCCGCGCGCGCCCGGCCACAGGGCGGACAGGGCGGTGGGCGCGGCGGGGAGGGGCGGGGCCGATTGACGGCTGCCGTCAATTGAGTGGCAGGGCCGAGCCTCGGATTCGTAATGTTCGGACCGTTGGCGGGCCGCTTACCGCCGGCGTACGCCACCGTTACGTTCCCGGGGGGAACCCGCATGTCTGTCGCCGGTCTCAGACGGGCCGCCCGTGAAACGGTCTCCGGTCTCCCCAGGGAGTTCTGGTGGCTGTGGACCAGCACCCTGGTCAACCGTCTCGGGGCGTTCGTCGCCACCTTCATGGCCCTGTACCTGACCCTGGACCGGGGCTACTCGGCGTCGTACGCCGGTCTGGTCGCGGCCCTGCACGGACTCGGCGGGGTCGTCTCCTCGCTGGGGGCCGGGGTGATGACGGACCGTTTCGGCCGGCGGCCCACGATGCTCGTCGCGCAGCTCTCGACGGCCGTCTCGGTGGCGGTGCTGGGCTTCATGGTCCATCCGGTGGCGATCGCCGCCGTCGCCTTCGTCGTCGGCATGGCCAGCAACGCCTCCCGCCCCGCGGTGCAGGCGATGATCGCCGACATCGTGCCCGCGAAGGACCGGGTGCGGGCGTTCTCGCTCAACTACTGGGCCATCAACCTCGGGTTCGCGGTCTCGTCCGCCGGGGCCGGGTTCATCGCCGAGTACAGCTATCTCGCGGGCTTCGTGGGCGAGGCGGTGATGACCTTGTTCTGCGCGGTCGTCGTCTTCATGAAGGTGCCCGAATCCCGGCCGCGAAACGACACGTCCGCCACGCCCGCGGTGCCGGACTCCGCCACCGCCCTGGCCGCCGACGACGTACGGCTGTCCACCGTGGTGCGCGACGGACGGTTCATGGGCGTCGTGGGGCTGTCCTTCGTGATCGCCCTGATCTTCCAGCAGGGGTACGTGGGGCTGCCGGTGGCCATGGGGGCCGACGGGTTCAGCAGCTCCGACTTCGGTACGGCGGTCGCCGTCAACGGCGTCCTCATCGTGGTGCTGCAGATCCCGGTCACCCGGTTCATCCAGAACCGCGACCCGCGCCGGCTCCTCGTCCTGTCGTCGCTGCTGGCGGGGTACGGATTCGGGCTGACCGCCTTCGCCGGCTCGGTCGGGGTGTACGCGCTGACCATCTGCGTCTGGACCGTCGCCGAGATCGTCAACGCGCCCGTGCAGAACGGTCTGGTCGTCCAGCTCTCACCGGCCCACGGCCGGGGCCGCTACCAGGGCATGTACACCCTGTCGTGGTCGGCCGCGGCGCTCGTCGCCCCGCTGATGTCGGGGGTGGTGATCGACCACTTCGGGGCCGGCTGGCTGTGGGGGACGTGCGCGGTCCTGGGCACCGCGGCGGCGTTCGGGTACTGGCTGCTGATGCGGACCCTGCCGCAGGACGGCGCGGCTGCGGCCCCCGCGGTCGTGAGGAGCGGACCGGCCGGAGCCGAGGCCGGCGCCGGCCCGGAGCCCGTGGTGGAGCGGATGGGCTGACGTGGGCAACGGCGAGGAGGGCGCCCCGCGCGGACGGTTCCGCGCGGGGCGCCCTCCGTCGTGCGCGCGCCCGTCAGCCGGAGCAGCCGCCGCACTGGCACGGGGCGCCGGACTGGCAGCCGCACCCGCAGCCCGAGCCGCAACCGCAGGCGCCGAGCAGGGGCAGGTGCACCGCTTCGACGGGTGCCTCCTGCTGGGGGTCGGTCGTGGGGGAATCGGCCATGGTTCCTCCTCAAGGCGTACGACAGGGTCGTGCGCCCGCACAGGCCCACGACCGGGGCGTACGGAAAAGTCGTGCCGCCCCACCCCATTGCATGCCCAGCCGGGCGGGCGCATCAACGGCGCACACGCGCAGGAACACCTGTGCGCATCCGTGCGTCGCTACGCGCCCTCCACCGCGTTCGACTGCTGGATCTCGTCCGCGTGCTCACCCGTCACCAGGTAGACGACCCGCTTGGCGACCGAGACGGCGTGGTCGGCGAAGCGCTCGTAGTAGCGGCCGAGCAGGGTCACGTCGACGGCCGTCTCGATGCCGTGCTTCCAGCGGTCGTCCATCAGGTGCTGGAACAGCGTCCGGTGCAGCAGGTCCATCTCGTCGTCGTCCTGCTCCAGCTGGAGCGCCAGGTCGACGTCCTTGGTGATGATCACCTCGGCGGCCTTGGCCATCAGGCGCTGTGCGAGCTGGCCCATCTCCAGGATGGTGGCGTGCAGGTCGTTCGGGACCGCCGACTGCGGGAAGCGCAGCCGGGCCAGCTTCGCGACGTGCTGGGCGAGGTCGCCCGAGCGCTCCAGGTCCGCGCTCATCCGCAGCGAGGTGACCACGATCCGCAGATCGGTCGCCACCGGCTGCTGGCGGGCCAGCAGCGCGATGGCCCTGGCCTCCAGGTCATGCTGGAGGTCGTCGACCTTCTGGTCCGCGGCGATCACCGTCTCCGCGAGCTTGAGGTCGGCGTCGAGCATGGACGTCGTCGCCCGGCCGATCGCCGATCCGACGAGCCGGGCCATCTCGACCAGTCCCTCGCCGATCGAGTCGAGTTCCTCGTGGTACGCGTCACGCATGGGATGTCCCTCTCCAGTCCTTAACCGAGGCCGGGGCCAGCTCTGAACCCCACGGTGCCACCGTGACGGCCGTACGCGTCGGGTTCCGACCGGCCAAGTGAACCGGTCCTTGCCCCTCGGTGAACTCTGGGCGACGAGTGTTCGAGGAGGCACCCGGACGGCTGGGAGAGTGTCCGTCGTGCCGCATAACCTGGAGCCATGGACGTGAACGCGGCGGTCGCCGCAGCTGCAGCGATCGCCGGTGTGTGCACCGGCGTGATCGCCATGCTGGCGTTCCGCTGGAGCGAGCGCGACCAGAAGAAACCCACGCGTACCTCCCTGCGGCCCGACAGCGGCGCCCCCCTGCCCCCCGGGGTCGACACGGTCCTGTCCGTGCTCAGCTCCTCCGCGGTCGTGCTCGACGAGAGCGACAGCGTCGTCAAGGCCAGCTCCGCCGCGTACGCGCTGGGTCTGGTCAGGGGAGGGCGCCTCGCCGTCGAGGCGATGCTGAACATGGCCAGGGACACCCGCCGCGACGGGGAGATACGCCAGGTCGAACTGGACCTGCCCCGGCGCGGCACGGGCCGGGGCGAGGCCCTCGCGGTCTCCGCCCGGGTCGCCCCGCTCGGCTCCCGGCTGGTGCTGCTGCTGGTCGAGGACCTCACCGAGGCCCGCCGCATCGAAGCGGTCCGGCGCGACTTCGTCGCCAACGTCAGCCATGAGCTGAAGACCCCGACCGGCGCCCTGTCCCTGCTCTCGGAGGCCGTCATGGACGCCTCCGACGATCCGGAGGCGGTGGAGCGGTTCGCCGGCCGGATGCAGATCGAGGCGACCCGGCTCACCAACCTCGTACAGGAGCTCATCGACCTCTCCCGGGTGCAGAACGACGACCCGCTGGAGGACGCCGAACCGGTCCGGGTCGACGAGCTGGTCGCCGAGGCCATCGACCGCTGCCGGCAGCAGGCCGGCTCCAAGCAGATCACCATGGCCGCGGGCGGCACCGCCGAGCTCCGCATATGGGGCAACCGCGGGCAGCTCGCCGCGGCCCTCGGCAACCTCGTCGAGAACGCCGTCAACTACAGCCCCGCCCGCACCCGCGTCGGGATCGCCGCCCGCCGGGTGGTCGTGCCGGGCGGGGACGAGATCGAGATCGCCGTGACCGACCAGGGCATCGGCATCTCGGAGAAGGACCGCGAGCGGGTCTTCGAACGCTTCTACCGCGTCGACCCGGCCCGTTCGCGCGCCACGGGTGGCACCGGCCTCGGCCTCGCCATCGTCAAGCACGTGGCCGCCTCGCACGGCGGGGAGGTCACCGTCTGGAGCTCGGAGGGACAGGGCTCCACCTTCACCCTGCGGCTGCCCGAAGCGGGCTCCGTACGGGACCGGGACCGCGCATCGGGCGGCCCGCACCACATCGTCAACGGCGACGAGGCGGCCCACCGGGCCGCCCCTGACACTCTTGATTCGTTTCCTGCCCCGGAGGCTCTTCCGTGACCCGAGTGCTTGTCGTCGAGGATGAGGAATCCTTCAGCGACGTCCTGTCCTACATGCTCCGCAAGGAAGGCTTCGAGGTGGCCATCGCGGCCACCGGTCCCGACGGCCTGGACGAGTTCGAGCGCAACGGCGCCGACCTCGTGCTCCTCGACCTGATGCTGCCCGGCCTGCCCGGCACGGAGGTCTGCCGGCAGCTGCGCAGCAGGTCCAACGTGCCGGTGATCATGGTCACCGCCAAGGACAGCGAGATCGACAAGGTCGTCGGCCTGGAGATAGGAGCCGACGACTATGTGACCAAGCCCTTCTCCTCGCGCGAGCTCGTCGCCCGCATCCGCGCGGTGCTGCGCCGTCGCGGGGAGCCGGAGGAGGTCACTCCGGCCGCCCTGGAGGCCGGCCCGGTGCGGATGGACGTGGACCGTCACGTCGTCACGGTCTCCGGCGGCAAGGTCGACCTGCCGCTGAAGGAGTTCGACCTGCTGGAGATGCTGCTGCGCAACGCCGGGCGCGTCCTGACCCGGATGCAGCTGATCGACCGGGTCTGGGGCGCGGACTACGTGGGCGACACCAAGACGCTCGACGTCCACGTGAAGCGCCTGCGCGCCAAGATCGAGCCGGACCCGGGCGCCCCGCGGTACCTCGTGACGGTGCGGGGCCTGGGGTACAAGTTCGAGCCGTAAAGAGGCGCTCGCCCCTGGCAGGGGGCGGTACCGACAGCAGATGTGGCTGAGGCGCCCCCCGGACCGGGGGGCGCCTCAGCCACACCTGCGTGTGCGGGGTGCGCTCAGCCCGGCTGCTGCGAGTCGGACGCCGCGTCGCCGGGGGTCGTGATGTCCTCTTCCGAGGCCGGGCCGGAGGGGCTGCCGGAGGCGGCGCCCGGGGTCTCGGACGCGGAACCGGAGGGCGACGCCCCGGGCGACTTCTCCGGCGTCTTCGGCGTCTTCGGCAGCGAGCTGGGGCCGAAGCCCTGGAAGTAGTTCGTGGCGGGCACGACGGACGCGCCGAGCGTGATGTCGCCGGTCCGGCTGAACTTGAAGACCAGCGGCTGCACGTCGCCGTTCTTCGTGGCCTCGCTGCCGTTCTCGATCACGGCCGCGGCATTGCCCTTGCCGCCGAGGATCACCCGGCCGCCGGCCGGTACGACGAGCGGTCCGGAGCCCTTGGCGGGGTGCAGCTGCACGGAGCCGCTGCTGCCCGTCAGGGTGATGGCGTCGAGCGTCTCCGCCTCGGTGCCCGAGTTGAACAGCGTGGCGGTGACCACCGCCGGGCCCTTGGCGTCCTGCTCCGGCTGGGTGATGACGTTCGCGTTCTGGATCTTGATGTCGCCGGACGAGGTGGCGGCGTTGTCAGGCCTGACTTCGAGCGTCTGCGCGTTCTTGCCGGCTCCGCATGCGGAGAGCGCGGCGATCGAGAACACGAGGGCAGTGGCGGCGAGGGCGCCGTGTCGAAGGCTGCGGCTCACGGCGGCGGCAACTCCTTGAACGAGCGGACTTACGGACAGGGTCGGGCCAGCGGTGTAAAGCCGCCCTAAGGGTGTGTCAGCGGCCAGGTTACCGAGCCGCCGTGCCCGCCCCGCACCCGACCCGCCCCTGACGGCGGCGCGGATCGCCGGCCGCCGTGCGCGAGATCATTCGCGGGCCGTTCACATAACACGCTTGATCAATTCCCCGCCCCGTTCGCCTCGTGCTTCGCTCCGCCGTTCAGCCGCTGTTCACAGGGTCGCGGCGCATTCCGCGCGCATAATCACCGCGCCGGACGGCGTTGATCAATTTCATTGGCCACGGGCCCTTACCGCCGTACGGGTGATCGATCTCCGAACGGAGTACGGAATGTTCATCATCCGGAACCCGGCAAAACGGGACGTCTCGTCACTTCCGAGCGGGTTCCGGTGGGTGTAACGTCCGCGTTTCTCCTCGCCCGCACAGCCGCTCCGACCTGCGAATACCGTCCTCCGCAGGCCTTCCGCAGCACGTCCCTGTTGCAGTTGTCAAGCCCCGAGATATGCCCTGACCTGCGAAAACACCATTCAGGAGAAGCTGTTCTCGTGTTACTCTTGATAGCCACGGAAGGGGTACCTGTCACATGACGTTCAAGGTTGGCGACACCGTGGTCTATCCCCATCACGGGGCCGCGCTGATCGAGGCTATCGAAACTCGCCAGATCAAAGGCGTGGACAAGACCTACTTGGTGCTCAAGGTCGCTCAGGGCGACTTGACGGTGCGTGTACCCGCGGACAATGCGGAGTTCGTGGGCGTGCGCGACGTGGTCGGGCAGGAAGGGCTGGACCGGGTCTTCGAGGTGCTGCGCGCACCGTATGCCGAGGAGCCGACGAACTGGTCCCGACGCTACAAGGCAAATCTCGAGAAGCTCGCATCCGGCGATGTCATCAAGGTCGCGGAAGTCGTTCGCGACCTGTGGCGCCGGGAGCGCGAGCGCGGACTCTCCGCAGGTGAGAAGCGCATGCTCGCCAAGGCTCGCCAGATCCTGGTGAGTGAGCTCGCTCTCGCGGAGAACACGAACGAGGACAAGGCCGAGGCTCTTCTCGACGAGGTCCTCGCGTCCTGAACCGGATCGCACCGGTCGTAAATAATGTGCCGCGGTGCCCGCTGACCAGCCGTATACACGGTGTGTCGTCGGGCGCTGCGGCATGTCCGGATGTGACACGCCCGGCCGTGACGTCGGGTGGCCCAAGCGTCGCCGCCGTGACGCGCACGGCCGCGCCACGTTTTGACGTGGAACCCGGGACGAGGGTCTCGCCCGGCGGTCGCCGGTGCGCGGCGCGGCCCGACGACGAACCCCGATGTTCTCCCCGATGCGCCGATGCGTTGGCCTCATCGACGATCCCCCGGTACTTTGCTCGCGATCTTGTGAAGTCGACGTGTGAGGCCGATCCCGAGCGGCCGGGGCGGTACCCGTCTCGCCCGGGGTCACGGAAAGGGTCCCGGTCGAGTCATGGCGCAGCGCCCGGCTCGCTTGTGGCCATACCCACGTCGGCCGTGGAGACAAACATGCCGATGCTTCGGAGTGCAACCGATGTCTGATCAATCGCGTCCTTACCGCACCGCCGCCGTGATTCCCGCGGCCGGCCGCGGCGTACGGCTGGGCCCGGGCGCCCCCAAGGCGCTCCGCGCGCTGGGCGGAACGCCCATGCTCATCCACGCCGTACGGGCCATGGCAGCCTCCCGCCACGTGTCCCTGGTCGTGGTCGTCGCGCCCCCGGACGGCGCACCCGAGGTGAGGAACCTGCTCGACGAGCACGCCCTGCCCGAGCGCACCGACTTCCTCGTCGTGCCCGGCGGCGAGACCCGGCAGGAGTCGGTGAAGCTCGGACTCGACGTGCTGCCGGCCGATGTCCGCGCCGTCCTCGTCCACGACGCGGCCCGCCCGCTCGTGCCCGTCGAGACGGTGGACGCGGTGATCGAGGCCGTACGCGACGGAGCGCCCGCGGTCGTCCCCGCGCTGCCGCTCGCCGACACCGTCAAGGAGGTCGAGCCCGGGGCGCCGGGGGAGGCCGAGCCGGTGCTCTCCACGCCGGAACGGGCCAGGCTGCGCGCGGTGCAGACCCCGCAGGGCTTCGACCGGGACACGCTGGTGCGCGCCCATGAGGAGGTCGCCGTCGACGGGGAGGGTGCGACCGACGACGCCGGCATGGTCGAGCGGCTCGGGGCGCCCGTCGTGGTCGTCCCCGGCCACGAGGAGGCGTTCAAGGTGACCCGGCCGCTGGACCTGGTCCTGGCCGAGGCGGTTCTCGCACGCAGGAGGGCGAACGATGGCTTCTGAGGTATCCGGCGGGCACGGCGCGCCCGTGATCCCGCTCGTGGGGATCGGCACCGACATCCACGCCTTCGAGGAGGGCCGCGCGTTGTGGTGCGCGGGTCTGCTGTGGGAGGGCGAGGGTCCCGGTCTCGCCGGCCACTCCGACGCCGACGTCGTCGCGCACGCCGCGTGCAACGCGCTCTTCTCGGCCGCCGGTCTCGGCGACCTCGGGCAGCACTTCGGCACGGGACGCCCCGAGTGGTCCGGTGCTGCGGGCGTCACGCTGCTGACCGAGGCGGCCCGGATCGTCCGGTCCGAGGGCTTCGAGATCGGCAACGTGGCCGTCCAGGTCGTCGGCCTGCGCCCGAAGATCGGCAAGCGGCGGGACGAGGCGCAGAAGGTCCTTTCCGCCGCGGTGGGCGCACCGGTCTCGCTCTCCGCCGCGACCTCGGACGGGCTCGGCTTCACCGGCCGGGGTGAGGGTATCGCCGGCATCGCGACGGCCCTGGTCTACCGCACCGGCTGAGCCGCCCCGGGCCCGCCCCGCCTGTCCCGGTCCCGCGGCCGCGCCGCCGCCGGTCCCGAGCCCGCGGCCGCGTCGCCGCCGGTCCCGGGCCCGCGGACGCGCCAGCCGGTCCGGCTTCGAGGCCGGACCGGCTGGCCCGGTGGCACGGAGCGCCCCGAAGGGTCCGCGCAGGGCCCGCGGAGGACCCCGCGTGCTTATTGCACATCAGTTGCACATACGCTGATGTGGCAATGAGATGACGCGGCGAGGGACGGGTGGAGCTCCGGGATGAGTGCGACGACGATCGCTCCGGGAGGGGCCGACGCCGACGGGTACGTCCTGCGCACCGCGGCGCCCTCGGACATCGACGGGGCGCGCGCCGTGATGCTCGACACCGTCTACCGCGACCTTCGCTCCGGTTACGTACCGCGCTGGCACGCCGACATCATCGACCCCGAGGCCGCCTATCTGCGGCCCGCACGCTGCACGCTGCTGGTGGCCGAGCGTGACGGCGAAATCGTCGCCACCGGCGCGGTGCGCGACCGGGGGCCGCAGGCGCCGCCCAATCCCCGGTGGGTCGCGGACCGCTTCCCGTCCGGCACCACCGCCCAGCTCTGCCGGATCTACGTCGCGCCGCAGCACCGCAGGCACGGGCTCGCCCGCCGGATGGTCCGCGAGCTCCGCGACTTCGTCGCGCGGGCCGGCGGCTACGACGCGGTCTACCTGCACACCGACCCCGCCGTGCCGGGCGCCGAACCGTTCTGGCGGTCGCTGGCGCGGGAGGTGTGCGACGAGCGCGCGTTGCCGGGCGGGGGGCAGGGGATCGTGCACTTCGAGCTGCCGCTGCCGGGGTCCGGACGCCGTGAAGGCGCCGCCCCCACCCCCTCTATCTAATGATAATCGTTTTCATATAAGGTCGTTGCCATGCCCACGCCCCGACGCCGTCGCTCCGTGCTGCCGCTGACCCTGTCCGCGACCGCCCTCCTCGTCCCGCTCGCCGCCTGCTCCGGTGGCACGTTTGACAGCGAGGGCGGGGCCGAGGGCGGACCACGCCTCCGGGTCGTCATGGCCTTCCCGCCCGCCCAGGCGATGTCCCCCTACGGCGACGACGCCGTCACCCTCAGCCGGCTCGCGGTCATCGAGGGCCTCACCACCCTCGGCCGCGACGGCGCGGCCAAGCCCGCGCTCGCCGCCTCCTGGAAGCGTGACAGCGCCAAGGTGTGGACCTTCACCCTGCGCGAGGCCGCCTTCCAGGACGGCACGAAGGTCGACCCGGCCGCCGTCGTACGGTCGCTGACCGCCGCCGAGAAGGCATCGCCCAAGCCCCGCGTCCTGTCCGACACCGACCTCACCGTCACCGCCCAGGGCGCCGACACCGTACGGATCGTCACCGACGAGGCCGACCCGCTGCTGCCCCAGCGCCTCGCCAACCCCTCCCTCGCCATCCTGTCCGCCGCCGCCTACACCGGCGGCAAGGCCGACCCGGCCGGACACGCCACCGGCCCCTTCACCCTCGCCGCCGTCAAGGGAGCCGTCAGCGCCACGCTCGAACGCAACGACACCTACTGGGGTGGCAAGGCCAAGGCCCCGGGCGTCGACGTCACCTTCGTCGCCGACGGCACCGCACGCGCCAACGCCCTGCGCACCGAGGCCGTCGACGTCGCCGAATACGTACCGGTCTCCCAGGCCTCCCTCCTCGGTGACGGGCTCGTCCACGCGTTCCCCTCCGCCCGCACCAACGGCCTCTCCCTCAACACCGCCCACGGCGTCTTCGCCGACCCGGCGATGCGTGCCGCCGCCCGCGAGGCCATCGACTCCGAGGCCCTCGTCAAGGCCGTCTACGAAGGCCGCGCCGACACCGGGCAGGGCCTCCTCGGCCCCGGCGTCCCCTGGGCCGCCGCCGCGCGCACCGACCCCGCCGGCCGGGCGAAGGCCGCTGACCGGGCCCAGGTCGCGCGGACGAAGGAGATCGTCCTCGCCACGTACACCAACCGGCCCGAACTCCCCGAGGTCGCCACCGTCGTCCAACAGCAGCTCCAGAAGCGCGGCTTCACCGTCAAGCAGGTCGTCCGCGACTACGCCCAGCTGGAGGCCGACGCCCTCGCCGGCGCGTACGACGCCTTCATCCAGGCCCGCAACACCCTCCTGGACACCGCCGACCCGGTCTCCTACCTCGCCTCCGACTTCACCTGCGACGGCAGCTTCAACATCTCCCAGCTCTGCGACGAGCACGTCGACGCCGTCGTGAACGAGGCCGCGGGCACCGCCGGCACCGACGCCCGCCACACCGCGGCCGCCACCGCCGAGGCCGCCGTGCTCGGCACCGACGCCCTCGTACCGCTGCTCCACGAACGCTTCGTCCAGGGCTACGACGACAGCCGCGTCCACGGCGTGTCGCTCGACCCGATGGAACGCACCCTCATCACCGCAGACACCCACGCCGGGTGAACGGGTGAAGCACCTCGCCGGCCGGCTCGCCGCGCTTCTCGCGGTCGTCGCCGTCATCGGACTGCTGCCCCGGCTCACCCGCACCGACCCCGCCCTCACGATCCTGCACGCCCGCTACGCCGACCGGCCCCCCACCGCCGAGACGCTCGACGCCATCCGCGCCGAGACCGGCCTCGACAGCTCCCCCTTCTCTCTCCTCGGCGACCGGGCGGCCGGACTCCTGCGCGGCGACCTCGGCGCCTCCTGGGTCTCCGGACAGCCCGTCACCCCCGACGCGATATCCGCCCTCGGGGTCTCGCTGACCCTGATGGGCGCCTCCCTCGCCGTCGCCCTCCTGACGGCCGCGGCCCTCACCGCCCGCACCCTGCGACGCGGGGCGCGGCACCGGATCGTCGCCGCCGGGGCCGGCACCGGCGGCGCCGTCCTCGCCGCCCTCCCCGAATTCCTCATCGCCGCCGTCCTCGCCGCGGTCGTCGCCGTACGGCTGGACTGGCTCCCCGCGCTCGGCTGGGGCGCCCCCCAGCAGGCCGTGCTGCCCGCCCTCGCCATGGGAATCCCCGCCGGCGCCCTCCTCGGCAGGCTCCTCGACGACGCCCTGCCCGCCGCGTTCGCCGAACCCTGGGCCCGCGCCGCGACCGCGGCCGGCCTGCCCGGACACCGCACCGCCCGCCACGCCCTGCGCCGCACCCTGCCCGGCCTGCTGCCCCAGCTCGGCCTGATCGTCGTCGGACTCACCGGCGGAGCCGTCGCCGTCGAGACCCTGTACGCGATCCCCGGCCTCGGGTCCACCGCCCTGGCCGCCGCCCTCGCGCAGGACCTCCCCGTCCTCCAGGCCTGCGTCCTCCTCCTGTTGCTCCTCGGCACCGCCGCCCAAGTCGCCGCCCGCCTCGCCTCCCGGGCCCTGCTCGGCCCGGCCCTCGACGACAGCGCCCTGCCCGCCCTCGTCCCGCCCCCCGCCCGCGCACGGCGCTCGCTGATCACCGGCGCACTCCTCCTGGCCGCCCTCTTCGCCGCCGTGGTTCTCGCCGGGCTCCTGCGCGACCCGCTCCACGTCGACGCCGCCGCCCGCCTCGCCGGACCCTCCCTCGCCCACCCCCTCGGCGCGGACTCCCTCGGCCGCGACGTCCTCGCCCGCCTGGGACACGGAGCCGCCCGCACCGTCCTGACCGCCGTCGCCGTCTCCGCCGCCACCCTGCTGCTCGGCCTCGCCCTCGGAGCCGTACGCGCCGGCGCCCTCACCGAGACCGTCAACGCCCTGCCCGCGATCCTCACCGGCCTCGTCGTCACCGGCGTGGCGGGCCCCGGACCCTGGAGCGCCGCGGCAGCCGTCACCGCGGTCGCCTGGGCCCCCCTCGCCGCCCACACCTGTGCCCTGTATGCCCAGGAGCGCGCCGCACCGCACCTCGCCGCCGCCCGCGCACTCGGCGCCGGACGACTCCACCTGTGGCGCCGTCACCTCCTGCCCGGCGTCCTGCCCCCCGTCGCCCGCCACGCCGCCCTGCGCGTCCCCGCCATCGCCCTGGCCCTCGCCTCGCTCGGTTTCCTCGGCCTCGGCGCCGAACCACCCTCACCCGAATGGGGGCGGATGCTCTCCGAGAACCTCCCCTACGCCGAACGCGCCCCCTGGTCCGTCCTCGCCCCCGCCGCCGCCCTCGCCGTCCTCGGCGCGCTCGCCGCCCTCACCACGGCGGCGGTGCGGGGCAGACGCCTCCCGTCGTCCGCCCGGCACTGACCCTTCCGGTGGGCGCGGACCGGAAGGGGAGAGGGAAGGACACGACCGGGGTAGGTGTAGAGGCACTACCCACCCGCTCAGGAGGACGTACCCCATGACCGCCGCACTCTCCGCCGGACTCAAGGCGCTGCTCGACACCCCGGTCTTCGTCACCGTCGCCACCATCCAGCCCGACGGCAGCCCCCAGGTGTCACCGGTCTGGGTGAAGCGGGACGGCGACGACGTCCTCATCTCCACCACCGCCGGCCGCCGCAAGGAACGCAACCTCGCACGCGACCCCCGCGTCTCCGTCGTCGTCCAGCCCTTCGACGCCCCGTACACCTACGCCGAGATCCGCGGCACCGCCACCCTCACCACCGAGGGCGGCCAGGAACTCATCGACGAGCTGTCCCAGAAGTACACCGGCCAGAAGTACGCCGACTTCAACCCCGACTCCGGTGACGACGACACCCGCGTCGTCGTCCGGATCACCCCGCGCAAGGTCGTCGGACGCATCTGAGTGCCTCCGACGATCACCGGTCACGGCTCCGGCCCCACCGGAGCCGTAACAACTGGCCACGCAAATCCCCCAAGGGGTCGCGGGGCACTGGTGCGCGCCCACTACCCTTGAGGCGTGACTATTCGCCTGTACGACACCAGCGCCCGGCAGATCCGTGACTTCGTCCCGCTCACAGCGGGCTGTGTCTCGATCTACCTCTGTGGCGCGACCGTCCAGGCCGCCCCGCACATCGGGCACATCAGGTCCGGACTGAACTTCGACATCATGCGCCGCTGGTTCGCCTACCGCGGCTACGACGTGACGTTCGTCCGGAACGTCACCGACATCGACGACAAGATCATCAAGAAGTCGGCCGAACAGGACCGCCCCTGGTGGTCCATCGGCTACGAGAACGAGCGCGCCTTCAACGACGGCTACGACGCGCTGGGCTGCCTGCCGCCCACCTACGAGCCCCGCGCCACCGGCCACGTCACCGAGATGATCGAGATGATGCGCGGCCTCATCGAGCGCGGGCACGCCTACGCGGCCGACGGCAACGTCTACTTCGACGTCCGCTCGTTCCCCGGGTACCTGGAGCTCTCCAACCAGGACCTCGACGACCTGCGCCAGCCCTCCGGCGACAACGAGACCGGCAAGCGCGACCAGCGCGACTTCGCGATGTGGAAGGCGTCCAAGCCCGGCGAGCCCAGCTGGGAGACCCCCTGGGGACGCGGCCGCCCCGGCTGGCACCTCGAGTGCTCCGCGATGGCGCACAAGTACCTCGGCACCGCCTTCGACATCCACGGCGGCGGCATCGACCTGATCTTCCCGCACCACGAGAACGAGATCGCCCAGGCCAAGGCCTACGGCGACGCGTTCGCGAAGTACTGGGTGCACAACGCCTGGGTCACCATGTCCGGCGAGAAGATGTCGAAGTCGCTCGGCAACTCCGTCCTCGTCAGCGAGATGGTCAAGAACTGGCGCCCCATCGTGCTGCGCTACTACCTCGGCACCCCGCACTACCGGTCCATGATCGAGTACAGCGAGGAGGCCCTGCGCGAGGCGGAGTCCGCGTTCGCGCGCATCGAGGGCTTCGTCCAGCGCGTCACCGAGAAGGCCGGCGAGACCGTCGAGCCGGCCGCCGAGGTGCCGCCCGCGTTCGCCGAGGCGATGGACGACGACCTGGGCGTCCCGCAGGCCCTCGCGATCATCCACACCACCGTCCGCCAGGGGAACTCCGCCCTCGCCGCGGACGACAAGGAAGCCGCCGTCGCACGCCTCGCCGAGGTCCGTGCCATGCTCGGCGTCCTCGGCCTCGACCCGCTCGACGACCACTGGGCCGGCGAGAGCGACCGCGGCGACGACCTCCACGGAGTCGTCGACACCCTCGTACGCCTCGTCCTCGACCAGCGCCAGTCCGCACGCGAGCGCAAGGACTGGGCGTCCGCCGACGCCATCCGCGACCAGCTCAACCAGTCCGGACTCGTCATCGAGGACAGCCCCGACGGACCACGGTGGACACTCGGCCCGCGCCAGTAGTCCGCCCACGTGCCGCCCGGTCCGCCGGGCGGCACACTTCACTTATACGTACGCACGTCTGAAGCAACGAAACAGGTAGGTCATGGCCGGGAACAGCCAGCGCAGGAACCGCCGCACGTCCAACAAGAAGGGCATGCAGGTCGGCAGCGGTGGCCAGCGTCGCCGTGGTCTCGAAGGCAAGGGACCGACGCCGCCCGCCGAGGCCCGCAAGAAGCACAAGAAGAACCGCATCGCGACCGCGAAGGCCAAGCAGGCCGCCAACCGCCGTCCCGCGCCCCGGCGCGGCGGCGTCAAGGGCACCTCCGAGATGGTCGTCGGCCGCAACCCCGTCTTCGAGGCCCTGCGCGACGGCGTGCCCGCCACCACCCTGTACGTCCAGCAGTACATCGACAACGACGAGCGCGTCCGCGAAGCCCTCCAGCTCGCCGGCGAGCGCGGCAACATCAACCTGATGGAAGCCCCGCGTCCCGAACTCGACCGGATGACGAACGGCCTCAACCACCAGGGCCTCGTCCTCCAGGTCCCGCCCTACGAGTACGCGGACCCGCAGGACCTCACCGCCGCCGCCTACGACAACGGCGAGGACCCCCTCATCGTCGCCCTCGACGGCGTCACCGACCCCCGCAACCTCGGCGCCATCGTCCGCTCCGTCTCCGCCTTCGGCGGCCACGGCGTCGTCGTGCCCGAACGCCGTGCCGCCGGCATGACCGCCGGAGCCTGGAAGTCCTCCGCCGGCACCGCCGCCCGTACGCCCGTCTCCCGGGTCACCAACCTCACCCGGGCGCTCGAGGCGTACAAGAAGGAGGGCATCACCGTCGTCGGCCTCGCCGCCGACGGCGAGCACACCGTCGAGGACCTCGAAGCCCTCGGCGGCCCCGTCGTCATCGTCATCGGCAGCGAGGGCAAGGGCCTCGGCCGCCTCGTCGGCGAGACCTGCGACTACCGGGTCCGCATCTCCATGCCGGGCGGCGCCGAGTCCCTCAACGCCGGCGTCGCCGCCGGCATCGTCATGTACGAGGTCGCGCGCCGCCGCGCCTGATCCGCACCCGCCCCCCGGCCGCGCACCCGGGCCGCGAGGCATCCGCACGGGGCGGTGTCCGACGGAGGAATCCTTCGCCGGACACCGCCCCGTGTGCGGTCTCCGGCGGGGGCGCGTCCGGACGTACGCGCGCCCCGGCGCACCCCGTCACCACCTGTTGACGGGTCTCGGACACTTCGCCCCCGTCAAGGCAGTGTCCTAACCACACATCACTCGGTTAGATGAGTGTGGACACCAGAACGCCTCGGTTCGACGAACAACCCGCCCTGAGCATGACCAAGGTGGACAGCGACCCTGCGCAGGTCATCGTCAACCACGCCAGCTTCCGGGTGCAGCTCGCCCCCGGCCAGCGCGCACGGCTGCGCGGTGTGGCCCCGGCCGGAGTACCCAGGATCCCCGCCATGAGCGGCCCCGGAGCCGGACGCGCCCGACGCGCCCCCGTCGTGTGGAGCGGGAGGTCCGCCCCCGGCGACCCCGCCGCCGGCGGGCTCCTGCGGGCCGTACGGGACTCCACCGCGGGCCGGCCCGACACCGCCTACGACCCCTACGACCCCTATGCCTCCTACGCGTTCGACCACGGACGCGGCGGCCCCGGCACCCAGGTCGTCCCGCGCCTCGACGAGACCCAGCCCAACCCCGTCATCACCGCACCGCCCCGCACGGGCCGCCCCGGCGGCCCGCTGCTGCCCCCCATGCGCCAGGCCGTCGGCGCCTACGACCCCGTCGAGCCCGCCCCGTACGACCGGGACGGATACGACCGCGACGCCTACGACCGTGACGCCTACGACGGCGACGACCACGACGACATCACCCCCGCCCGCGACCGACGCCAGAACGCCGACACCGTCCGTCACGCGTACTACCCCGGCCGCCGCATGAACCTCGGCGTCGTGCTCCTGCCCATGCGCGTCTTCCTCGGCTTCATCTCCATCTACGCCGGCATGGGCAAGCTCTGCGACCCCGTCTACTTCGACGGCGGCGACCGCGGCTCCATGGTCAAGTGGCTGACCTCGCTCCACCCCTGGGCGCTCGCCGAGCCCCTCCGCGACTTCGCGCTCTCCCACCCCGTCGGCGCCGGCCTCACGATCGCGTTCCTCCAGGTCGTCGTCGGCGTCCTCACCGTCCTCGGCCTCTGGCAGCGCGTCGCCGCCTCCTTCGGCGCCCTCCTGTCCGCCGCCCTGCTGGTCACCGTCAGCTGGCGTACCGTCGCCGTCTACGACGCGCCCGACATCATCTACCTCGCCGCCTGGAGCCCGCTGATCATCGCGGGCGCACCCGTCTACTCCGTCGACGGACGCCTCGCCGGCGAAGCCTGGCGCAAGCTGGGCCCCCGCACCGAGATCTGGGACCTGCGCCGCCGTGTCCTGCGCCGCGGAGCCGTCGTCGCCACCGTCGTCGTCGGCCTCACCCTCCTCATCGGCTCCATGCTCGGCGGCGCGGTCCGCTCCTCCGGAGTCGTCACCGTCCCCGGCCCCAACGGCGTCCCCACCAACCAGCTCCCCGGCTCCCCGCTCCCCGAGGAGTCCCGCCGGGGCAAGGCCTCCCACACCCCCACCGGGCAGCGCCCCACCCCCACCCACAGCACCGCGTCCCGCACTCCGTCCGCCAAGGCCTCCACCCCCTCCGCCGAGAGCGTCCGCGAGTCCGGCCAGGCAGCCGGCGCCGGACAGCCCAGCCAGACCCAGGGCACCGGCCGGAGTAGCACCCCCCAGCGGACGACTCCCCGGCAGCCGCCCTCCGTCAGCTCCGGCCCCAGTTCCTCCGGGCCGGCCGGCGGCGGGTCCAGCTCCGGTGGCACGGAGCCCAGCACCGACTCCACGGGCGGTGGCTCCACCGGCGGCGACGGCGGAGGCGGGCGGAACCCCATCGGCGGCCTCCTCGGCTGACCCTCCCCGCCGACCGCACCGAGAGGGGCGGGCCCCGGAACGTGATCCGGGGCCCGCCCCTCTCGGCATGAGCACGGTGGCGCGGGTGCGGGCCGGGCCTACCGCCCGTCCAGCTCCTTGGCCGCCTCCGTCAGGTCCTTCGCGGTGTCGATGGCCCGCCAGTACGCGCCGTGCGGCAGCGGGTACCCGGCCAGCCTGCGCTCGCGCGCCAGCCGGGGGAACGTCGTCCGCTCATGGTCGCCCCGCTCCGGCAGCATCGCCGTGAAAGCCGGAGAGAACACGTACACGCCCGCGTTGATCAGATACGGCGAGGGCGGAGACTCGATGAAGTCCGTGATGTGCCCGAACGCGTCCGTCTCCACCGCACCCCAGGGAATGCGCGGACGGGCCAGCGCCAGCGTCGCGGTCGCATCACGCTCCGCATGGAACGCGGCCATCTCACGCAACGAGAAGCGCGTCCAGATGTCGCCGTTGGTCGCGTACCACGGCTCCCCGGGTTCGGGCAGCCGGGCCGCCGCGTACCTCAGCCCGCCACCACGGCCCAGCGGCTCGGACTCCACCACCGTCGTGACCCGCAGCGGCAGTACGGCCTCGGCGAGCCACTCCTGCAGCACCTCGGCGAGGTGCCCGCACGACACCACGGCATCGGTCACGCCCTCGGCGGCCAGCCAGGCAAGCTGATGGCCGATGATCGGGGTCCCGGTGCCCGGGATCTCGACCATCGGCTTGGGGCGGTCGTCGGTGTACGGGCGCAGCCGCGACCCCTGGCCACCCGCCAGGATCACGGCCTGCGTCGGAAACGTATGCATGCCAGGCACGATATGCCGTGCCCGGCCGGGAACGGTCAGCTGAACTGTGCGACACCCGAGGCGAAGGACGTGTCACAGACGGGCCGCGAGAAGCGGTGGGCGCGCGTCGGACCGTACTGCTCGACCGCCGCCTTGCCCAGCGCCTTCGCGATCGACATGCAGTGCCGCGCGAGCGACGGACGCCCCTCCACGGCACGCTGGAGATCCGTCAGCGCGGCGCCCGGGTCCTTCTCCTGGAGCTCCAGCAGGAGCTTGTCGCGCAGGATGTCCTGCGGAGCGCGCGACTCGGCGCGCTTGGAGACGGTCCGGGCCGACGCGGTGAGCATCGTCGAGTCGGAGTTGCCAGCTGCCCACGGCACGGCGGTGACCGCGAGGGTCCCGGACAGGACCATGACGACAGGCAGGACGAAAGCGAGAGTTCGGCCGATACGGCGCGCGGTGTGGGTCACGCAGCGAGCGTAGCGGCCCGTGATGAAGGAGCGACATTACGTCACCCTCGCGAGGGATGGTTCGAGTGCGCTTTTCGAATCCCGTGTTGACGTCGCGGAGTGAAATGACCGGTGTGCCGGGGAATTTGCCCCCGCTCCCTGCCCACCACGAGGCCCGCCGAACCCTCGGGCCGCCGGCCCGGACGCGCGGTGGCCCCGCACGCGGAACGTGCGGGGCCACCGTACAGCGGGTGCGGGATCAGTCGGTGAGACGCTCACCCGTCGACGTCGCGAAGACGTGCAGCTCGTCCGGGCGCGGCACGACGTGGAGCTTGGTGCCCTTCTCCGGGACGGCACGGCCGCCGACGCGGACGACCAGGTCCTTGTGCTCGCCACCGACCTCGGCGGCCCCGTAGACGAAGCCGTCGGCGCCGAGCTCCTCGACCACGTTGACCGAGACGGCCAGACCGGCCGGGGCGTCGGCGGAGTCCTTGGTGAGGGTCTTCGCGGCGGCGCCGCCGTGCTCGACGATGTCGAAGTGCTCGGGACGGATGCCGACCGTGACGGTGCGGTCGCCGCGGTTCGCGGCGGCGGTGAGCGCCTCACGCGAGACCGGGACGACGCTGTTGCCGAACTTCACGCCACCGTCGGTGATCGGGACCTCGACCAGGTTCATGGCCGGGGAGCCGATGAAGCCGGCCACGAAGAGGTTCGCCGGGCGGTCGTACATGTTGCGCGGCGAGTCGACCTGCTGGAGGAGGCCGTCCTTGAGGACCGCGACGCGGTCGCCCATGGTGAGGGCCTCGACCTGGTCGTGCGTGACGTACACGGTCGTGATGCCCAGACGGCGCTGGAGCGAGGCGATCTGCGTACGGGTGGAGACACGGAGCTTGGCGTCGAGGTTCGACAGCGGCTCGTCCATGAGGAAGACCTGCGGCTCACGCACGATGGCGCGGCCCATCGCCACACGCTGGCGCTGACCACCGGAGAGCGCCTTCGGCTTGCGGTCCAGGTAGTCGGTGAGGTCCAGCATCTTGGCGGCCTCTTCGACCTTCGCCCGGATCTCGGTCTTGTTGATACCGGCGATCTTCAGCGCGAAGCCCATGTTGTCCGCGACGGACATGTGCGGGTAGAGCGCGTAGTTCTGGAACACCATGGCGATGTCCCGGTCCTTCGGCGGCAGGTGCGTGACGTCGCGGTCACCGATGCGGATGGCGCCGCCGTTGACGTCCTCGAGACCCGCGAGCATGCGCAGGGAGGTCGACTTGCCACAACCGGAGGGACCGACGAGGACGAGGAACTCACCGTCCGCGATGTCGATCTCGAGCTGGTCGACGGCCGGCTTCGTGGAGCCGGGGTAGACGCGGGACGCCTTGTCGAACGTGACACTGGCCATGCTGAATCTTCTCCTCAACCGGCAGGAACGTGCCGGACGATCCGTTGTAAAGGGAGTGGTCTGGTCCACCTGGGTGAACCTTCAGTGACGCTACCTGGCGATTTCGGATCTGTCAGTAGTTCTCCGGGGAGCAAAATCTGCTGGTCGGTCCGGTGCATGTCCGTCGGCGCCGGGCCGGTCGCGGCGGGGCGGAAAGTTCGTGGAGGGGTGAGTGGCGTGCTGTGTAGAGTGAGGGCTCGCGCGCGTGTTGTCGGCGTGCGCGCTGCCTCCTTAGCTCAGCTGGCCAGAGCAACGCACTTGTAATGCGTAGGTCATCGGTTCGAATCCGATAGGGGGCTCCAAACCCCAGGTCGGCGTCCGCTGACCTGGGATTTTTTTATGCGGCGCCTTCGTGGTCCGCTCGCGGCTCAGTGCCGCCCCGAAAGGCGGTCCGCGATCTTGGCGATCGGGTCGGTGCCGGGGCGCGGCGAGGTGCTTTCGCGGCGGTCGGCCGCGCGGTAGGCGGCGTACATGCCGTGGACGCCGAGCCAGCGGAAGGGTTCGGGCTCCCAGCGGCGGACGCGGTGGTTGACCCAGGGGAGCGCGGTGAGCTCCGTGGGGCCGGACTGGCCGGAGTCCTGCTGGATGAGGTCGCGCAGGGTGCGGGCGGCGAGGTTGGTGGTGGCGACGCCCGAGCCGACGTAGCCGCCCGCCCAGCCGAGGCCGGTGGAGCGGTCGAGGGTGACGGTGGCGCACCAGTCGCGGGGGACGCCGAGGACGCCGGACCAGGCGTGGTCGATGCGGGAGCCGGCGGTGGTGGGGAAGAGGCCGGTCAGGAGGGTGCGCAGGGCCTCGATGGTGGCGGGCTGGGTGCGGCCGTCGTTGTCGGTGGCGGAGCCGTAGCGGTAGGGGACGCCGCGGCCGCCGAGGGCGATGCGGTCGTCGGCGGTGCGCTGGGCGTACATGTAGGCGTGGGCCATGTCGCCGAGGGTTTCGCGGCCGTCCCAGCCGAGGGTGTCCCAGACGGAGGCGGGAAGGGGCTCCGTGACGATCATGGAGGAGTTCATCGGCAGCCAGGTGCGCTTCTGGCCCTTGAGGGCTGCGGTGAAGCCTTCGGTGCAGCGCAGTACGTAGGGGGCGCGGACGGTGCCGTAGGGGGTGACGGCGTGCTTGGGCCGGATCTCGGTGACGGGGGTCGACTCGTGCAGGGTGACGCCGAGGGCTTCCACGGCGTCGGCGAGGCCGGTGACCAGTTTGGCGGGGTGCAGGCGGGCGCCGTGCGGGGTCCAGGTGGAGCCGACGGCTCCGTTGACGCGGACGCGCTCGGCGGTCTCGCGTGCGCCGTGCAGGGTGCGGTCGGTCTCGCCGAAGGCGATCTCGACGGTGTGGAAGTCCTTGAGGCGGGCGAGTTGGGCGGGGGTGCGGGCCACTTCGAGGACGCCGCCCTGGTGGATGTCGGCCTCGATCTTCTCGTCCGCCGCGACGCGGATGACTTCGGCGACGGTGTCGTTCATGGCCCGCTGGAGGCGGACGGCGGCGTCGTGGCCGTGGAGTTTCGCGTAGCGGTCGCGGCCGGCGACGCCGTTGTAGAGCCAGCCGCCGTTGCGTCCGGAGGCGCCGTATCCGCAGAACTTGGCTTCCAGGACGGTGATGTTGAGGAAGGGGACGGCCTTCTTGAGGTAGTACGCCGTCCAGAGTCCGGTGTATCCGCCGCCGACGATGCAGACGTCGGCGGTGCTGTCGCCGGGCAGGGGTTCGCGGGGGGCGGGGGTGCCCTGGTGCGCGTACCAGAAGGATATGCCGCCGTTGACGGTGCTGACGGTGCTCATGTTGCCCCTGCTTGTCCGTGTGGCCGGGTGCTTGTGTGCTGTGGGGCGGGACGTTACTGGGCGGGGGTGGGTTTCGTCTCGGGGCGGGGGCGGGGGCGGGTGAGGGGGTAGCAGGCGAGGCCGATGAGGGCGGCGGTGAAGTGGCCGACGTCGGTGAAGGTGGCGCCGGTGACGAGGGGGACGGCGTAGATGACGAGGACGGCGAAGAGGTAGACGTACCGCCAGGGGCGGGCGACGTAGTAGGTGAGGACGGCGACGACGCCGGCGAGTGCGTAACTGACGCCGACGTCCAGCGTGTTGACGGCGGTCTCGGGGGCGTGGCCGGCCCGGATGGCCCAGGCGAGGACGCCTTCGCTGACGAGGGTGGCGAGTACGTGGGCGGTGGCGGCGACGGTGAGCCAGCGCAGGGTGCCGAGGCGACGTTCGGCGGGGGCGTGGAAGACGGTGTAGAGGACGGCGTAGGGGAGCCAGGTGCCGCCGTCGATCCAGAAGGCGCTGCTGATGAGGACGCGGACGGGGTTCTGGGAGAGCTCGTGGATGTTGGTGGAGCGCTGGCGGAGGAAGTCCTCCTCGAAGTCGGGTGACATCTGGTGGACGATGACGGTGGTGACGAAGAGGACGCCCAGCCAGACGTAGGTGCCGGGGGCGCTGCGGATCCAGGAGCCGGCGCTGCGGAGCCACGCGGCGGGTGCGGGGCGGGGCCGTGTGGGCGGGGCGGGATGGCTCGGGGTCATAGCCGATTGACGCACGCTCCTAGGATCGGCGGCGTGATTGACATTCCGGATGCGCTGATCGCCACACAGTCCACGTACAACGGCGAGGCGGGGCGGGCTTTCATCGCCGCGCTGCCGGGGATGGCCGAGGATTTCCTGGAGCGGTGGGGGCTGCGGCCGGACGGCGAGGCGCTGTACGGGGTGTGTGCGCTGGTTCTTCCGGTGGTGCGGGCGGGTGACGGGCGCCGGGCGGCGTTGAAGTTGCAGCCGGTGGACGACGAGACGGTGGGGGAGCCGGTCGCGCTGCGGTTGTGGGGCGCGGCGTCGGCGGGTGCGGTGGAGTTGCTGGAGCACGACGCGGCGACGGGGACGATGCTGCTGGAGCGGTTGGACGGGGAGCGTGCGTTGTCGGGGGTGGCGGACGCGCGGGAGGCGGTGCGGGTCGTCGCGGAGCTGCTGGCGGGGCTGACGTCGGTGCGGGTCGCCGGGGGAGCGGGTCTGCGGGGGCTGGGGGAGGCGGCGGCGCGGATGCTGGGGGCTGCGCCGGGGGCGGCGGAGCGATTGGCGGACGAGGCCGAGCGGCGGCTGGTGGCGGACTGTGCGGCGGCGGTGCGGGAGGTCGCGGGGGAGCCCGGGGACCGGCTGCTGCACTGGGATCTGCATTTCGGCAATGTGCTGGCGGGGCGCGGCGGGCGGTGGGTGGCCATCGACCCGAAGCCGCTGGTGGGTGACGCGGGGTTCGAGCTGTTCCCGGCGCTGGTGGACCGGTTCGACGCGGCTGATGTCGGGTGGCGTTTCGACCTGCTGACGGGGGCGCTGGGGCTGGACCGGGGGCGGGCGCGGGCGTGGACGCTGGGGCGGGTGCTGCAGAACGCGTGCTGGGGTGTCGCGGGGGGTGGGCGGCGGCTGGTGCCGGAGCAGGCGGAACTCGCCAGGTGGCTGCTGGGGCGGGGATAGGCGGGGCAGGGGGACGCGGCCGGCGCGGACCTGGGGCAGGCGGCGGGCGCGTCGCTGTCTACGCTGCCCCCATGATTCGTACCGCTACCGCAGCCGATGTCCCCGCGATTCACGCGATGGTCCGTGAGCTCGCCGATTACGAGAAGGCGCTGCACGAGGCGAAGGCCACCGAGGAGCAGTTGCGCGAGGCGCTGTTCGGCGAGCGTCCGGCCGCGTACGCGCACGTCGCCGAGTCGGACGAGGACGGAGAGATCGTCGGTTTCGCCCTGTGGTTCCTGAACTTCTCGACCTGGCGCGGGGTGCACGGCATCTACCTGGAGGATCTGTACGTGCGTCCCGAGCGGCGCGGCGGCGGGCACGGGAAGGCGCTGCTGACGGAGTTGGCGCGGATCTGCGGGGAGCGGGGTTACGAGCGCCTGGAGTGGTCGGTGCTGAACTGGAACGCCCCGTCCATCGCGTTCTACGAGTCGCTGGGCGCGCGGCCGCAGGAGGAGTGGACGGTGTACCGCCTGACGGACGGGGCGTTGGCGGCGCTCGGGGGCTGAGGCGCGGGGTCAGGGGACGAGGACGACCTTGCCGGTGGTGCCGCGGGTTTCGAGGGCGCGATGGGCGGTCGCCGCCTCGGCCAGCGGGTAGCGCTGGACGGCCGGGCGCAGCCGGCCGGCCGCGGTTTCGGCGAGCGCGCGGGTTTCGAGGGCGCGCAGGCCGCCGCCCCGCCGGATCATGGCGGGGCCGAGGACGTTCTGTGAGGTGATGGCGCGGGCGGCGAGTTCGTCGTCGGTGAAGGTGAGCGGGCGGCCGTCGTGGAGTCCGCTGCCGGACCAGCCGTAGACGACGTGCTGTCCGCCCTTGCCGAGGAGGTCGACGGCGGCGCGGGCGGTGGTGGAGCCGACGGAGTCGTACACGACGGTGGCGCGCCGGCCGAGGGCGTCGAGGTGGGTGCGGACGTGGCGGGGCCAGTCCGGGCGGGTGTAGTCGACGGCGAGGTCGGCCCCGTTGGCGTGGACGAGGGCGGCTTTCCCGGCCCCTCCGGCGAGTCCGACGACGGTGGCTCCGGCGTTCTTGGCCGCCTGCACGAGCAGGGTGCCGATGCCTCCGGCGGCCGCGGTGACGAGGACGACGGAGTCCGGGCCGAGCGGGGTGAAGCCGAGGATGCCGAGGGTGGTGCGGCCGGTTCCGATCATGGCGACGGCCGCTGCGTCGTCGAGCCCCTCCGGGACGGTGTGGAGCTTCTCCGCGTCGGTGACGGCGAGTTCGGCGTAGCCGCCGGGCGCGTTGCCCAGGTGGGCGACGACACGGCGGCCGAGCCAGTGGGGGTCGGTGCCCTCGCCGAGGGATTCGACGGTGCCGGCGACTTCGCGGCCCGGCACGGTGGGCAGTGCGGGGGGAGTGGGGAAGGGGCCGGCCATTCCTTGGCGCAGGGCGGTGTCGAGGAGGTGGACGCCGGCGGCGCGGACGGTGATGCGGACCTGGCCGGGGCCGGGGGTGGGGTCGTCGGTGTGCTCGTAGGTGAGGTTCTCGGCGGGGCCGAAGGCGTGGAGGCGGACGGCGTGCATGGCGGGCTCCCCGGTGGTGGGTCTCGGTGACCCCGCCACCCTCTTTCCTCAGGTGCGCTTGAGGTCAAGGGGTGTGGAGGGGGCGGGGCGGTCGGTGGCCCCGAGGGCGAGGAGGGCCGCTTCGATGCCGCTGGTGAAGGAGACCTCGCTGAGGAGGCCGGGGGCCGCTACCTGGTCGCCTGCGAGGTAGATGCCGTCGCCCCGGTCGATGGCGGGCCGGTCGCGCCAGGTGGTGCCCGGGTGGTCGACGGCGCCGGTGCGGCCGGAGGCCAGCGCGTCACGACGCCACTCGGTGCGTTCGCGCCAGCCGGGGAAGCCGAGGTCGAGGAGGGTTTCGGCGCGGGCGGTGCCGGTGGCCCTGCTCTCGTCGGGGGCGACGGGGATCTGTCCCTGGACGAGCTGCCGGCCCGCGGGGGCGAGCGTGCGGTCCTGGGCGGTGAAGCGTTCGATCCAGCCGGGTGCGTCGAGGTCGGAGACGGCGAACGCGTCGCCGCGGCGGGTGCGTACGGCGAGGTCGATGAGGGCGGTGCGGCCGGAGGGCCAGGTCAGTGAGGGGTCGCCGAGGAGGGTGCGGGCGGCGTCGAGGGAGGTGGCGACGACGACGGGGCCGGTGCGGGCGAGGGTGTCGAGGGCGGCCTGGTCGATACGGGAGGCGGTCTCGATGCGGACGCTGAGGTTCCAGGCGCGGGAGGCCATCCGGTCGATGATCCGGTCCCAGCCGCCGACGGGGTAGCGGGCTTCGGGGGGCAGGGCGGCCGCGCGGCGGAGCCGTTCCTGGACGAAGGCGGCGGAGAGGCTGCCGGGGTCGTGGTGGTAGAGCGCGACGGCGGCGTAGTGCGCGGCGGCGCGGGCCGCCTCCTCGCCGGCCTGTGCGGTGGCCCAGGTGCGGAAGTCGGTGTCGACCGGCGCGTGGGCGGCGTCGCGGCGGCTGAGGCGCAGGACGGCGAGGGGCGGGGTCCGGCGCAGGGCGCCGCGGTGGCGGAAGCGGAGCCGGGGGGCTTGGAGGGGCGGCACGGTGACGGTGGGGCCGAGGAGCTCGCGCCGCTCCAGCCAGGTCCAGTGGGGGCCGTGGCGGTAGAGGGCGTGCGGGCCGTCGTTGGTGCGGTAGGGGCCCTCGGCGGTCCTGGCCCGCCCGCCCAGGGTGTGGTGGGCCTCGTGGACGGTCACCAGGGCACCGGATTCGGCTGCGGTGATGGCCGCGGTGAAGCCGGCGAGGCCGCCGCCGACGACATGGATGCGCTGCATGATCCCGGTCTCCTTCGCTGGAGGTGTTCCTGCTGACAGGACGTGGGGCGGGGCCGGGATGTGACATCGGTGACGGGGCGTTGTCAGTGGCGTGCGTCACGATGGGGGCATGGTGCGCAACGGTGGTGGTGGCGGGACGGGCAGGGCCGGCAGGGGCGGTGTCGCCGAGGCGCGGCGGCCGGAGGTGCGGCTGCCACCGCTGGCGGCGTACGAGGGCGGTGGGCTGGAGCCGGACGGGGACTATGACGGGGTGCGGTTCGACGCGGTCGACCTGGCGGACGCGTCGGGTCCGGGCGCCCGCTTCATGGACTGCGCGCTGGAGGGGTGCTCCCTGGACCGTACGGAGCTGGTCAGGGCCCGGTTCATCGACTCGGTGCTGACGGGGGTGAGGGGGGTGGGCACCGACCTGGCGGGGGTGTCCCTGCGGGACGTGGAGATCGTGGACGCGCGCCTCGGCGGGGTGCAGATGCACGGTGCGGTCCTGGAGCGGGTGCTGTTCCGGGGCGGGAAGATCGACTACCTGAACCTGCGGAAGGCCCGGCTGAAGGACGTCGTGTTCGAGGGGTGCGTGCTGGCCGAGCCGGATTTCGGGGGTGCGCAGCTGTCCCGGGTGGAGTTCCGGGACTGTGTGCTGAAGCGGGCCGATTTCAGTGCGGTGCGGATGGAGTCGGTGGACCTGCGGACGGTCGCGGAGCTGGACATCGCCCGGGGCGTGGAGCGGCTGGCGGGCGCGGTGATCAGCCCGGCGCAGCTGATGGAGCTGGCTCCGGCGTTCGCGGCGCAGATCGGGGTGCGGGTGGAGGCGTGACGGGGGCGCCCTGAGGGCTGCCGGTCAGAGGCGGGGGAAGCGGGCCTGGAGGTCCCAGACCACGGGGTTGTCGGCGAGGCCCTCGTGCATGTCGGCGAGGTCGGCGATCAGGTCGTGCAGGAAGTCGCGGGCCTCGCGGCGCAGCAGGGAGTGGCTGAAGGTGAGCGGGGCTTCCTCGGCGGGCATCCAGTCGGCCTCGACGTCGACCCAGCCGAAGCGGCGTTCGAAGAGCATCCGGTCGGACGACTCGGTGAAGTCGAGTTCGGCGAACTGGCGGCGGTGCGAGCGGTTGCCGCGCGGGTCCTGGTCGATCTGCTCGACGATGTCGCACAGCGCCCAGGCGAAGTCGAGCACCGGCACCCATCCCCAGGCTGTGGATACTTCGCGGTCCTCCTTGGTGTCCGCGAGGTAGACGTCCCCGGAGAACAGATCGTGGCGCAGGGCGTGGACGTCCGCTCGGCGGTAGTCGGTCTGCGGGGGATCGGGGAAGCGTCGGGAGAGGGAGTAGCCGATGTCGAGCACGGTTCGATGGTGTCATGCCCGGCGTGCCGGTCCCGCACCAGCGGATGAGGGGGTGGGGTGAGCGGGCCTTCAGGGCAGCAGGCGCTGCTCCTTGGCCACGGCGACCGCACCGGCGCGGGTGTCGACGCCGAGCTTGTCGTAGATGCGGCCCAGGTGCGTCTTGACGGTGGCCTCGCTGATGAACAGGGCGCGGGCGATGTCGCGGTTGCCCAGCCCCCGGGAGAGCTGGCCCAGGATGTCGCGTTCCCGGTCGGTGAGGGTGGGCGGCGGTGTGCGCAGGCGGGCCATGACGCGGCTGGCGACGGGCGGGGACAGGGTGGTGCGGCCCTGCGCGGCCGAGCGGATCGCGGCGAAGAGTTCCTCCGGGCGCTCCGCCTTCAGCAGATAACCGGTGGCGCCCGCCTCGATGGCGCGGGTGATGTCGGCGTCGGTGTCGTACGTGGTCAGGACGAGGACGTGGGCGTTGTGGGCGCCGGCCACGATGCGACGGGTCGCTTCGACGCCGTCGATGCCCTCGCCCAGCTGGAGGTCCATCAGGACGACGTCGGGGGTGAGCCGGGCGGTCAGGGCGACGGCCTCCTCCCCGCTGCCGGCCTCGCCGACGACGTCGATGGCGGGCTCGCTCCCGAGCAGGGCGAGGAGCCCGGCCCGTACGACCGCGTGGTCGTCGCAGAGCAGGATCCGGACGGGCGGGTGCGCGACGGTCATGCGGGGTCCTGGGGGGTGAGGGGGCCGGTGGGGCGGGCGGGCGCGTCGGTGAGCGGTACGGCGGCGCTCACCACGGTGCCTTCGCCGGGTGCGGACTCGATGGTCAGGGTGCCGCCGAGCTGCTGGAGCCGGGCGCGCATCGCGGGCAGCCCGTGTCCGCGCACCCCGCCCGGCGCTCCGGCGTCCGGGGCGGGGGTGAAGCCGTGGCCGTCGTCGGCGATGTCGAGGACGGTCCGGTCGCCGAGGTGGGTGAGGGTCAGCGCGGCCTCGGTGGCGCCCGCGTGCTCGGTGACGTTGGCCAGGGCTCCCTGGGCGATCCGCAGCAGCGCGGACTGCACGCGGTCGGGCAGGGCGGTGTGCGGGGTGCCCTCGACATGGCAGCGGACGGTGAGCCGGCCCTGCGCCTGCGCGGTCTCGCGGGCGGCGAGGGCGTGCAGCGCCGCCTCCAGGCCGCCGCCCTCGGCGAGGTCGGCGGGGGCCAGGTCGTGGACGAAGCGGCGGGCCTCGGCGAGGTTGCGTTCCGCGATGCCGGTGGCGGTACGGACGTGGCGGCGGGCCGTCGCGGGGTCGGCGTCCCAGGTGCGGTCGGCCGCCTGGAGCAGCATCTGCTGGCTGGACAGGCCCTGGGCCAGGGTGTCGTGGATCTCCATGGAGAGCCGCTGGCGTTCGGCGAGGGTGCCTTCGCGCCGCTCGGTGGCGGCGAGTTCGCGGCGGGTGCGCAGCAGGTCGTCGATGAGTTCGTCCTGGGTGACGGCCTGGCGCCGCATGTGGACGAAGACGGCGGTCGCGACCGCCGCGACGGCGGGCGGGGCGAGGACGAGGTTCGGGTCGAAGCCGTCGGCCAGCCGCAGTTGCGCGGCGACGACGAACAGGGTCAGCAGCACGACCAGGGCCAGGGCGGCACGCGGCGGCAGAATGCGCAGCCCCGTGTAGAAGAGCGGGACCGCGCACCAGGCGAAGCTCGGCGCGAGGACGACCAGCACCGTCCACACGGCGACGAGGACCCCGAGCCAGACGAGGCTGCGCGGGGTCGGCCGTGAGCCGAGGACCGGGCCCAGCACGTACAGGGCGGCGAGGGCGACGGACAGGCCGATGATCCACGGGGTGCGCGCCTCACCGGGGTGCCGCAGCAGGAACCGGGTCAGCGAGGCGCCCAGCAGCAGGAAGAACGCGGCGTGCAGGAGCAGGGCCAGACCGCGCGTGCCGGGGCCTGGGTCCTGTCCGGCGCCGTGTACCGACCGGCTTCGCCGCTCCACCTCGTACCCCTGGTTCCGACCGTGGCCCCGCTCCACGGGACCGCTGCTGACCTGCGCGGACACTCCATCGTCACCCCGGAAGGACGCCCCCGCATCAACCGATCGGCCGATGGGGCCGTCAGCCGTCCCGCACGCCGCGTCGAGCCGGTACGACGACCGTACGGCCCCGGAACCGGCCCAAGGATGGAACCCGGAACCGAACGCACCACCCACCACCCCTCCCGAGGAGCCCACCATGAAGAAGATGTCGCTGCGCACCCGAGTGCTGACCGGTGCCGTCGCCGCCGCCCTCGGGGCCGGTACCTTCGGCGCCATGTCCGCGAACGCCTCCGCCCCGGCCGCCGCGCCCGCCACCACCGTCAGGGCGGACACCGCGAACCGCAACCTCCAGCAGTCCACGCACCTGACGGTGGACGCCGCCACGAAGGCAGCGCGTGCCGCCCTCGACGCCGCGGAGAAGGAGAACCAGCGCATCGCCGTCTCCGTCGTCGACCGCAACGGCAACACGATCCTGACGCTGCGCGGCGACGGTTCCGGCCCGCAGGCGTACGAGTCGGCCGAGAAGAAGGCGTACACCGCCGTGTCCTGGAACGCCCCGACGTCCGCGCTGGCCGAGCGCCTCGCCCAGGCCCCGAACCTGAAGGACATCCCTGGCACCCTGTTCCTCGCGGGCGGCGCCCCGGTGCAGGTCAAGGGCGCCCCGGTGGCGGGCATCGGGGTGGCCGGAGCGCCCAGCGGCGACCTCGACGAGAAGTACGCCCGGGCGGGCGTCGCCGCCCTCGCCAAGTAGCCGGCACCACCGCCACCGCCTTCGGGAGACGCACATGAACGCCCGCGATCAGCACCTGCTCGACGCCGCACGCACCGGCGACACCGCCGCCGTGCGGACCGCGATCGAGGGCGGCGCCCGGGTGGACGTCCGCGACGAGGAACGGCGCACCCCCTTGCTGCTGGCCGTCCACGGGGGCCACGTCGAGGCCGCCCGGCTGCTCGTCGCGGCCGGCGCGGACCCCGACGCTCAGGACGACCGCGAGGAGAGCCCCTGGCTTGCCACGGGTGTCACCGGCAGCGTCGACATGCTGCATGTCCTGCTGCCGGCCGGCCCGGACCTGGAACTGCGCAACCGGTTCGGCGGCATCGCACTCATCCCGGCGAGCGAGCGGGGCCACGTCGCATACGTACGGGAGCTCCTCCGGGTCACCGACATCGACGTCGACCACGTCAACCGGCTCGGCTGGACGGCCCTGCTGGAGGCGGTGATCCTCGGTGACGGCGGCCGGGCGCACCAGGAGATCGTGGAACTGCTGCTGGCCGCCGGCGCGACACCCGGGCTGCCGGACGCCGACGGCGTCACGGCACTGGCACACGCGGAACGCCGCGGCTTCGCGGAGATCGCCGCGCTGCTGCGGGACACCCGGTAGGGCGGTGCCTTGAGCGGTGCCGCGAGAGGCGGTCACCGCGTACCCGGACTCCGACATTCCGCACATAGGATCACCGGTGTGGATCAACGACTCCCGGTACGCGGCACGGCACGGGGTCCTCGCGGCGCCGGGGCCGCCGCCCTGCTGCTCGCCCTCGTCGTCCTCGCCGCCGGCTGCACCGCCGGGACCGGCGGGGTGGAGGGCAAGCCCGGAGCGGCCGGAGTGCGCGACCCGTACTTCCCCCGGCTCGGCAACGGCGGGTACGACGTGACGCACTACGACCTCACGCTCGACGTGGACCCGGACGAGCAGACGCTGCGCGGCACCGCCGAGATCACCGCACGGGCCACCCAGGACCTCAGCTCCTTCAATCTCGACCTCGCCGGGCTGACCGTCGAGTCGGCGACGGTGGAAGGGCGTCCGGCCGCCGTCAACCGGGCGGGCAACGAGCTCACGCTGCGCACGGACGCGAAGGTCGAGGACCGGCTCCACAAGGGCGAGACGTTCCGCACCGTCGTCCGTTACTCCGGCTCCCCGAAGACCCTCACCGACGCGGACGACTCCGAGGAGGGCTGGCTGCCGACCGACGACGGCGCGGTCGCCCTCGGCGAGCCGACCGGTTCCATGGCCTGGTTCCCGGGCAATCACCACCCGGGCGACAAGGCCTCGTACGACCTCACGGTCACCGTTCCGAAGGGGCTGACGGCGGTCTCCAACGGGGTGCCGGCCGGACCGCCGGTGACGGCGGGGGACCGCACCACCTACCGCTGGCACACCGCCGAACCGATGGCGAGCTATGTCGCGACCCTGGCCGTCGGCCGGTTCACCACCACGACGTCGACGATGGCGGGCGGCATCACGGTGTTCACCGCCGTGGACCCGGAGTCGGCGAAGGCGAGCGCGCGGACCGTGGCCCGGGTCCCCGAAGTGGTGGAGTGGGAGGCCGGGCACTTCGGCCCGTACCCGTTCTCCGCCACCGGCGCGATAGTCGAGCGCACCGGGGATTCCGGTTATGCGCTGGAGACGCAGAACCGGCCGTTCTTCCCCGGGCCGCCGAGCATGGAGCTCCTCGTCCACGAGATGGCGCACCAGTGGTTCGGCGACTCGGTCACGCCCGCGACCTGGCGGGACATGTGGCTCAACGAGGGCCTGGCGACGTACACGGAGTGGCTGTGGGCGGAGGAGAAGGAGGACACCCCGGCCCAGGAGTCGTTCGACGAGGCCTACGAGGACGAGGACAACTGGGCGTTCCCGCCCGCCGATCCGCCGAGCGCCGCGGACATCTCGGAGCAGCCCGTGTACGGGCGCGGGGCCATGGTGATCCACAAGATCCGCGAGGCGGTCGACGACGACGAGGAGTTCTTCGCGCTGCTCGCGGGCTGGGCGAAGGCCCACCGGCACGGCAACGCGACGACGGCCGACTTCACCGCCTACGTGGAGAAGGCGACGGGGGAGGACCTGTCGGAGCTGTGGAAGGACTGGCTGTACGGCGAGAGCCGGCCGGCCGCGGACGGCTGACGGGGTGGGGGATCCGTTCGGGCGCGGACGGCTGACGGGGTGGGGGAGCCGGCCCGCAGCGGACGGCTGACGTGGCTCGGCGGGAGACGGGCCCGCCGCGCACGCTGCCCTCGTACGGGCGGGAGCCGGCCCGCGCACGCTGACCTCGTACGGCGGGAGCCGGCCCGCCGCCATGGGCGGCCGACCGGCTCCGCTTGCCGTGCGGCGGGTGTTACTTCACGTTGACGCCGCTCCAGGCCGCGTCGACGGCCTTGAGTTCGGCGCTGTCCGCCCCGTACAGGTCGGTCGCCGCCTTCTCGGTGGCGACGCGTGCGGCCGCGTAGTCGGTGGTGGACGTCATGTACGTGGAGAGGGCCTTGTACCAGATCTGGACGGCCTTGTCCCGGCCGATGCCGGTGACGGTGGAGCCGTCGGCGGTCGGGGAGTCGTAGTCCACGCCGTTGATGGTCTTGGCGCCGCTGCCCTCGGCCAGCAGGTAGAAGAAGTGGTTGGCGACGCCGGACGAGTAGTGCACGTCCTGGTTGCCGACGCCGCTGTCCCAGTAGTCGGCCGAGCCGCCGTCCTTGCTGGGCTTGTCCATGTAACGCAGCGGTGTGCCGTCCCCGTTGATGTCGATCTTCTCGCCGATGAGGTAGTCGCCGACATCGGTGGCGTTGTCGGCGAAGAACTCGACGGAGGTGCCGAAGATGTCGCTGGTCGCCTCGTTGAGGCCGCCGGACTCCCCGGCGTAGTCGAGGTTGGCGGTGGCGGCGGTCAGACCGTGGCTCATCTCGTGTCCGGCGACGTCGAGGCCGGTGAGGGCGCTCTTGTTGTCGGCGCCGTCGCCGTAGGTCATGCAGAAGCAGCTGTCGTCCCAGAACGCGTTGACGTACGCGTCGCCGTAGTGGACCCGGGAGTAGGCGGCTTTGCCGTCACCGGCGATGCCGTCGCGGCCGAGGGCCGACTTGTAGAAGTCCCAGGTCATCGCGGCGCCGTAGTGGGCGTCGACCGCGGCGGTCTGACGGTCGTCGCCGGTGCCGTCGCCCCAGGTGTCGTCGTCGTCGGTGACGAGGGCGCCGGTACCGCTCTCGCCCTGGTCGAGGTCGTACGTCTTGTGGCCGCCGCGGTCGCCGTCGGTCAGCTCGAAGCCCGAACCGGAAGCGGTGGTGGAGAGGGCGACCTTGCCGCTGTACTGGCTGTTGCCGGTGCCGGCCGTCTCGATCGCCTCGTAGCTGTGCAGCTTCTCGCCGGTGGTGGCGTCCGTGATGATGTGCGTCCGGCTCGGGGTGCCGTCCTTCTGGACACCGGTCCTCACGGTCTCGAAGGCGAGGACGGGCGTGCCGCCCCGCGCCCAGATCACCTTGCGGGCGCTCGCCGCCGTCTTGGTCCTCGGTGTCGTGGACGGCACGGATATCCGTGCCGTGGTCGCCTTGGTGACGCCCTTGAGCTTGCCGCTGCTCGCGGTGTGGGTGACGAGGTCGCCGCCGAGGACGGGCAGCCCGGCGTAGGTGCGCTCGTAACGGGTGTGGACGGTTCCGTCGGCGTCCTCGATCACGTCACGGACGATCAGTTTCTCCTGGGCCCCGAGCCCCAGCGAGCCGGCGGCCGAAGCGGCTTCGGTCTGCGCCGACTTGATGGCGGTGGTGCGTGCGGAGGCGCTGTGGAAGGCGGGGGCGGCGGTGCGGGGGGAGGCGGAGGAACCGGCGCCGGGGGTGCGCGGGTCGGCGTTCGCCGCACCGGTCTGCACTCCGACGACGACCATCGCGGCCACGGCGGCCAGGGCTGCGGCGCGACGGGTGTTCATGTGGGGGGTCATGCGTTCTCCGTTGCTCGTTCCGTGGGGGGTTACGAGCGGAGAGCGTGCCACCGGATGACCAATTTTGACGGTGTACCAACAATTACCTCACAATTCTTTGACCAGTTCTTGTCCGACTGGGAGAGGTCCGTGTCCGCTATCCGGCGGACTTCGGTCACATGCGTAACCCCGAGCCTCAGCCGTCCCGTTGGAGGCGCTCACGGGGTGCGGACACGCGGGAGCCCCCGGCCGCAGGACGTTCGGCCGGGGGCTCCCGTGAAGCGGGCGTACGGAGCGTCAGAGGGAGACGCCGAAGTCCTGGGCGATGCCACGCAGGCCCGAGGCGTAGCCCTGGCCCACGGCGCGGAACTTCCACTCGGCGCCGTTGCGGTACAGCTCGCCGAAGACCATGGCGGTCTCGGTGGCGGCGTCCTCGCTCAGGTCGTAACGCGCGATCTCGGCGCCGCCGGCCTGGTTGAGGATGCGGATGTAGGCGTTGCGCACCTGGCCGAAGTTCTGGCTGCGGGTCTCGGCGTCGTAGATCGACACCGGGAAGACGATCTTGTCGATGTCGGCCGGCAGGCCCGCCAGGTTGACGTTGATCTGCTCGTCGTCACCCTCGCCCTCACCCGTGACGTTGTCACCGGTGTGCACGATGGTCTGGTCCGGCGTCGACTTGTTGTTGAAGAAGACGAAGTGGCCGTCGGAGAAGACCTTCCCCGCGGCGTTGACCGCGATCGCCGAGGCGTCGAGGTCGAAGTCGGTGCCGGTGGTGGTACGGACGTCCCAGCCGAGGCCGACCGTGACGGCGGTGAGGCCGGGGGCCTCCTTGGTGAGGGAGACGTTGCCGCCCTTGGACAGGCTTACTGCCATGGGAAGTCCCTTTCATCTGTCGTCTGCGGGCTTCGTGCCATCACGAAGCTACCGTCACAGGTCATAACGCAGGCAGGGGACCGTGAGGTTCCTTCCGCCTTTACTTTCTTTACCGAACTGATGACGGAGTGCGGGCAGACGGAGGAGGGCGTGCGCCAAAAGGAGGTGACGTACCCCCCGTGGGGCGGGGAACATGGGTGTCATGTCCGGGCCCTATGTCATCCGCGGTGCGGTCTCCCTGCCGGAGGCCGAGCTCATGTGGCGTTTCTCGCGGTCCTCCGGGCCCGGCGGGCAGCACGTCAACACCAGCGACTCCCAGGTGGAGCTGCGCTTCGACCTCGCGGCGACCGAGTCGCTGCCCGAGGTGTGGAAGGAGCGCGCGCTGGAACGGCTGGCGAGCCGGCTGGTCAACGGCGTCGTGTCGGTCCGCTCCTCGGAGCACCGCTCGCAGTGGCGCAACCGGGAGACGGCCGCGGTGCGGCTCACGGCCCTGCTGGCCGAGGCCACGGCGCCGCCCCCCAAGCCGCGCGTGAAGCGCAAGATCCCACGCGGGATCAACGAGCGCCGGCTGCGCGAGAAGAAGCAGCGCGGCGACACCAAGCGCGGCCGCTCGGGCCGCGACTGGTAGTCACGGCGCCACCGGGCGAGGCCGCTCGGGCCGCGACCGGCACCAGCGCCGGACCCATACGAAACGACCGGCACCAGCGCCGGACCCATACGAAACGACCGGCAACCCGGGCGGCCCCCACGAAACGACCGGTGACCACGGCGCTTCCGGACCGCCGCGCCGCCCTCGTACCGCCGCCGCCGTACCGCCGCCCCCGTCAGCTCAGCTGGCGGTAGCGCCCGCGGAAGTACGTCAGCGGGCCGCCGTCCCCGCTCGGCAGCTGCGCGCCGAGCACCCGCCCGATCACCAGCGTGTGGTCGCCCGCCGTGATCCGCTGCTCGGTGCGGCACTCCAGCGTCGCGAGCGCGCCTCCGACCAGGGGCGCGCCGGTGACCTCGCCCCGTACGTAGGGGATGTCCTCGAAGAGCAGCCGGTCGCTGATCCGGCCCTTCATGGCGAACCGCCCCGCGATGTGCCGCTGGCTCTCCGACAGCACGGAGACGGCCCACAGCGGCTGTTCCGCCAGCAGGTCGTCCATCCGGGAGTCGTTGCGCAGGCTCACCATGACCAGCGGCGGGTCGAGCGACACCGACATGAAGGCGGTCGCCGTCATCCCCACGTCCTCGCCGCGTCCGTGCGCGTCGAGCGGGGGTTCCTGCGCGGTGATCAGGACCACTCCGGCTGCCAGCCGGGCGAGGGCGCCGCGGAACTCGTCGTTGCTCACCCCCTCAGCATGGGGGACGGCTTCGGTACGCGGGGTGGGGGGCTTCGTCTGCAACACACCGGGAACGCTAGCCGCGTACGGTGGGCCCCGCATCGGGCCAGGGGACCAGCCGAGTCCTAGGACCTCGTCCGGTCCGGACCCGCAGGAGTAAGGGCTTTGCGTTTTGCGTTCAAGAAAAGGACGGACCGCGTATGGGGGGCACTCGGGACTCTTCACCATCTGTTGTGACTTGAGTCACAGAGGTGGGTATTTGTTGACCCTGTGTACCGGGTGCACAGCTCACTGTGATTCAGTGGCCGTGACACTGCAGTAAGTACGTCAAGTGCGTCGATATGAAATCTGGAGTGCTGTCGAGGTCTCGGGGAGTGCGAGCGATGGAGGCCGAGTCGGAGCCGTACGTCCGTCTTGCGACGATGCGGCAGCTGCATCAGGCCGTGGCCGATCTCAACACGGCGCGGAGCCTGGCGGACACCCTGCAGACCGTCGCCGACGGCATCGTCGCCGGTCTCGGCTACGAGCTCGCGTGCGTCAACCTGGTCCGCCCCGACGGTGATCTCGTCGTCGCCGCCTTCGCGGGCAACAGTGCCGCCGAGGCCCTGATCACCGGCCGCGTCGGCTCCCGCACCTCCTGGGACCGCCGGCTGGCCATGGGGGAGGCGTGGGACGAGCTGCGCTTCATACCCCACACCGACGGCTGGGTCCTCCTCGACGACGACGTCCCGCAGTGGCACACCGAGGGCCCCGAGCCCCGCTTCGAGGACGAGTGGCACCCGCAGGACCGGCTCTACGCGCCGATGTACGCCTCGGGCGGCGGCCAGGACCTCCTCGGCGTCATATCCGTCGACCGGCCCCGCAACGGCCGCCGGCCCGGCGCCTGGGGCCGTGAGGCACTCCAGATGTACGCGTCGCAGTCGGCCATTGCGATCAGCAACGCCAGGCTCCGAGCAAACATGCAGCGCGCCCTGGTCCGCCTGGAGCGTGAGCAGCAGGCGCTGCGGGCCAGCGAGGAATCCTTCCGCCAGGCCTTCGAGTACGCCCCCAGCGGCATGGCCATCGCCGAGATGGGCGGGGACCAGCACGGCAGGCTGCTGCGCACCAACGACGCCCTGTGCCGGCTCCTGGGCCGCCCGGCCTCGGTGCTGCGCCGGTACTCCTTCGCCGACCTGGTCCACCCCGAGGACATCGGCACCCTGCTCCGCACCTCCGCCGAGGGCGGCCGTGCCGAGCTGCGGCTGGGCCGCCGGGACGGCACCTATCTGTGGGTCTCGCTGCGCAACTCCGTCGTCGCGGACACCGCGGACGGGCCGCGCTTCCTCCTCACGCACGTCGAGGACATCGAGGAGCGCAAGCGCCATGAGCTGAACCTCGCGCACCGGGCGTCGCACGACGCCCTGACCGGGCTGCCCAACAGCGCGGAGCTGCGCGCCCGGCTCAGCGCCCGGCTGTGCGAGCGCCCGCACTCGGTGGCGTCCAGTGACGTGCAGGCGCTGGACGCGGCGTACGGCGATGGCGACGGGGCCCTGGCGCACGGCTTCCCCTCCGACGGGTTCGACGCCGGGCGGGCCGTCGGCCCGTACGACCACCATGTGCATTCCGTCGCACCGGACGCGGTGAACGACGACGGGTCCAAGGGGCTCGCCGTCCTCTTCTGCGACCTGGACGGCTTCAAGTCGATCAACGACCGGTTCGGCCATCACACGGGTGACGCGGTTCTCATCGAGGTCGCCCGGCGGCTGACCACGTGTGTCCGTGACGGCGACACCGTCGCCCGGCTCGGGGGTGACGAATTCGTCGTTCTCGCGGACGGCCTGGGGGCCGCGGACGCCGCGGACCTGGCCGTACGCCTGCGAAACGCCATCATTCCGCCCATTCGGGTCGACGGACGCGCGGTGCGGGTCGGGGCGAGTTTCGGCATCGGCTGGGCGGCCTGCGGCATGACCGCCGAAGAGGTGCTGCGCTCCGCCGACCAGCGGATGTACGTCGAGAAGCGGTCGCGTTCGAAGGTTCACCGAAGGGCCGGATGACGTTCGTCGGCGCGTCGTCCCCCTTACCCCACCCCGGTTCCCGCCGCGCCTGCGGCAATTCTTGGTGTGGTCCGTTCGGGGTAGGCTCGGCCGGTCGGCGACGGCTGGCGAAATTCGGCGACGGCTGGCGACATGGTGAGGAGTGACCCAGGGATGGCCGGGAACAACGGCGCGAGCACACCCGAGGACGACGATCCGTTCGGCTACCTCTACGAGGACGGGCAGGCAGCCGGTGCGCAGCCGCCGGGACAGGGCGGCTACGGCTACCCGGGCCCCGCCGCGCAGCCGGGCGTGCCCCGCACCTCGTACAACCAGGTGCGGACCGTCGGCGAGCGCAAGTACGGGCAGGTGCCGCCGCAGCAGGCGTACGGGCAGCCCCAGGCGCCCTACGGCCAGCCGACCGCCCAGTACGGCCAGCCGACCGCGCAGTACGGGCAGCCGAACGCCCAGTACGCCGCCCCGGAGACGTACCCCGGTGGCACCACGCAGGTGCCGCGCCAGGGCGGGCGCGGCAGCGGCAGCGGCGGGTCCGGCCGGGGTGGTCCGAACACCAAGGGCCTGCTGATCGGTGCGGTCGCGGTGGTCGCGGTCGTGCTCATCGGCATCGGCGCCGCGCTGATGACGGGCGACGGCGACAAGGACGAGAAGAAGGACGAGGCGACGTCCTCGGCCGGCCCGGCCGGAGAGGTCGAGCAGTCACCGACGCCGGAGCAGTCCCAGAGCTCCGAGGCGGCCGCCGAGCTCCCGAAGCAGGACGCGGCGTCGCTGAAGCTCGGCGGTGACGCGGGTCTCGACAACACCGTCAAGGGCGCCAAGAGCAACAACGGGCAGTACATCAACCTCAACGCGGTCGGCAGGTCCGCGACCTGGTCCGTCGAGGTGCCGGAGGCCGGTGAGTACACGCTGTTCGTGACGTACGGCGTGCCGGGCAAGGACGCCAAGACGTCCCTCACGGTCAACGCCGAGGCGCCGCGCTCCATCAACATGAAGAACTTCGCCAACGCCCCCGAGGGCGACCTGGAGAAGGGCTGGACGACGACGTACGCCTACGTCAACCTCACCAAGGGTGCGAACACCCTGATGATCTCCTGCAACGACGGCGACCAGTGCGATGCCAATCTGGACCAGCTGTCGCTGAAGGCCGGTCACCAGACGCGCTGATCCGCCCGGCCTTCCGGCCCGCGCCCGAGTGTTCCGGCCCCCCTCGCCTCCGGGCGAGGGGGGCCGGCCCGTTCCCCGGGGTGGCGTCCCGGCGCTCAGCCCATGAGGGCCAGGAAGCCGGCGACCGTCGCGGCCATCGCCTCCCGGCCGGGGGCGATGTACTTGCGCGGGTCCACGCCCGTGGTGTGCTCGGCCAGGTAGGCGCGCACGGCCCCGGTGAACGCGGTGTTCAGCGCCGTCCCCACGTTGATCTTGACCATGCCGGAGGCGGCGACGGCCTGGCGGATCTCCTCGTCGGGGACGCCGCTGGAGCCGTGCAGCACGAGCGGGACGGGGACGGCGTCGCGCAGCCGGCCGATCAGCTCGTGGTCCAGGGCGGCGGTGCGCTCGGTCATGGCGTGCGAGGAGCCGACGGCGACGGCCAGCGCGTCGACGCCGGTGGCGCGGACGTACGCGGCCGCCTCGGCCGGGTCGGTGCGGACGCCGGGGGCGTGGGCGTCGAGCGGTGCCTCGCCCTCCTTGCCGCCCACCTTGCCGAGCTCGGCCTCGATCCAGATGCCGCGCTCGTGGCCCCAGGCGACCGCTTCGGCGGTGGCCCGCACGTTCTCCTCGTAGGAGAGCTTCGAGGCGTCGAACATCACCGAGCCGAAGCCCGCGTCGTGGGCCTGGTGCAGCAGTGCGACGGACTCGACGTGGTCGAGGTGCAGGGCGAGCGGGGCGGAGGAGGTGCGGGCGACGGCCGCCGCCGCTGCCGCGACCGGGGCGAGCCGGCCGCCGTGGAACTTCACGGCGTTCTCGGAGATCTGGAGGATGGCGGGCGCGCCGGCGCGTTCGGCCCCGGCGGCGATGGCCTCGGCGTGCTCCAGCGTGATGACGTTGAAGGCGGCGATCCCGCGTCCCCGGGCCTGGGCGGCGGAGACGAGTTCACCGGTGCTGACGAGCGGCATGCTGACCTCTGTGGTTTCCTCGGGCCCGGCGGACGGGCCCGGTGGGGGCGCGGCGTTCAGGCCGCGTCTGCGTGTTCCTCGATGGCGACGCGCGGCAGCAGCTCCTCGTACGCCGCACGGTCGAAGTCGCCGGCCGTGGGGGAGAGCACGGTCGCCGTCGACAGTGCCACCGCCCGCCGCAGCCGGTCCGGCCAGTCCAGGCCCTCCACGTGCGCGGAGAGCAGCCCGGCCACCGCGGAGTCGCCGGCCCCGGTCGGGTTGCCCTTCACGGGCGCGGGCGGGGACGCTTGCCAGCTGCCCTCGGACGTGACCGCCAGCATGCCGTCCGGGCCCAGCGAGGCGATCACCCCGTGGGCCCCGCGGCGGCGGGCGTCGCGGGCGCCGCGCCGGGGTTCGCGGGAGCCGGTGAGCTGGGCGAGCTCGTCGGCGTTCGGCTTGATCAGGTCGGGGCGGGCGGCGATGCCGCGGCGCAGCGGTTCGCCGCTGGTGTCCAGGAGGACGGGGACGCCGGCGGTGCGGGCGAGCCGCACCAGGTCGGCGTAGGCGCCCACGTGGATGCCGGGCGGCAGGCTGCCGCACAGGGCGACCGCGTCGGCGGCGCCGAGGAGTTCGCCGTACGAGCCGAGGAACGCGGTCCACTCGCCGGCGGTGACGTGCGGTCCGGGTTCGTTGAACTGGGTGGTGTCCCCGGTGGCCCGGTCGACGACGGCCAGGGTGCGCCGGGTGTCGCCGGCCACGGGCACGAGCGCGTCGGTGACGGAGGCGGGACCGCTGGGCAGGGCAGAGAGCAGCCGGCGCAGTACGGCTCCGTTGGCGCCTCCGGCGAAGCCGGTGACGACGGTGTCGTGGCCGAGGGCGGCGAGGACCCGGGCGACGTTGACGCCTTTGCCGCCGGGGCGCTCGGTCAGGTCGGTGACGCGGTGGCTGGAGTGCGGGACGAGTGCCGGTACGCCGTACGTCAGGTCGAGTGCCGTGTTCAGCGTGACCGTGAGGATCACCTCGGCCGCCTCCTCGATCCGTGGGCGCGGATCTCGGGGCGCGTGCCGAAAGTCCTGCCTGCCGCGCGGGCGGACGGTGCCATTTTCGAACACACGTCCAGCAAGAACGCGCTTTCCCTGCTCTTTTCTCGGACGATCATGCCAAAGAGGTGGCGGTCGGCCCAGACCTCGGGACCAACCGCCGTCTCTTCGTTACGCGGAGGGTCCGCCCACGGGGGCGGACGGCCGGACGGCCGGCGGCCGGACGATCCACTCGCCCTGGCGCATGACGCCCCTGAGCCGGAAGTCCTCGTCCAGGACGACGAGGTCGGCGTCCTTGCCGGGCTCCAGCGAGCCGACCCTGTCGTACACGCCGAGGAGCCGGGCCGGGTTGGCGGAGATGGACTGCACCACGTCGCCGACCGGGATCCGGTCGATGGTGACGGCCCGGTGGAAAGCGGTGTCCAGGGTGAGGGTGGAGCCCGCGATGGAGCCGCCCTCGACGAGCCGGGCGACGCCGTCCTTGACCTCGACGGCGAGCGGGCCGAGCTGGTACTGGCCGTCACCGAAGCCGGCCGCGTCCATGGCGTCGGTGATCAGCGCGACGCGGTGGGCGCCCGCGTGGTGGTAGGCGAGTTCCAGGGCGGCCGGGTGCAGGTGCGTACCGTCGTTGATCAGCTCGACCGTGATCCGCTCGTCCTCCAGAAGGGCGGCGATCGGGCCGGGCGCGCGGTGGCCGATGCCCGGCATCGCGTTGTAGAGGTGCGTGGCGACGGTGGCGCCGGCGTCGATCGCCTCGACGGTCTGCTCGTACGTGGCGTCGGTGTGGCCGATCGCGGCGATGACGCCGTGCTCGGCGAGCAGCCGTACGGACTCGATGCCGCCGGGCAGTTCGGTGGCGAGCGTGAACATCTTCGCGGTGCCGCGCGCCGCGTCCATCAGCTTGCGCACCTCGGCCGGGTCCGGGTGGCGCAGCAGACCCTCGCTGTGGGCGCCCTTGCGGCACGGGGAGATGAAGGGGCCCTCGAAGTGGATGCCCGCCAGGTCGCCCTGTTCGACCAGTTCGGAGAGGATGCCGGCCCGTTCGGCGAGGAAGTCCATCTCGCCGGTGACGGTGGAGGCGACCAGGGTGGTGGTGCCGTGCTCGCGGTGGGTGCGGACGCCGGTGAGCACCTCGTCCACGGTGCCGGAGGTGAAGGAGGCGCCGCCGCCGCCGTGGTTGTGCATGTCCACGAAGCCGGGAACGATCCAGTGGCCGGACAGGTCGACGGTCGGGGCGCCTTCCGCCGGGCTGCCGGCGATGCGGGCGCCCTCGACGCTCACCCGGCCGTTCTCCACGGTCCCGGTGGGGAGCACCACCCGGGCGCCTGCGAGAACGGTGCTGTCTGCGCGTCCGGCCATCAGGCGGATACCTCCGTGGAGAGAAGATCCCAGGCGAGCAGCCCTGCGCCCAGGCATCCGGCGGTGTCCCCGAGGGCCGCCGGGACGATGTGGGGCAGCTTCTGGAACGTGACGCGTTCCTCGACGGCCGCACGGAGTGGTGTGAACAAGGTTTCCCCGGCCTCGGCGAGACCGCCACCGATGATGAGGGTGCGGGGGTCGAGCAGGGTGAGCGCGGTGACCAGTCCGGCGGCGAGCGCGTCGACGGCGTCGCGCCATACCCCGACGGCCCTGGGGTCGCCGGATTCGACGGCCTTCGCGCAGTCGGCGGCATCGGCCTGCGGGTCGCCGGACGCGGCGGCCCAGGCCCGGCTGACCGCGCCCGCGGACGCCAGCGTCTCCAGGCAGCCGCGCTGGCCGCAGGGGCAGTCCGGGCCGTCCGGCCGGACCACGATGTGGCCGATCTCGCCCGCGTAGCCGTGGGCGCCCGCCTCGATGGCGCCGGCGATGCCGATGGCTCCGGCGATCCCGGTGCCCAGCGGCACGAAGAGGAAGCGGTCGGCGCCCTTGCCCGCGCCGATCCGGCCCTCGGCGAGGCCGCCGGTCCTGACGTCGTGGCCGAGGGCCACGGGTACGCCGCCGAGCCGTTCGCCGAGCAGCCGGCGCATGGGTACGTCGCGCCAGCCCAGGTTCGCCGCGTAGACGGCGACCCCGTTCTCGGCGTCGACGATGCCGGGCACCGCGACTCCGGCCGCGACGGCGCTCTCGCCGAAGTGCTCCTCGCCGTACGCGCGCAGATCCGCCGCGAAGGCGAGGACCGACTCCACGACGGCGTCGGGCCCCCGCTGTCTGCCGGTCGCGCGCCGCGCCTCGTACAGCAGGGCGCCGTCGGCCCCGACCAGTGCGGCCTTCATTCCGGTGCCGCCCACATCGAGGGCGATGACGTGTTTCACGGGAAACAGTTTCGCCCGGCGGACCGAAAAGGTCTAGTCCACTATCGCTGTTTGTTGAGCATCCATACAAAATGAACGCGGTGACCCGCCGGCGACGGGCGCGGGCCGCTCGCCGGCCGCCCCTCGCGCCGCACCTACTCCGGGAGGATCACGCTGCGCGACAGGTTGCGCGGATGGTCCGGGTCGTACCCCTTCGACTCCGCGAGGACCACCGCGAGCCGCTGCGCCCGGATCAGGTCGGCCATCGGGTCCGCGGACCGGTGGGCGACGAGCGTCCCGCCGACCGCCGCGACCTCGCCGGCCAGCCCCTCGGGCAGTGCGCCGAAGACCCAGGCCACGCGGTTCGGCCCGGTGATCGCGATGGGGCCGTGCCGGTACTCCATCGCGGGGTACGACTCGGTCCAGGCGCCCGCCGCCTCACGCATCTTCAGCCCGGCCTCCAGCGCGAGGCCGTAGGTCCAGCCCCGTCCCAGGAACGTCCACTGCTCGGCCGCGACCACCGTCTCGTCCAGCGGCTCGGTCACCGCCAGCTCCGCGTCGACGGCGGCCTCGGCGACCGTCTTCACCCGGGCCGGCAGGGGGCCCGCCGCCTCCAGGCCGGCCCTCAGGAAGGCGAGCGCGGTGGTGGCGAACCGGGTCTGGACGACCGACTCCTCGTCCGCCCAGTCCAGGACGGCCACCGTGTCGGCGGCCTCCATGACCGGCGTCTTCGGGTCGGCGGTCAGGGCGACGGTGGGCACCGTGCCGCGCAGGCCTCCCAGGAGGGCCAGCACCTCGCTCGTCGTGCCGGAGCGGGTGATCGCCACCACCCGGTCGTACGCCCGCCCCACGGGGAACTCCGACGAGGCGTACGCGTCCGTCTCGCCCTGGCCCGCCGCCTCCCGCAGCGCGGCGTACGTGAGGGCCATGAACCAGGAGGTGCCGCACCCGGTCACGGCGACCCGCTCGCCCGGACGCGGCAGCCCGTCGAAGGCCGCGCCCGCCTGAGCGGCACGGCGCCAGCAGCTGGGCTGGGTGGCGATTTCTGATGCGGTACGGGACATGCTGGACGGCTCCTTGTGGCTGGGCGGTGGGCCGGGGCGGTGCGGCGGCACCGGAGGCGTACGGACACGGAACGTCTGGATCGACGGAGGGAGCGGGCCTGGCGCTGCCAGGCCGAGACCTCCTTAGCAGTCGCTCCGCGTCCCGTGCAATGCTGCTGTGTTGCGGAAGCGAAACCCTCCTGGTGTAGACCTCTGTGCCAGGGGTGGTGCAAAATCGCAGCTCATCCGGAGGGCCCCACGCCGACGTGGGTGACGCGGATGCGCAATAGACGAGGACGGACTGGGCTGTGCAGCGGCGCTACTTGGGACTGACGGCGGCTGTCGCCGCACTGGGGATGACGGCCGTGCTGACGGGGTGCGGCGCCGACAGCGGCTCGGGCGACGTCACGCTGAAACTGGTGGCGGCCGACTACGGCACCGGCGAGGCCGACAAGTCGCAGACGTACTGGGACGGGGTCGCCCGCAGCTTCGAGGCGTCCCAGCCCGGCATCAAGGTGGACGTGACCGTCCTCCCGTGGACGGACATCGACCGCGAGGTCGCCGAGATGGTGAAGGACGGCAAGGCCCCGGACATCGCGCAGATCGGCGCGTACGCGGACTACGCCAAGGCCGGCAAGCTCTACTCCGCCGACCAGATGCTCAGCATCCCCACCCAGTCCAACTTCCTGCCGGTGCTCGCCGACGCCGGCCGGTACAGCCGCATCCAGTACGGGCTGCCGTTCGTGGCCAGCACCCGGCTGCTCTTCTACAACAAGGGCCTCTTCTCCAAGGCGGGCCTCAAGGCCCCGCGGACCTGGGACGACATAGCCGACGACGCCGCCGCGCTCAAGCAGCGCGGGGTGAAGTACCCGTTCGCGCTGCCGCTGGGGCAGGAGGAGTCCCAGGCCGAGACCATGATGTGGCTGCTCAGCGGCGGCGGTGGCTACACGGACGACGTCGGCTCGTACGACATCGACTCGTCCGAGAACGTCAACACCTTCGACTGGCTGAAGTCGCACCTCGTCGACAAGGGCCTCGTCGGCCCCGTCGCCCCCGGCAAGCTCGACCGGGCCAAGGCCTTCGAGGCGTTCACCAAGGGCGACGTCGGCATGCTCAACGGGCATCCGACCCTGATGGAGGAGGCCAAGAAGCAGGGCGTGGACGTCGGCATGGTCCAGCTGCCCGGCACGGACGGGCCCGTCGAGGGCACGATGGGCGTCGCCGACTGGATCATGGGGTTCAAGCAGAACGGCCACCGGGTCGAGATGGGCAAGTTCTTCGACTTCATGTTCAGCGACAAGAACGTGATCGAGTTCGCCGACAAGTACGACCTGCTGCCGGTCACCGACAGCGCGTCGGCGGCGATGGAGACCGATCCGAAGTTCAAGCCGCTGCGGAAGTTCCTGGCCGCGCTGCCCAACGCGGAGTTCTACCCGGTCGGCAAGACGTCCTGGGCCGCCGTCAGCGAGTCGATCAAGCAGAACATCGGCAAGGCGGTCGAGCCGGGCGCGAACCCCGAGAGCGTGCTGCAGCACATCGCGCAGGAGGCCACGGCGGCGGAGAGCGCGGAGTAGCGGCCCGCGACCGCGCCATATATTGGCTGATATGACCGCCCTCCCCCCGAACGGCCCCGCCGAGCCCGCCCCCGAGGCCGAACTCTCCGACCGGGACCGCGCCGTCCTGGCGGTCGAGCGGCAGTCGTGGTCGGGTCCTGGGGCGAAGGAACGGGCGATCCGGGAACAGCTCGGCATCTCCCCGACCCGCTACTACCAGCTGCTGAACGCGCTGCTCGACGACCGCCGCGCACTGGAGGCGGACCCGGTGACGGTCAACCGCCTGCGGCGCGTACGCGAGGCCAGGCGCGGACGCCGGTGACGAGCGGGGACCCGGGGCCGGACGCCGCTCCGGGCCCCGCGCCGGACGCCGCTCCGGGCCCCGCGCCGGACGCCGCTCCGGGCCCCGCGCCGGACGCCGCTCCGGGCCCCGCGCCGGACGCCGCTCGGGGCCCCGCTCCGGGCCCCGCTCCGGGCCCCGCTCCGGGCCCCGCTCCGGGCCCCGCGCCGGACGCCGGTGACGGGCGGGGGCGGGCGCGGGGGCCCGGCCACCCCCGGGTGCGGGTGCCCCGCCGGGCCCACCGCCGATAGGCTCGCCCCATGGGCAGCAACCCGCACACCCCGCCCCTGCCGGACCCGGTCACCCCCGCCGGCCAGGAGGGCCTCGCCGCACTCCTCGCCCGGCCCGACCGCGCCGTCATCGCCCTCGACTTCGACGGAACGCTCGCCGACATCGTCCCGGACCCCGAACAGGCCCGTGCCCACCCCGGCGCCGTCGAGGCACTGGCCGCACTCGCCCCCAAGGTCGCCTCGATCGCCGTGATCACCGGCCGCCCGGCCGGCGTCGCGGTCCGCTACGGCGGCTTCGCCGGGGTCCCGGGACTGGAGCGGCTCATCGTCCTCGGCCACTACGGCGCCGAGCGCTGGGACGCCGTCTCCGGCACCGTCCGCGCCCCCGCCCCGCACCCCGGTGTCGCCGCCGTGCGGGCAGAACTCCCCGGCGTGCTCGACCGCTTCGACTCCTGGCACGGCACCTGGATCGAGGAGAAGGGCCAGGCGCTCGCCGTCCACACCCGCCGCGCCGCCGACCCGCAGGCCGCCTTCGAAGCCCTGCGCGGGCCCCTCGGCGAGCTCGCCGCCCGGCACGGCCTGATCGTCGAACCCGGCCGCATGGTCCTGGAGCTGCGCCCGTCCGGCATGGACAAGGGCGTGGCCCTCACCCGGTACGTCCGGGAGAGCGACGCCGGCTCCGTGCTCTACGCCGGTGACGACCTGGGCGACCTCGCCGCGTACGCCGCCGTCGACAAGCTCCGCACCGAAGGCCCCGACGGCACCCCCGGCCTGCTGGTCTGCAGCGGCGTGGAGGTCCCCGAGCTGGCGGAGCGCGCCGACCTGCCACTGGCCGGGCCGGGGGCCGTCGTGGAGTTCCTGTCAGCCCTGGCGCAGCGCCTCTAGCTGGTCCAGGAACCACTGCTGCGGCGGCAGCGCGGTGGCCGCCGCGGCCAGCCGCTTCGTGCGGGCCGCCCGCTCGTCGTCCGCCATCGTCAGGGCCTCGTGGAGGGCCTCGGCGGTGGCGGACACGTCGTACGGGTTCACCGTGACCGCGTCCGTGCCCAGCTCCTCGTACGCCCCCGCCTCCCGCGACAGCACCAGCGCGCAGCCGTGGTCGGAGACGACGGGCACCTCCTTGGCGACCAGGTTCATCCCGTCCCGGATCGGGTTGACGAGCGCCACGTCCGCCAGCCGGTACGCCGCGAGCGAGCGGGCGAAGTCGTCCTTGACGTGCAGCACGACCGGGTTCCAGTCCGCCGTCCCGTACACCTCGTTGATCCGGTCGGCGACGCGCTGCACCTCGGCGGTGTACTCCCGGTAGACCGCCAGGTCCTGCCGCGAGGGGTAGGCGAACGCGATGTGGACGACGCGCCCGCGCCACTCCGGCCGTTCGTCGAGCAGGGCGCGGTAGGCGTGCAGGCCGCGGACGATGTTCTTGGACAGTTCCGTACGGTCCACCCGCACGATCGTCTTCCGGCCGGGGCCGACCTGCTCGCGCAGTGCCGCCATCCGGTCGTCCACGTCCGCCTCGTGGGCGCGGCGGCGCAGGAAGTCCGCGTCGGCGCCGAGGCCGTGCACGCCGATCCGGGTGCGGCCGGTGCCGCCGAGGATCTCCGCGCAGCAGCCGATGAACGCGTCCGCCCAGCGGCGGGTCAGGAAGGCCGCCCGGTCGGCGCCGAGGATGCCGTGCAGCAACTGTGCGGCGATGTCGTCGGGCAGCAGCCGGAAGTAGTCGACCGGCGCCCACGGGGTGTGCGAGAAGTGGCCGATCCTGAGGTCGGGGCGGAGCTCGCGGAGCATGCCGGGCACCAGTGCCAGGTGGTAGTCCTGCACGAGGACCGCCGCGCCCTCGCCCGCCTCCTCGGCGAGCGCTTGGGCGAAGGCCCGGTTGTACGTCTCGAAGGAGGCCCACTGCCGGCGGAACTCCGCGTCGAAGACCGGCTCGACGGGGGTCTGGTAGAGCAGGTGGTGGACGAACCAGAGCACCGAGTTGGCGATGCCGTTGTACGCGTCGGCGTGCACGTCCGCGTCGATGTCGAGCATCCGGACGCCCGGCTCGCCGACCCCGCGCCGCACCGCCTCCCGGTCGCCGTCCCCGAGGGCGGCGCACACCCACATCTTGTCGTCGACGGCGCTCAGGCCGGAGACGAGTCCGCCCCCGCCGCGCTTGGCGTCGAGGGAACCGTCCTCGCGCAGCGCGTACGAGACGGGGCCGCGGTTGGACGCGACGAGTACCTGGGCAGCGGGCTGGGGGGCGTGCGCGGAGACCATGTTGCGGAATCTAGCCCGATCACGAACCGCCCAAACGTGCGAAGTCAGGCCACGTCACGCGGCGCGGCGGGAAACGTACTCCTCGATCTCCCGCATCGGCGGCCGCTCCTCGGTGTCCACCGGGTACGTGTGCGGGACGAAACCGTGCTCGCCGCGCTCGAACTGGGTCAGCGACGGGCGGACCAGATGCCCCCGGGAGAGGCGGAGTTGGGCGGTCCGGTAGATGGCGGCCGCCATCCGGCCGAGCGCCTGGCCGTCCTGGTGGCGGTGTTTCCTGACGCCGACGTCGACCTGGGCGAGGGCGTCCAGGCCGACCGTGTGCAGGGCGTCGACCAGCAGCCCCAGTTCCACTCCGTAACCGACCGGGAACGGCAGCCGCTCCAGCAGCGAGCGGCGCACGGCGTACTCGCCTCCCAGGGGCTGGACGAAACCGGCCAGCTGGGGCCAGTGCAGATTGAGCAGCGGGCGTGCCACCATTTCGGTGACCCGGCCGCCCTGACCCGTGGTGTCGCCGAACGGGCGGTCGTACATCGCCTTGACGAACTGCACCGAGGGGTCGGTCAGCAGCGGGCCGACGATGCCCGAGACGAAGTCGGCCGAGAAGTCCTTCAGGTCCGCGTCGATGAAGCAGACGATGTCGCCGCCGGTCACCAGCAGTGACCGCCAGAGCACCTCGCCCTTGCCGGGGACGGCCGGGACGCGGGGCAGGATGTCGTCCCGGTGGACCACCCGGGCGCCCGCCCGGCGGGCGACCTGCGCGGTGGCGTCCGTGGAACCGGAATCGATCACCACCAGCTCGTCGACCAGCTGGACCTTCTCCATGAGCTCGCGCCGGATCGTCGTGACGATGTCCCCGACCGTCTCCGCCTCGTTCAGCGCGGGCAGGACGACACTCACGGCCGGTCCGTGCGCGTCCTTCCTGGCCTCCAGCAGCCGCTCCAGCGGACGGTCGGCGGCTGACCAGGAACGCCTGGTCAGCCAGCGTTCGACCTCTTCCAGCACGGTCGATACTCCCTGTATGTGATCCATCTCGCGGTTCGGACGACTATCTCAACCGTCCGATGCTTCGGTTACAGTCTTGAACAACGCAGATGGCCGTCGCATGCCGGGGTCCGTCCGCCGATAAACGCCTGGATCCATGGTCCAGTGCCACAGCGCTCATCCAGAGGGACTGAGGGAACGGCCCGTTGAAGTCCCGGCAACCCTCCCGCCGACCGCGAGGTCCGGTGGGGAAGGTGCCAATTCCGTCTCGTGACGAAATGCGTCGCGAGGAAGATGAGGAGAAAGGGCCTCGCCATCATGGCTGTTGAGACTGTTGCCGCACCCACCGAATCTGCTGTGGACCTCGGACCCGCCGCGGCGCTTTCCTGCCGCGAATGCGGGGAGCGATTCGCACTCGGCCCCATTTTCGCCTGCGCGTCCTGTTTCGGGCCGCTCGAAGTGGCGTACGACCTTCCGAGCGGCTCCCCGGACGAGCTGAAGAAGCGCATCGAGGCCGGACCCGACAACATCTGGCGTTACGCGCCGCTGCTGCCGGTCCCCTCCGACGTCGCGGACAAGCCCAACATCAACCCCGGCTTCACCAAGCTGGTCAAGGCCGACAACCTCGCCCGTGAGCTGGGCGTCACCGGCGGTCTGTACGTCAAGGACGACTCCGGCAACCCGACGCACTCCTTCAAGGACCGCGTCGTCGCGATCGCCGTCGAGGCCGCCCGCGCCTTCGGATTCACCACCCTGTCCTGCTCCTCCACCGGCAACCTGGCCGGCGCCGTGGGCGCCGCCGCCGCCCGTGCCGGTCTGCGCAGTTGCGTGTTCATCCCGCACGACCTGGAGCAGGGCAAGGTCGTCATGGCCGCGGTGTACGGCGGTGAACTGATCGGCATCGAGGGCAACTACGACGACGTCAACCGCTTCTGCTCCGAACTCATCGGCGACCCGCTCGGCGAGGGCTGGGGCTTCGTCAACGTCAACCTGCGCCCGTACTACGGCGAGGGCTCCAAGACCCTCGCCTACGAGATCTGCGAGCAGCTCGGCTGGCGGCTGCCCGACCAGATCGTCATCCCGATCGCGTCCGGCTCGCAGCTCACGAAGATCGACAAGGGCCTCCAGGAGCTGATCAAGCTCGGCCTGGTCGAGGACAAGCCGTACAAGATCTTCGGCGCCCAGGCCGAGGGCTGCTCCCCGGTCTCCGCCGCCTTCAAGGCCGGCCACGACGTCGTCCGGCCGCAGAAGCCGAACACGATCGCCAAGTCCCTCGCGATCGGCAACCCGGCCGACGGCCCGTACGTCCTGGACATCGCCCGCCGCACCGGTGGCGCCGTCGAGGACGTCGACGACGAGCAGATCGTCGACGCGATCAAGCTGCTGGCCCGCACCGAGGGCATCTTCGCCGAGACGGCGGGCGGCGTGACGGTCGGCGTGACGAAGAAGCTGATCGACGCCGGCGTGCTCGACCCGGCGCTCACCACCGTCGTCCTGAACACCGGTGACGGCCTCAAGACGCTGGACGCGGTGGCCGCCACCTCGCAGGCGACCGCCACGATCCGCCCGAGCCTGGACGCCTTCCGCGCCGCAGGCCTCGCCACCGGCTGAGAAGCCTTCGACCACCCGAGACTTCAGGAAGGGCACCCACCATGAGCGTCAAGGTCCGTATCCCCACCATCCTCCGCACCTACACGGGCGGCCAGGCCGAGGTCCCGGCCGAGGGCGCGACCCTCTCCCAGGTCATCGAGTCCCTGGAGAAGGACCACCCGGGGATCGCCGCCCGCGTCCTGGACGACCAGGGCAAGCTGCGCCGCTTCGTCAACGTGTACGTCAACGACGACGACGTGCGCTTCGAGGGCGGCCTGGACGCGGTCACCCCGGACGGCGCCGGCATCTCGATCATCCCGGCCGTCGCCGGCGGCTGCTGAGCCCCGGGCCACGCCGGCCCGACTTCACCGCGTCACCGGAATTGCCCCCTCTGCGAGAGAAGCGGAGGGGGCAATTCTGCATGGTTGAGCGCGGTAGAGTGTGGGAAGCCCCCTCCGCTGCCCGTGCCGCCCGCATATGAGAATGCGCCCGGCCCCGACAAGATGCAGCCAAAGTACCCGAGCTCCTTGCGCCATAAGTCGCCTTTGCCTGGCCCGACTTGCCCTGGAATCTCATGACTTCCTCATATTCGGGCGATCGATGCTGCTCAGAATTCTCGTCCGATTGACCTGTTGCAGAGGGCAGTTGGGCAGATACATTCAGCCGCGGTCGACGCGTTCCGGCGCACACACCCTCTCCTGTCGGAGGGTGAGTTCTGACCCGGGCCCGCGAAGTGCGGTCCTGTGCAAGGGCCAGTAATAGGGGAGTTAGGCATGGCTCAGGGCACCGTCAAATGGTTCAACGCGGAGAAGGGGTACGGCTTCATCGCGGTCGACGGTGGTGCGGATGTTTTCGTCCACTACAGTGCGATCCAGATGGACGGGTACCGCACCCTCGAAGAGGGTCAGCGAGTTGAATTCGAGATCTCGCAGGGCCAGAAGGGGCCGCAGGCGGACATGGTCAAGCTCGCCGTCGGCTGAGCCCGTCACCACGCGGTCGGCCATCGACACTACTCACGCACGGAGGGCCCGTACCCCTGGGGTACGGGCCCTCCGCGCGTTCCGCGCCACCCGGACGGCTCCCGCGGTTGTCCACACTCCGGAGGGGGACGCTTGCACTCTCGGGGGTCGAGTGCTAATCATTGGGCTTAGCACTCTCCAGGTGAGAGTGACAGAACTTGGACCGGGCCGGTGAGGCCCGCAGGTCTGGTGGAGCAAGGAACCGCCAGGCAGGCAGGCCGTCCGTCGCGGGCGCCTCTCGGTCCGGAGAAATCCACCCCTGTCCGGGAGGACCACTTCACATGGCCAAGATCATCGCGTTCGACGAGGAGGCCCGGCGCGGTCTCGAGCGCGGCATGAACCAGCTCGCCGACGCCGTCAAGGTCACCCTTGGCCCCAAGGGTCGCAACGTCGTCCTCGAGAAGAAGTGGGGCGCCCCCACGATCACCAACGATGGTGTTTCCATCGCCAAGGAGATCGAGCTGGAGGACCCGTACGAGAAGATCGGTGCGGAGCTGGTCAAGGAGGTCGCCAAGAAGACGGACGACGTCGCCGGCGACGGTACGACCACCGCCACCGTTCTCGCTCAGGCACTCGTCCGCGAGGGCCTGCGCAACGTGGCCGCGGGTGCGAACCCGATGGCTCTCAAGCGGGGCATCGAGAAGGCCGTCGAGGCCGTCTCCGCCGCCCTCCTGGAGCAGGCCAAGGACGTGGAGACCAAGGAGCAGATCGCTTCGACCGCCTCCATCTCCGCCGCCGACACCCAGATCGGCGAGCTCATCGCCGAGGCCATGGACAAGGTCGGCAAGGAAGGCGTCATCACCGTCGAGGAGTCCCAGACCTTCGGTCTGGAGCTGGAGCTCACCGAGGGTATGCGCTTCGACAAGGGCTACATCTCGGCGTACTTCGCCACGGACATGGAGCGCATGGAGTCGTCCCTGGACGACCCGTACATCCTGATCGTGAACTCGAAGATCAGCAACGTGAAGGACCTCCTTCCGCTGCTGGAGAAGGTCATGCAGTCCGGCAAGCCGCTGCTGATCATCGCCGAGGACGTCGAGGGCGAGGCCCTGTCGACCCTGGTCGTCAACAAGATCCGTGGCACCTTCAAGTCCGTCGCCGTCAAGGCTCCGGGCTTCGGTGACCGCCGCAAGGCCATGCTCGGCGACATCGCCATCCTCACCGGTGGCACCGTCATCTCCGAGGAGGTCGGCCTCAAGCTGGAGAACGCCGGTCTCGACCTGCTCGGCCGCGCCCGCAAGGTCGTCATCACCAAGGACGAGACGACGATCGTCGACGGCGCCGGTGACAGCGACCAGGTTCAGGGCCGCGTCAACCAGATCCGTGCCGAGATCGAGAACAGCGACTCGGACTACGACCGCGAGAAGCTCCAGGAGCGCCTTGCGAAGCTGGCCGGCGGCGTGGCCGTCATCAAGGCCGGCGCCGCGACCGAGGTCGAGCTCAAGGAGCGCAAGCACCGCATCGAGGACGCGGTGCGCAACGCCAAGGCCGCCGTCGAGGAGGGCATCGTCGCCGGTGGTGGCGTGGCTCTGCTCCAGGCCTCGGCCGTCTTCGAGAAGCTGGACCTCTCGGGTGACGAGGCGACCGGCGCCAACGCCGTCAAGCTGGCGCTGGAGGCTCCGCTCAAGCAGATCGCCGTCAACGGTGGTCTCGAGGGTGGCGTCGTCGTCGAGAAGGTGCGCAACCTGCCGATCGGTCACGGCCTGAACGCCGCGACCGGCGAGTACGTCGACATGATCGCCGAGGGCATTCTCGACCCGGCGAAGGTCACGCGCTCCGCCCTGCAGAACGCCGCGTCCATCGCCGCGCTCTTCCTCACCACCGAGGCCGTCATCGCCGACAAGCCGGAGAAGGCCGCCGCGGCCGCTCCGGGCGGCATGCCGGGCGGTGACATGGACTTCTGATCCTGACGGATCAGCGGTCCCGCACAGCAGTACACGGCACCGGCCCCCGGGGAGAGATCCCCGGGGGCCGGTGCCGTTCGCGTCCACTACGGGGTGAACACCATCTCCGGGAAGCGGTCCGCGGGTCCGTCCAGCAGGTGGTCGTCATGGCCGCGCAGCCACCGTCCGAAGAACGACGTCACATACGCCCGCGACGCGGCGGCCGCCCGGTCCGGCCGCACCGTCCCGACCACGGCCGCCAGTCCGCCGCCGGGCTCCACGCCCTGCCGGGCCAGCTGAGGCAGCAGCACCTGTGCGTCCGTGTACGAGGCGTGACGCGACCCGGTCAGGGTGACGTTCGCCTTCCAGCCACGGGTGTGCTGCCAGAACGCCGCCCAGGACGGCTGCCGGCGGTAGTCGCCCGAGCCCTCGCTCTCCGTCCCCATCAGCAGCAGCGGCCGGTCGAGGCCCTCCAGCGCCACCGTGCTCAGCCGGCTCCCGTCCGGCAGTTCCCCGCCGACGTAGTCCATCTGCCCGTCCATGTTGACGCCCGCCCGGATCCGGCGGTCGTCGTGCATGGTCTGGGCCGCGGTGAAGCCACCCGCGGAGTGGCCGAACATCCCGATGCTCCGCAGATCGAGTACGTCCCCGAAGCGCGTCCGGTTCAGCTCCGGGAGCCGGTCGAGGACGAACCGGGTATCGGCGACGCGCACCGCCACGACCTTGTGCAGCAGGGCGCTGACCGCGTCCGGATCGGTGGGCGGGGCCCCGTCGAAGATCCGCATGGGGGCGATGCGGCCACCGGGGAACTCCACCTCGGTGGCCTCGTAGGTGTGGTCGACGGTGACGACGGCATAGCCCTGGCTCGCCAGGTCGTCCACCAGCGTGGTGTTCCAGGTGCGCGGGTCGCCCAGCCCGGGGGAGTACAGGACGACGGGCAGCCGGCCGGCCCGCGGGTGCACGGGCGCGTCCCGGTGGGCGTGGCTGAGCGTGGCACCCCAGTCGACCGTCCCCGGCGCCATGCCCAGATTCAGGACGGCGGCCCCCTCGGGCCCCCCGAAGTGGACGGCCGCGGCGGCCGCCATCTGGGGCACGCGGGGCGCGGAGCCGCCGGGCGCGGCCGGGTAGCGGACGCTGACCATCAGTTCGCGGTACGGCACGTCCGTCGCCCACGGGTCGGTCCGGGTGCGGTCGACGAGGCGGAGGGCGAGGGCCCCGACGTCGAACGGGCCGGTGGGGCGCGGCAACCCGGCGGCCGGCAGCGCGGCCCCCGCGGCGGGGCCCGCGGCGGTGTTGCGCGTGCGGCGTCCTGGGGCGGCCGACGGCGTGGCGGTGGACGGTACGGCGGTTGACGGTACGGCGGACGCGGCCAGCAGGGCGGACGCGGCGAGCCCGGTGGCGAGCACCTGCCGGCGGCTGTGAGCGTGGGTACGCGTGGGCGGGACTGCGGTCACCTGAAACTCCCCGTTCGGACGGCACGGCACGGCACTGCACGGCACGGCACGGCTCGCGGTGCGCGACGGGCGCCGTGTGCGGCTGACGCCCCCACGATGCCCGGCGCAGCGCCCCTGGCGCGTGATACCCGGGTGCTCATTCGGCCGGGCGGTGCCTGCTACCCGGGTGCTCATATGGCCGGGCGGTGCCTGCTACCCGGGTATGAGCCCGGCCGCCGGGGCCGTGAGCACGGCACGCTGGAAGCGCGGAAGGACGTACCGCTGCGCGAGTACCGGGTACGGCCGAACCCTCGCTCGACGCACGGCAGTTCGTGCCGGTGCGCGTCACCGTGCACGCGGATGCGGGGTCGGCCCTGCCCGGCGGTGGGCGGGCCGGTTGCTCCTCGGCAGGGCCCCGCCTAGGGTCTTTCGTTCCTGTCCTGTTCTGTCTCGTCCCCGATCGCGGAGGAACCCGATGAGCTACGACGACCTCTGGGAGTACCCGCCGGACGCGGACATCGCGCGGCACGGGGAGTTCCGGCTCACGGTCGTCGAGCGGCCGTTTCCGCAAGGGGACGGCGAACTCCCCGCCCACGACCCGGCGCGCGCACGGGAGTTCGCCGCGTCGTTCGGCACGGTCGACGCGGTGGTGGAGGAGTCGGGGCGGATCGAAGCGGTCGAGCGGATGCCGTTCGCGACCCGTGCGGATCTCGACCTCGTCGGCGTCGGATGCTGGGGGGCGGTGACCGAGGTCAACGATCCGGCCCTGGTGGCCACCGGGGGCGCCCTCCCCCTCGCCGAGCAGGCGCAGGCGCTGGCCGCGCGCTTCCCCGGCGCGGTCGTCATCGGCTCGGCGAGGATCGACCACCCCGTGGCCTACCGCGCCCATGTCATCCACCACCCCGACGGCGTACGGCTGTTCGCGGCCGGGTGGAGCGGCGAGGGGGACTGGGACCGTGAGGGCCGCGTGCGGGACGTCGTCGAGGCGTTCGGTATCGGTCCCGGTGATCTGGCACGCAAGTCCATCGAACTCGACGACGAGCCAGGGGATTTCGCCTGGGACGGGCTGGTGCGGCTGGCCCTGGGGCGGACGGCCCCGCTGCCACGGGCCGGCCGCACGCTGTCGGTGTTCCGCGTCCGGCGGACCGAGGCGATCGCCGGTGATCTGGAGGACACCTGGATCGGGGAGCCGGACGGCTTCGAGGACGGCGGCGCCTTCTGAACGTAACGGTACGAAAGTGCGGAGATTTGGCGGGGACATGCTGACTTAACCCGTGGATTTTCACAGGCCCGCCCCTAGATTGGTCAACGGACGGCGCACTCAGACCAGTTGGCTTCGGAACCAACGGCGCCGCTCCACGGGGAGAAGTCAGTGAGTATCCGAATCCATCATCCAGTGCGCCCTCGGCGCGTGTGGGCGCGCCTGGCGCTCGCCGTCACCGCCGCGGCGGCCCTGACCCTGACCGGCCTTCCTGCCCTTGACCAGGCAGAGGCCGCGAAGGCGCCCAACGTCAAGCCGATGCGGTGCGACGAGAAGTACCTGAACAAGAAGTTCCCGTCCACCCCGGCCGACTCGGGGCCGCCGGCGAACCTGCCGTACGACGCGTGGCCGACCGACGAGAACTACACGTACGACAACCCGGCCAAGGCGTACGACGGGGTGCAGCCGCCGACCGATGCGCAGCGCACGGCGGCGGGCAAGAACTACCGCAAGTGGCAGCGGGTCTACAACAAGTCCCAGAACCCTGCGGACAAGGTCATGGAGATCTACGCCCGCTACAACAGCCAGTACGAGTCGGCCAACGGGTACAAGGACTTCAAGCGCTTCCTCGACGTGCGCTACATCGGCAACCACGGCAACCCGCGCCGGGGTGAGGCGTTCGAGGCCCGCATGGTCAAGAAGTACAACATGGTCGGCCCCGACTGGTGGTGCCAGGACACGATCGAGTACACCGACCCCGAGACCGGGGAGAAGCGCACCCGCGTCGTCGACATGCACCAGCGCCGCACCGAGCTCAAGGTCGAGACCAAGTCCAACGGCAAGATCGAGAAGGATCAGCTGGTCGCCGACCGGCAGATAGCCAAGGAGCGGCCGAAGTCGACGTTCCGGTACGTGACGGGCGCGAAGACCGAGGACTCCACCAAGCGGCAGATCCAGCAGTTCGACGAGGATCTCAAGCGGGACCGGAACACCAACCGCACCCAGGCCGGGGTCAACGAGCGTCGGTCCAACGCGATCGAGCGCACCCAGAAGCCGAACGTCTACACGAACTACGACAAGCGCTTCAACCCCGACCCGCTCAAGGGCGGCCGGGGACCGATCATCGACGAGGCCCTGCGTTCCGGCAAGACGGTCGAGGAGGCGCGCCGGCTCCAGGCCCAGTACAACCAGAACAACCGGGGCGGCTACTTCGGCCGGGGGCCGGGCGGCATCGACTTCTCCACCATGGAGATCAACTACGTCGGGACGCCCGTCAAGGGCAAGGGTCTCGACTACTCGATGAAGGCCGACTACGTGAAGGACCCGGACACGGAGCCCGGTTACGGCGGCGACGCCAAGCTGCAGCTCGCCTCGGACGCCTTCTTCACCTGGCTCGCCCTGACCCCGGACAAGTTCTGGGTCAACCTCAACCCGATCCGGCCCGACGTGATCATGGACAAGGAGTTCGCGAAGACGGACGCGGGGCGCGTCCTGCTGGAGTCCGACCTGACGCTCAAGCACGACTACGCCGACGCGATGAACCCGGACAAGTACGAGCGGGGGGAGACCTTCTGGAAGGCGGTGCCCCGCACCCCGGAGGGCATGCCGTGCCTGCCCGTCATCCGTCAGTGGATCACCCCGAAGCCCGCGAAGATCCGCGAGCAGGACGGCGGGGTCTACATCCTCGACGCGCCGCTGCAGGTCAACATGGAGGTCCCCACCGGGCCCGACGTGCCGCAGGGCGGGTGCAAGCTCACCGAGGCGCAGACCAAGCAGGCCGAGTCGCTGATCCGCACGATGATCCGGCCGGAGCTCGAACGCCGGGTGAACGAGGACAAGCCCTACGCCGACCTGCGCCGCGTCTACTCCTCGCGGGTGGCGGCGGAGTACATCCGCCGCAAGGACGCGGTGGAGGCGACCGACTTCCGCAAGATCATCAACAGCGATGACGTCAAGCGGTGGCCACTCAGGGGCGAGAACAAGGACTGGGACAAGAAGACCGTCTACGACAAGTACGTCGACTCGTTCAAGAACGGCGACTACAAGTTCGAGCGCGTCTACGACGGCAAGGTGTGGATCCTGTCCATGGGCGGGGTCGACTTCTCCAAGGCACCGAAGAAGAACATCACCCGCACCCAGTTCGACACCGAGCACAAGGGACTGGACCGGACCACCAAGACCTCCGTGCAGGCCCAGGTGACCTACCAGGACACGGACACGGCCTACCTCGGTGGGAGCACGGCGGATCAGCCGACGACTCCGGAGGACCCGAAGCCGACGCCGTCGCCGACCGGTACGGGCGGCACGAAGCCGACGGACGGACCGTCGTCCCCGACGCCGACGCCGTCCACACCCGGTGACCACGCCACCACCCCGCCGGCCAAGAGCCCCGGGGGCGGCCTCGCCCACACCGGGAACGACCTGCCGGTCGGCCTGATCACCGGAGCGGCCGTGGCGCTCGCCGTGGTGGGCGGCGCGCTGACGTGGTGGATGCGACGCAGGAGGGTCGCCGGCCACTGACCCTCTCCGCACGGACGCTGTCCCCCGCACCCGCTCATCGGGCATGGGTGCGGGGGACAGCCATGCGGTCCTCGGCCGGACCGCACGGACTCAGCCCCTTGCCGTACCTGGGCAACGACGCAGGAGCGGACGTCACGCGGAAGGCGCGGATGCGGACACGCGACGGTGCGACGCCGTGGTGCGACGGGCCGGCGGTTACCGCCCGGGCCGCTCGTCCCGGGGCGTCAGCCCGGCGCGGATCTCGCTCACCCTGGCCCGTACGCCCTGCTCGGGCACGGCGTCCCGCGGACCACGGGGAGCCGGTGACGGGTTACCGCGGCAGGGGGCGCACAGGCCGCCCACCATGGACTCCGGGCTGCCGGGGGAGCGGCACTCGCCGCATTCCAGGGTCCGCAGGACGACCTGGCGGGGCGACGGGAGCACGCGCTCGGGCGGCAGTTTGTCGAGCAGCCTCCTGCGGACGAACGCGGCGGAGTGATGCACCCGCGCCGGGAGCCCCTCGGTCAGGGCGTGCAGCACCTCCGCCTCGGTGGCCCCACGCTCCAGCCACCGGCTGACCTGCGGCTCCAGCGCCACGCAGTGCGCCTCGGACAGCGACAGCGCGGGGGCCGTGCGCCCGAGCGCGGCCAGCAGGGTGAACGAACGGGAGCGGACGGGCCGTTGCGGCTTAGGCGGTACGTCGCCCCGGGTGAAAGCCGCCCACCACGCGTCGTCGCGGGCGGTACGGGAGAAGAACGTACGCGTCACCCAGAGCAGCACCTCCTCGGTCACCACGCACTCACTGCCCCGGCGCAGATGACCTGCCTCCTGGAGCCGGTTCAGCGTGGTCCGGATCGCGCACTGCCCGTACGGAAGGGCCTTGGCGAGGGTCTTCACGGAGATGTCGGCACCGTCGCACAGCCCGTCGATGTACGAGGCGACGGCCGCGTCGCGGGGGAGGAGGTGCGCGAAGTCATGGCCGGTGCGGGGGCGTTGGTCCGGTGCCGAACGCTTGCCGTAGCCGGGGTTCGCCATCGGGTGGTCGAGCGTGGGGACGGGGACGGGGTTGGGGGCGGGGCCGGGTGGGGGGAGGGGGGCGGCATTAAACTGGCTGACAGCCATGAGATCGCCTCTGGATCGAAGTGGTCAGGCCCCTGCTCGGTGTTTGCGCACCGGCGGGGGCCGTCGTGTCGGGGCTGACGCTAGAGCGTCGCTACCCTCCGTCGCAAGTCGGTCGCGAAAAGTCAACCCGCCAGGCAGGGAGGGTGGGTGGGAAGCAATCCCTCCACCCCTTCCGCTGAAAGAGCGCTCGGATCTCGACGCTTGAGCCCCGGGCCGCGAACCCGGCGGCCGGAGCCGCGCGGCGGAGCCGGCCTCGGGGCGTCGGGGCATCGGGGCGTCGGGGCGTCGGGCCATGGGGGCCGACGCCACGTCCCGCGCACATTCGGCGTGGAGCGAGCGAGGGGCGTGCCCCGCGCCCTCGCGTACGTGAGGCCGCCCCCGCCGCAGCTGCCGCGCCCACGTCACTTCCCCTGGCCCGAAGCGCCTGCGACTCCCGCGCGCCTCGCAACGACTCGGCTCACGTACGCAAGAAAGCGATGGCGAGTTGCAGTTATGCGGCAAGGCTGAGAAATCTCTTCGCAGGACCCTTGTGGGCGGAGACGTGCGGGTCCTACTGTCGCCTCACCTTCTCGGCGGCCGACCCATCCGGACGTCCCGGTCGTTCACCCCTCCTCAGAGAAACGGGCCTGCGATGTCACGGAAGTTCACCGGTGTCGGAGCGAGGGCGCGAAGACCGCGCCGAACAGGGCGGTACCCGGCCGCGCTCGCCGCGATGACCGCCGCCGCCGTCGGCCTCGGCGTGCTGACCGGTACGCCCGCGGTCGCCCGCCCCGCCGCCGCCCCGTCCCCCGTCGTCACCCGGGCCGCCCTCGACCCGGCGCTCGTGGCCGGCCGGGGCGCGAAGGTGGCGTTCGCCGAGCAGGAGGCCGAGAACGCGGCCACCGACGGCACGGTCATCGGCCCGGACCGCACCGCGTACACGCTCCCGTCCGAGGCGTCCGGCCGTAAGGCGGTGCGCCTGGAGCCGGGCGAGCACGTCGAGTTCACGCTGCCGGGCGCGGCCAACGCGATCACGGTGCGCTACAGCATCCCGGACGCCCCCGGCGGCGGTGGGATCACCGCACCGCTCGACGTCGCGGTGAACGGCAAGAAGCGCTCCGCGATGACGCTGACCTCGCAGTACTCCTGGCTGTACAACCAGTACCCGTTCTCCGACGACCCGGACGCCGGGCTGCTCCACCCCGACTGGTGGATCACCGAGTGCTCCTGCGTGCCCGCCGCCACGACCCCCGCCCCGGTCGTCGCGAAGCCCTTCCGGCCCAGCCACTTCTACGACGAGCAGCGCCTCCTGCTCGGCCGGACGTACCGCGCCGGCGACACCGTACGGCTCACCGCCCCCGCCGGGAGCCGGGCCGCCTGGACGGTGGTCGACCTGCTGGACTCGGAGCTCGTCGGCCGTCCGCACGTCGAGCCGTTCGCCGTCAACGTCCTCGCCTTCGGGGCCGATCCGATCGGCCGGCGTGAGGCGGCGGACGCGATCGACAAGGCCATCGCGTTCGCCCGGCGCACGCACCAGACGGTGTACATCCCGCCGGGTACGTACCGGGTCGACCGGCACATCGTCGTCGACGACGTGACGATCACCGGCGCGGGCAACTGGTACACGAAGATCAAGGGCCGCGAGACCGCGCTCGACAGCCCGTCCGCCGACGGCTCGGTCCACACCGGCGTCGGCTTCTACGGAAAGGACGCGGCCGACGGCGGCAGCCGCGACGTCCACCTGTCCGGCTTCGCCATCGAGGGCGACGTACGCACGCGCATCGACACCGACCAGGTGAACGGCATCGGCGGCGCGATGAGCGACTCGACCATCGAGGGCCTGCACATCAGCCACACCAAGGTCGGCATGTGGTTCGACGGCCCGATGTCCCACCTGCGGATCACCGGCACCGTCATCGTCGACCAGATCGCCGACGCCATCAACTTCCACACCGGGGTGACCGATTCGCGGGTCACCCACACCTTCGTACGCAACTCCGGCGACGACGGTCTGGCGATGTGGTCCGAGAAGACCCCGAACGCCCGCAACACCTTCGACCACAACACCGTCCAGACTCCGGTCCTCGCCAACGGCATCGCGGTCTACGGCGGCACCGACGCCACCGTGTCGAACAACCTGGTCGCCGACCCTGTCCGCGAGGGCAGCGCCCTGCACGTCGGCTCCCGCTTCGGCGCAGAGCCCTTCGCCGGGAAGCTGAACCTCACGGCCAACACGACGGTGCGCGCCGGTACGTACGAGCTGAACTGGAAGATCGGGCTCGGCGCGCTCTGGATCTTCGCCCTGGACAGGAGCATCGACGCCGCCGACATCCAGGTCACCGGCACCGACTTCCTCGACAGCACCTACAACGCCATCATGCTGGTGTCCGACTGGGCGGTGAAGGACCGCTACGTCATCAAGGGCGTCCACTTCAAGGACATCAAGGCCGACGGCACCGGCACCTCGGTGGTGAGCGCCCGCGCGGCGGGCGGGGCGACCTTCGAGAACGTGGACGCGCGCCACGTCGGCGCGGTCGGCGTCAACAACTGCGGCTCGTTCAACTTCCCCGCGACCGGTTCGGAGTTCTCCCTCACGGACCTGGGCGGCAACGACGGCGGCTGGCTCGCCCCCTGGCTGCTGCCCAACACGATCACGTGCGACGACCGCCCGCCCGTCGTCCCACCGCCCGCCCCGGGGACGTGGTGACGCCGGACGGCGAGTGCGGGAAGCGCCGCGACACGTGACCGGCTGAGGACCGAGGGCCCCGACTGCTCTCGGTCCTCAGCCGGTCCGGCGCTTGACCAGGCCCGACGGCTCTCGTCCCAGCCGGTCCGGTCCGGCGCTTGAGCTCCGGGGTGGGCGGTGCGGGCGGGGGATCAGATGTGCGCGTCCTCGACGGTGTCCCCGGCCGGGACGGGGGTGTCCCGGATGCCGTTGACCAGGGTCGTGATGCCCCACGACATGCGCTGCTCCGCCGTGCCGGAGACCAGCTGCGCGGCGAGGCCCGCGAGGTGCGGGTGGGTGAGCGCGGACGCTCCGTGGACGGCGCCGGTGAGGGCGTCCCACTCGTCCTGGGCGTGGGTGGACTGATCGCGCAGCGCCTGTTCGGCGGCGGTGGCGGTGGCGTACTGGAGGAGCATGTCGACGCCCCAGGCGGCCTGGCCGGGCGGGACGCCGCCCTCGTCCAGGAGGCCGAGCAGCGACTCGATCAGGCCGAGGTAGTGCGCGCCGCTGGGGCGGGTGACCAGGGCGGAACGGGCCAGGCCGGGGTGGGCGAACAGTGTGTCGGTGTACGCGGTGAGCAGGCCCTCCAGGCGCTCGCGCCAGTCGCCGCCGTCCGGCATGCGCAGGGTGCCGAGCAGCTCGTCGAGGATCGCCGCGTGCAGCTCGGCGGTGTTGGCCACGTAGACGTACAGCGAGGCCGGGCCGGTGTCCAGCTCCTGTGCCAGGCGGCGCATGGTCACCTTGCCCAGACCCTCGGCTTCCATGATGGCGACCGCCGTCGCCACGATGCCGGACCGGGAGAGGGCGGGTTTGGCGGGGCGTTCCCGGCGACTGCGCTGGTGCTGACCGGAGGGGTTGTCCATGCGGCCCACCGTAACGAACGCGTTCCGGCCGAACAAAGCCGTGACGTACGCGTTCGCCCCCCACTCGCGTGACTTCCCACGAACGCGTTCGCTCTCCTTCCTTCGGGTAAATCCTCACGAACGCGTTCGCTACGAACTTGTTCGTGGCGAACATGTTCGCTACCTTGAAGAGGACCTCTTCGAACCTCCCTGAGCCCGTACGAAGGAGATGGCTGCCATGTCCGCAAGCACCGACACCACGTCCGCCACCGCACGAGAGCCCGCACGGACCTCGCCGACCAGAGCGGCCATGTGGCTGATCCTCGGTCTGGTCCTGGTCGCCGACGCGCTCGACATGATCGACTCCACGGTCACCAACATCGCCGCGCCCACCATCGAGCACGACCTGGGCGGCGGCGAATCCCTGATCAAATGGCTCGGCTCCGCCTACGCCTTGTCAATGGGCGTCCTGCTCGTCATCGGCGGACGCCTCGGCGACAAGTTCGGCCAGCGACGGCTGTTCCTGATCGGGATGACCGGCTTCACGCTCGCCTCCGCCGTCTGCGGCCTCTCGCCCGACCCCGCGCTCATGATCGTCGCCCGCGCCGTGCAGGGGGCCTTCGGCGCTCTGCTCATCCCGCAGGGGATGGCGATCATGACCAAGACCTTCCCCCGCGACATGCTCCGCAAGGCGTTCAGCCTCTTCGGTCCGCTGCTCGGGGTGGCGACGGTCGGCGGTCCCATCCTGGCCGGATTCGTCATCGACGCGGACATCGCGGACCTGTCCTGGCGTCCTGTCTTCCTGGTCAACATCCTGCTCGGCACGGCCGGCACCGTGATGGCCGCCCGGCTGCTGCCCCGTACCGGCCACGACGCCTCGGTCACCGTCGACGGGACCGGCGCGGCGCTGCTCGGCGTGACCATGTTCGGCCTGCTCTTCGGCCTCATCGAGGGGTCCGGCGGCGGATGGGGGCCCGTGCCCGTCGTCAGCCTCGTCGTGGGCGCCGCGTTCTTCGTCCTCTTCGCCCGCCGCCAGCGGACGGCCGCGAGCCCTCTGATCAAGCCGTCACTCATGAAGAACCGCGGCTTCACGTCCGGATTGATCGTCGGCCTGCTGTACTTCGCCGTCACCAGCGGACTCGTCTACGTCATGTCCCTGTTCATGCAGGGGGCCTTGCACTCCTCGCCCGGTGACACCGCACTCGGACTGCTGCCGCTGACCATCGGCATCATCATCGCCGCGGGTGGCTGCATGGCCCTTATCAAGAAGCTGGGACGCACCCTCATCCTCATCGGCATGCTCATCACCCTCGCCGGAGGCGGCTGGATGCTCGCCCTCGTCACGGCCCACGGCACCGACCTCAGCCTGTGGGACCTGGCCCCCGCCGTCCTGGTGACCGGCATGGGCATGGGCGCCTGCTTCGGCACCATCTTCGACATCGCTCTCGGCGGCATCGACCCCGACGAGGCGGGCAGCGCCAGCGGCTCGCTCAGCGCCATCCAGCAGATCGCCGCGGGCATCGGATCGGCCACCGTCACCACGGTCTACTTCCACAGCGGCGCACCGGCCCACGCCATGACCGTCAGCCTCGTCACCGTCCTGGCCATCACCGCGGCCTGCCTGCCCGCACTGTTCCTCATGCCCCGCCACGCGCCCGCCGAGGAGGGCGAGGAGCAGTCCGCCTGAGGACGACGCGACCTGTGGCAACGCCGGGTAATCCGCGGCCCGGCGTGGCACGATTTCACAGGTGACCAGCAGAACCGATCCTGCACAGCACTTGAGCGATCTCGCCCGGCTCCGCCGCGTACGCGACCGCATAGACCGGGAGTACGCGCAGCCGCTGGACGTCGAGGCGCTCGCCCGCGGTGTGCACATGTCCGCCGGACATCTCAGCCGGGAATTCCGGCGCGCCTACGGCGAGCCCCCGTACGGCTACCTCATGACCCGGCGCATCGAGCGGGCGATGGCCCTGCTGCGCCGCGGCGACCTCAGTGTCACCGAGGTCTGCTTCGAGGTCGGCTGCTCCTCGCTGGGCACCTTCAGCAGCCGCTTCACGGAACTGGTCGGGGTCTCGCCCAGCGTCTACCGGCGCCAGGCGGAGGAGGCCGGGGCGGAGCAGGCCGGAGCGGGGCAGGCCGGGGCGGGGCAGGCCGGGGCGGGGCGAGCCGGGGCGGGGGTGCCGTCGTGCCTGGAGAAGCAGGTGACACGACCCATCAGGAATCGAGAAGCGCCGGCGAAGAAGCCGCAATAACGTGACGGCCGTGGACGTCAGCATGCGCTCGGTCCTCCGCCCGCGCTGAGCCGTCCCACGACCACAGCTGTGATCCGCAGGAAGCCGGCCGACCGGGCCGGGCGACGCCGACGGGACCGCGAGGGCGGCCCCGCCCACGGATGGAGACACGATGGCCAGGGCCAAGAGGGCGGACGACGCGCAGTCGCCCGCCCAGCACGTGGGCGACAGCCACGATCTGATCCGCGTGCACGGCGCGCGCGTGAACAACCTCAAGGACGTCAGCGTCGACATCCCGAAGCGCCGGCTGACCGTGTTCACCGGTGTCTCCGGCTCCGGCAAGAGTTCCCTGGTGTTCGGCACGATCGCCGCGGAGTCGCAGCGGCTGATCAACGAGACCTACAGCGCCTTCGTGCAGGGCTTCATGCCCACGCTGGCGCGGCCCGAGGTCGACGTACTCGAAGGGCTGACCACCGCGATCAGCGTCGACCAGCAGCGGATGGGCGCCGACCCCCGCTCCACGGTCGGCACCGCCACCGACGCCCACGCGATGCTGCGCATCCTGTTCAGCCGGCTCGGCAAGCCGCACATCGGCCCGCCCAGCGCGTACTCCTTCAACACCGCCTCCGTCCGGGCGAGCGGCGCGATCACGGTCGAGCGCGGCAACAAGAAGACAGTGAAGGCGACGTTCAACAAGACCGGCGGCATGTGCACCCGCTGCGAGGGCCGGGGCTCGGTCTCCGACATCGACCTCACCCAGCTCTACGACGACAGCAAGTCGCTCTCCGAGGGCGCGTTCACGATCCCCGGCTGGAAGTCGGACAGCCAGTGGACCGTGCAGGTCTACGCCCAGTCCGGCTTCGTCGACCCGGACAAGCCGATCGCCAAGTACACGAAGAAGGAGTTGCGGGACTTCCTCTACGGGGAGCCCGTCAAGGTCAAGGTCAACGGCGTCAACCTCACCTACGAGGGGCTCATCCCCAAGATCCAGAAGTCGTTCCTGGCCAAGGACAAGGAGGCGATGCAGCCGCACATCCGGGCGTTCGTGGAGCGTGCGGTCACCTTCACCACCTGCCCCGAGTGCGACGGCACCCGCCTCAGCGAGGGCGCCCGCTCCTCCAAGATCAAGCGGATCTCCATCGCCGACGCGTGTGCGATGGAGATCAGGGACCTGGCCACCTGGGTCGCCGGCCTGGACGAGCCGTCGGTGGGACCCCTGCTCGACGCACTGCGGCAGACCCTCGACTCGTTCGTGGAGATCGGCCTCGGCTACCTCTCGCTGGACCGGCCGGCGGGCACCCTGTCGGGCGGCGAGGCGCAGCGCGTCAAGATGATCCGCCACCTCGGCTCCTCGCTCACCGATGTCACGTACGTCTTCGACGAGCCCACGATCGGTCTGCACCCGCACGACATCCAGCGGATGAACAACCTGCTGCTGCGGTTGCGCGACAAGGGCAACACGGTGCTCGTCGTCGAGCACAAGCCGGAGACGATCGCGATCGCCGACCACGTCGTGGACCTGGGCCCCGGCGCCGGTTCGGGTGGCGGAACCATCTGCTTCGAAGGCACCGTCGAGGGGCTGCGGGCCGGTGACACGATCACCGGCCGCCACTTCGACGACCGGGCGGCGGTCAAGGAGACGGTACGCGAGTCCACCGGGGCGCTGGAGATCCGCGGCGCGACGGCGAACAACCTGCGCAAGGTCGACGTCGACGTCCCGCTCGGGGTGCTCGTCGTCGTCACCGGTGTGGCCGGCTCCGGCAAGAGCTCGCTCGTCCACGGCTCGATCCCGGCGGGCGAGGGCGTGGTCTCGATCGACCAGAGCCCGATCCGCGGCTCGCGGCGCAGCAACCCGGCGACGTACACCGGACTGCTCGAACCCATCCGCAAGGCGTTCGCCAAGGAGAACGGCGTCAAGCCGGCGCTGTTCAGCGCCAACTCCGAGGGCGCCTGCCCCACCTGCAACGGCGCCGGCGTCATCTACATGGACCTGGCGATGATGGCGGGGGTCGCCACCCCGTGCGAGGACTGCGAGGGCAAGCGGTTCCAGCCCTCGGTCCTGGAGTACAAGCTCGGCGGCCGGGACATCAGCGAGGTGCTCGCGATGTCGGTCGCGGAGGCCGAGGAGTTCTTCGGCGCGGGCGAGGCGCACCTGCCGGCCGCGCACCGCATCCTGGACCGGCTCGCCGACGTCGGCCTCGGCTACCTGAGTCTCGGCCAGCCGCTCACCACGCTGTCCGGCGGCGAACGGCAACGCCTCAAGCTGGCCACGCACATGGGCGACAAGGGCGGCGTCTACGTCCTCGACGAGCCGACCACCGGCCTCCACCTCGCCGATGTCGAGCAACTGCTCGGCCTGCTCGACCGGCTCGTCGACTCCGGTAAGTCCGTCATCGTCGTCGAACACCACCAGGCCGTGATGGCGCACGCCGACTGGATCATCGACCTCGGCCCCGGGGCCGGTCACGACGGCGGAAAGGTCGTCTTCGAGGGCACGCCCGCAGCCCTCGTCGAGGCGCGCTCCACCCTCACGGGCGAGCACCTGGCGGCGTACGTGGGCGGCTGACGCACCCGCCGCGACGAGAGGCCCGGACCCGGGCCCGGGGGTGCCAAGCCCCGGGCCCGGTCCGCGCTTACGCCCGCTTCAGCCCGGCCACGAAGGTCGACCAGGCGGCCGCCCGGAACACCAGGGCGGGGCCGCCGGAGACCTTCGAGTCACGGACGGGGACGACGTCGGGGTGGCCATCGAGGACTTCGAGGCAGTCGCCGCCGCTGCCGCCGCTGTACGAGGACTTGCGCCAGGAGCCGACCTCCAGACAGTCGCCGCCGTCACCCCCGCTGTACGAGGACTTGCGCCAGATCGCCGTGGACAGGTCGTAGTGAGAACTACTCAACTTCATGGTCGTAACCCTCCGCCACCGACTCGATCAAGGCCAGGGACGCTGCTGGTGAGACCGCGCCGGCCACCAGTAGATCGTAGGTCAGTTCGTACTGCCGTACGGTGGACGGATCGTCCTGCAACTGCCCGGTACCCAGGCCCTGTAGATACGCGAGCGGCGGAGCATCCGGGAACGCCATCAACTTGAGGGCTCCTCCCAGCGCCATGTGGGCGCCCTCCGAGAACGGCAGCACCTGAGCGATGATCCGGTGCTGCCTGACCAGCCCGGCGATATGGCGAAGTGCTTCCGCCATCGCCTCCGGGCCGCCCACCCTCCGGCGGAGGACCGCCTCGTCCAGAACCACCCACAACAGGGGGACTGTTGGATCGACGAGAAGCTGAGCGCGCTCCAGCCTGGTCGCCACCAGTTCGTCGATCGCGCTCTCGACAGCGGTCGGCTGATACTCCCGGAACACCGCTCGCGCGTACGCCTCCGTCTGCAACAGGCCCGGGATGAGCTGGGGCGCGTACTCCCGGATGGCCTCCGCACGGGCCTCCGCCTCGGCGGCCTCGGCGAAGTGCTCGGGGTACTTCGACTTCTGCAACGCCGCGCAATTCCGTACGAAGAACCCGTCCGCGCCCAGGAACTCGTCGAACTTCTCCGCCTGGTCCATCTGCATGCGCCGGACCCCGGACTCCAGTTGTCCGATGAACGAGCCGCTGACGAAGAGCGGGGCGCCGAGGTCGGTCTGGGAGAGACCGGCTTTCTCTCTTCGATGGCGGAGTTCGGCGCCGAGGAGGGCGCGCGGGGAGGAGGAGGGATCGAGCTTCCGGGGACCCGGCATGGCAACTCCCTGTGACACATGTGCGGTTGTCGGAACGGCACCTCTTTCAGGCTAACGACGGGACGGCCACTCTGGGTATGCATCGACGTGACTCAGCGTGGAAGGAATGGATCATGACGACTACGGAGCGGCGCAGGGCGGCGGCGGGCAGGGTGCGGGAGGCCGAGGAGTTGGTGGCGCGGTTGCGGGAAGGGTTCGCGGGAGTCGGGGTCACCCTGCCGTCGCTGCGGGTCGACCCGGTCTCGTGCGCGGGTGACGAGCCGGCCGGGCTCGTCGACCTGGGGCGCTGCAACCTCGACACGGCGCTACGGCTGAGCAAGGTGCTGGAGGGGGCCTCAGGGGCCGTCTAGCCGGGGGCGCCACGCGTGAGGAGACCCCTCCGGAGCGCGCGATGCATCGGCCGGGTACGGAGCTGCGACGGTCCGAGTGGTGGTCCCGCCCGAGACGGTCGAGCTCTGCGCCGACGTCACCGTTCACCTCGCGTGTCGGCGTTGGCCGGGCTTCTGGCGGTGGCGCGCCTGATGAATCTCCAGCCGCCGGGCCGGATCTCGTCCCTCACCTCTGTCGCGGTGGGGGCGCGGTGGGTGCTCCGGAGCCGGCGGGTGCGGCGGGTGCGGCGGGTGCGGCGGGTGCGGCGGGGCGAAGCCGGCACCCGCACCCGCACCCGCACTCGCCGTTGTCGCGGGGGAGGGGTGGGGAGAACCGGTCGACCAGGAGCGCGAGGCGGTCGGCGCCCCGGTGGGTGGGCAGGCGTCCGGCGCGCATGAGCGTGACCAGCCCGTGGAGCGAGGCCCAGAACGTCTCGACGGACAGCTCCGGTTCACGGCCTCCCGCATCGGCGACCAGGGGGCCCAGCAGGGCATCGAACGCCTCGTGCAGCGGCGCGGGTGCGGACTCCTCGGCGAACGGGAGACCGTTCTCCAGGATGAACATGGCGTCGTAGAGGGCGGGATTGCGGGCCGCGAAGCCGACGTACGCGTGCGCCAGTTCCCTCACCGCCTCCCGGCCGCTGAGCCCGTCGGGAACGGCTGCGCGCAACGCGGTCGTCAGCTCGGCGAACCCTTCCACCGCGACCGCGCCCACGATCTCGTTCTTGCCCCGGAAGTGGCTGTAGAGCACGGGCTGGCTGTACGCGATGCGCTCGGCCAGCCGACGCGTCGTCACGGAGTCCCAGCCGCCGGCCTCGGCCAGCTCGCGGGCTGCGGCGACGATCAGCCCATGGCGGGCGGCCCGCTCGCGTTCCCTTCGGGCGTGTACCGGCATGGAGAGATTCTAGCAGCGCTAGACAATGGAGCGTCGTTATGGCTAGCATCGCATCAGGATCTAGCACCGCTAGAATTCGGCCTTGGACTTGGAGGGGACATGCAGGACGTCATGGCTGTGGTCACGATCGTTGTCGTCGGACTCATGGTGGGGGTGGAGTTCGCGGTGGCGGTGTTCGTCAACCCGATCCTCGACCGGCTCCCGGACGACGGCGGGCTCGGCGCCCGCAGCGACGGGGCGCGCCTCCTCGGCAAGGTCATGCCGTTCTGGTACATCGGCTCGGTCGTGCTGGGAGCGGTGTGGTCGGCGACGACCTGGGGCGATGCGGGCGCCCCGCTCGTCGCGACGGGTGCGGCCCTGCTCGTGGTGAGCGTGGTGATGTCGATCCTGCTGCTCGTGCCCATCAACTCGCGGGTGGCGACCTGGTCCGACGAGGGCGCGCCCGCCGACTGGAAGGAGCAGGTGGGGCGTTGGGACCGGTTCCACTACGCGCGTGTCGGCGTCCTCGTGCTCGCCTTCGCACTGTTCGTCGTGGCTCTGGTCCGGTAGGCGCGCGGATGCGGGCGCTGCCCGCCCGCTCGTGGCGAACCAGCGAGCCGGCGAACCAGCGAGCCACTCGCAGCCCCGTCGGCCCCGCGGTGTATCCGCGGGGGCGACGGGGCTGTGAGTGTGCGGTGGGCGCTGCGGGCGGGAGCCGCCTCGGGGGCGAGTGGGAGCCGTCAGCGGGTGGTGGGGCGAGCGGCGCCGCTGCTCGGGCTCTGCCCGCGGGCCCGGCAGGTGCGGTTGTTGGATCTGCGCCTCTTCCTGGGCGGGGGAAGAATGGGCACGCTGAGTATGCATTTCGGTTACTCAGCGTGGAAAGGATGGATCATGCAGATGAAGGAGCGGTACAGGGCGCGGTGCGGGAAGGCGGCCGGTCATGGCGGGTGAGGGCGGTGAGCGTCCGGAGGCCGGCATGCCGAGACGGGGGTCCTTCGTCGTCGACGTGCGGGACGGCCGGGTGGGCCGGGTGATGGGGCGGGTCGGGCCGTACGTCCAGCTGCGGCCACCCGGAGGGGGCGCGGAATGGGACTGTCCACCGGACTTCGTGCACCCGGCGTCGCCGGGGCTCGTCCTGCGCGCGCGGGTCACGGAGATCAACCGCGAGGGGCAACTGCCCCGGTGAGCACACGGGGCGGCCCGGGGGCCTGCCGGGGAGAGCCGGCGACAGCCGCCGATAGCCTGCGGGCATGGTGAGCATGGACACGGAAAACGATGCGCAACTGGCCGTCAGAGCCGCACAAGCGGGAGCGGCGGTGGTGCGCGACATGTACGGGACGTCGCTGCCGCGTACGGAGAAGTCCGGCGGCGACTTCGCGACGGCTGCCGACCTCGCCGCGGAGAAGGCCATCCTCGACGTGCTGCGGACGGCCCGGCCCGATGACGCCGTGACCGGCGAGGAGAGCGGACACACCGGCGCGGACGGCGCGCGGCGCAGATGGCTGGTCGATCCGCTGTGCGGCACGCTGAACTACGCCGTGCAGAACATGCTGGTCGCGGTGAACGTCGCCCTGCGGGAGGGACCCGGCATCACGGCGGCCGCGTCCGCCGACCCGTTCAGCGGCGAGGTGTTCTGGACCGACGGCACGCGCGCCCGCGTCCGCCGGGCCGGCGTGGACGAGGAGCTCGCCCCCTCGCCCGGCTCCAGCCTGGTCGACGTCAACCTCGACGCCCCCTTCCCCAACGCCCCGGACTTCCGGGCGGTGCACCTCCTCGCCGCCCCCGCGTTCGCCGAACGGTTCCGGCCGCGCGTCGTCTCCACGACGCTGGCCGTGGCGTGGGTCGCCGCCGGCCGCAGGGCCGCGTACGTCACCGACGGGGATCTGCGCGACAGCGTGCACTTCGCCGCCGGGATCGCGCTGTGCGAAGCCGCCGGCTGTGTGGTCACGGGCATCCACGGCCAGCCGCTGCACACCGGAGCCGGCGGACTCGTCGCGGCGGCGGACCGGGAGACGCACCGGGCGTTGGTGGAGATGATCAGGAACCAGGCACCGGCCGCCCGCTGATCTCCGGTGGCCGCACTGGCCGCCCGCTGATCTCCGGTGGCCGCACTGGCCGTCCGCTGATCTCCGGTGGCCGCACCGGCCGTCCGCTGATCTCCGGCAGCCTCTCGTCCCCCCTCCCTCCCTCCTTCCCTTCCCTTTCTCCTCTCCCACCTCGCCCTCGTCGTGGAAAGGCGGCCCGCGATGCCGGTCGTACTCGTGCTGCTGCTCGCGGGGACCTGGCTGCTCTCCGGCGCCCTGGTCACCGGCACGGAACCGCTGACCGTGGCGGTGGGCCGGACCGCCGTGTGCTGTGTCGTCCTGACCGTCGTCGCCGCTACCACCCCGGACGGCAGGGCCGATCTGCGGCGGGCGGCGGCGCGGCCGGGGACCGTCTGGCTGCTGGGTCTGCTCGGCTTCGCCGGGTACGCGGCCGGCACGCTCCTGTCCATCGCGCGCATCGGCACCTCGCTCGCCAACCTCGTCGTCGCGCTGCTGCCGTGCGCCGCGGTGGCGGTCGGCGCGTTGTTCTTCGGAGAACGGTCAGGGCCCCGCAAGGCGGCGGGCGCGGTCCTGGCCTGCGTGGCGGCCGTCGGATACGCGGCGCTGGGGGCGGACGCGGACGACCTGGACGTCGTGGGGCTGCTGCCGGTGGCGGCCGCCACCGTGGCCTTCGCGGTGTACGGATTCCTCTACCGGCGACGGTTGTCCGGGCAGTCCCCGCTCGCCGTGCTGCCGGTGCTCCTCGCGGCCGCGACCTGTCTGCTGCTCCCGATGGCCCTGCCCGCGCTGATCGCGCATCCCCCCACGCTCGCTGCGGCGGGCGGCATCGTGGTGCTGGGCGGCTTGGTCTACGCGCCCGCCTACGTCGTACAGCACCGGCTCATCCTGCGCCGCGGCCCGGTCTTCACGGCCGCGGTGCAACTGGCGGTCCCCTTCACCGTCCGCCTCGGCGACTGGGCCCTGGGGACCGCCCCCGCCCCCTCGGCCGCCGAACTCCTGCTGCTGGCGGTGTGCTGCGGGGGGATCGCCCTCGTGACCGTGCGGACGGAGCGGCCCGTCGAGGCCGCCGCTGCGGATCGGTGAGCGGCACGCGGTGTGTTCGGTGCGCCGCTCACACGATCGTGGGACGCTGAGGAATGCGGCCGTGCGCCGCGCAACCGTCGATCTACGCTCCCCGGACAGGACAGGACAGGACAGGCTTCAGGAGAAGGGACCCGCGATGGCCGCCGCGATGGTCGAGCACCAGCAGGAACCTGAAGGCCGCCCGTGGGACTACCTGCTGCGCACCTGGCAGGAACTGGACGTGCCCGAAGGATGGCGCGCCGAGATCGACGAAGGGCACATCGTCCTGGCACCGCCGCCGCATGCGCATCACCACGGTATCGCCGCCAAAGTGCAGCGCCGCCTCTACACGAATCTTCCCGATGAGCTGGAGATCTACCAGACGCTGGGGGTGCACGTGACTCCCCTCGACAAGCTGTATGTTCCCGATCTCGTGGTCATGCCGGCCGAGCTGATCGATACCGCCGACTCCGAGACCAGCGATCCGGTGGACGCCTCCGAGGCGTTGCTCATCGTCGAGATCACGTCGAAGGGCAACGCCCGCGAGGACCGTACGAAGAAGTACCGCGCCTATGCGCGCGGAGGTGTGCCCCTGTACCTGCTGATCGACCGATTCGACACGCGCGGGGCGATGGCCACGCTGTTCACGGAGCCCAACGAGGACGGTACGTACAAGCGCTCCGACCCGGTGCCGTTCGGCAAACCGCTCGTCCTGCCGGCGCCCTTCGACGTCACGCTGTCCACGGACGCCTTTCCGGTCTGAGGCGCACAGCGGCACAAGGGCGGCCACCCCGCGGGGTGGCCGCCCTTGCGTGGTTCCGTGGTCCGTCAGACCCCCGCGGGTTCCTTCGCGGTGGGGTCCGGTCCGGTGGCGCCGACTGCCGGAGCCGCCGGGCCGGTGGCCGCGACCGGGGAGGCGGCCGGTTCCTGGGAGACGTTGAACTCCGCCAGCAGGTCCTTGCTGAAGCCGAAGAAGTACGTGGCGACGAAGCCGGCCAGGTAGCCGACGAGCAGGCCGCCCGCGTAGATCGCGATCGTCGCGCCCAGGCCGTGGTTGCCGTCCAGCAGCGGGAACAGGGCCCAGCCGGACGGGCCGATCGCGGTGGAGCCGACCGCGTCGCCGAGCTGGTTGAAGAAGCCGACGAACGCGCCGCCGAACGCACCGCCCACGCACGCCGTGATGAACGGGCGGCCCAGCGGCAGCGAGACGCCGTAGATCAGCGGCTCACCGACGCCCAGGAAGCCCGCGGGCAGAGCCGACTTGATGGTCCTGCGGATCGACTCGTTGCGCGGGAGGCGGAAGAAGACCGCGATGGCCGCGCCGACCTGACCGGCACCGGCCATGGCGAGGATCGGGAGCAGGACCGTGTAGCCCTGCTGCTCGATCAGCGTGGTGTGGATCGGGATCAGCGCCTGGTGCAGACCCAGCATGACCAGCGGGAGGAAGAAGCCGCCGAGGACGAGACCCGCGCCCGCGCCGCCGTTGGAGAGCAGCCAGTCGGCAGCCGTACCGATCGCGGTGGAGACCTCGCCCGCCACGTACATCAGGCCGAAGATCGTCACCAGTCCGGAGACCAGGACCGTCAGGGTCGGGGTGACCAGGACGTCCAGCGCCTCCGGCACCCAGCGCCGGCACCACTTCTCCACGTACACCGCGAGCACCGCCGCGCCCAGGGCGCCGAGGACACCGCCCTGGCCCGGGGAGAGCTTCTGGCCGAACGCCTCGATGTTCGCGACACCCGGGAAGACGATGATGGCCGCGACCGCACCGCCGAGGATCGGCGTGCCGCCGAACTCCTTCGCCGTGTTGTAGCCGACGAAGACCGCGATGAGCGCCATGAAGCCGGACGCCATCGCCGCCAGCGCCGGGGTGACGGACGTCAGCCAGCCCAGGTTCACCAGCAGGCCGTTGAGGCCCGCGATGATGCCGCAGCCGATCAAGGCCGGGATCAGCGGCACGAAGATGTTGGCGATCCGGCGCAGGAACAGCTTGAACGGCGTGGCGTTCTTCGCCTTCCGGGCCGCCCTCATCTCGGCGCCCTGCGCGGCCAGTTCCTCCGCGGTGAGCGGGACGGAGGCGGGGGCCGGGGCGGGTGCCGCGGCCTTGCCCTCCTCGACCAGCTTCTCGAACTCCGGGGTGACGCGGGCGACCGTACCGGGACCGAGAACGATCTGGTACGTGTCGTCGTCGACTACGCCCATGACGGCGGGCACGGCCTTCAGTGCCTCGTCCTGGACGAGCGAACGATCGTGCAGGCCCAGCCGGAGCCGGGTCATGCAGTGGGCGATGGAGCTGACGTTCGCGGCGCCACCGACGAGCGGAAGGATCGCGGCGGCAGTGGCGCGGTTCTTGTCTTCTGTAGCCATGGTGCGTGGTGCCTTGCTGTGCGGGGGAGCGGAGTGGAGCGGGGGGAGGGGCTTCCGTTCGGGTCAGGCCGGATCAGGGAGCGGGGCATGGTGCGTGCAGCTGCAAGGCGGAGGATTGAGGCAACGCGGAGCGTTGCTGATTGACGACAACGCCGCAGATGTGCGTGCCATGCCCCGCGAGCCCGGCCTGACCCGAACGGAAGCCCCTAGGTGGTACGGGGGGCGGCGGCGAGCGCGGCACGCAGGTGGCCGTCCGACGCGGACAGCAGCGTGGCGGCGGTGGGTCCGTCGACCTGGCCGAGGATGGTGAGGATGGCGTTCTTCACCTCGCCGTCGGTGGCGGCGAGCGCGGCCTCGATCTCGGGGTCGGAGGCACCGGTGGCCAGCGAGACGATCCGCCGGGAACGGGCGCGCAGCTTCTCGTTGGAGGCGCGCACGTCGACCATGAGGTTTCCGTACGTCTTGCCGAGCCGGATCATCGTGATCGTCGAGATCATGTTGAGGACGAGCTTCTGCGCCGTGCCGGCCTTGAGGCGGGTGGAGCCGGTGAGCAGCTCGGGGCCGACGACGACCTCCAGGGGGTGCTCGGCGGCGGCGCCCAGCGCGGAGTCCGCGTTGCACGACAGGCCGAGGGTCAGCGCGCCCTGGGCCCGGGCGTGCTCGACGGCCCCGATGGCGTAGGGCGTGCGGCCGGAGGCGGAGATGCCGACCACCGTGTCGTCGGCGGTCAGGTTCAGCGCGTCGAGGTCGGCGGCGGCCAGCTCCTTGCTGTCCTCGGCGCCCTCGACGGCGGTGACCATCGCGGACGGACCGCCCGCGATCAGACCGACCACATCGGCCGGATCGGTGTTGAAGGTGGGCGGGCACTCGCTGGCGTCCAGCACGCCGAGCCGGCCCGCGGTGCCCGCGCCCGCGTAGATCAGGCGGCCACCGCGGGCCATGCGGGCCGCGGTGGCGTCGATCGCGGCGGAGATCTCGGGCAGCCGCTCGGCGACGGCGGCCGGGACCGTCCGGTCCTCGGCGTTCATGATCCGGGCGATCTCGGCGGTGGCCAGCCGGTCGATCTCGGCGAGCTCGGGGCGGAACGCCTCGGTGGTGAGGGTGGCGAGCTGGGCGCGCAGTTCGCCGTATCCGTCGGGGGTGGAGGCGTCGGCGTCGGTGAGGGAGGTCATGGAGAGCGGCTCTGCTTTCTCGAACTCGTACGGTTCTGCGGGTGTGTGGTGCGCGTCAGCGGGTGCGGGGGTTGTGGCGGTGGGCCAGCGCCTCGTAGGAGGCGGCCAGGGCCGGCGCGGCCGTCTCGTACGTACGCTGGGCGACCCCTATGAACAGGCAGTCCACGACCAGGAGCTGACTCGTCCGGCTCGACATGGCGGCCGGCCGCAGCTCGCTCTCGCGGGCCGTGGACGTGGTCAGTACGTGGTCGGCGTACTGGGTGACCGGGCCGTCGGGGCGGCCGGTGATCGCGACCGTCGTCGCTCCGCGGTCGAAGGCGACCCGCAGCGGCTCGATGACGTCGCCCGTCGAACCGGAGTGGGTGATCGCGATGGCCACGTCGCCGGAGCGCAGCTGCACGGCGTTGGTCACCGCGAGGTGCGGGTCCATGTGGGAGTGCGCGATCAGGCCGATGCGGGACAGCTTCTGGGCCAGGTCCTGGCCGACGAGCGAGGAGGCGCCCACGCCGTAGATGTCGATCCGGCGGGCGGTGGCGGCCGCGGCCACGGCAGCGCCGAGCTGAACCGTGTCGAGCCCGGCGGCCGTGTCGGCGAGGGTCTGCTGCTCGTCGTAGGCCAGCTTGGCGACCACGTCGGCGATCGGGTCGTCGACCGCTATGTCCGCGGTGACGGCGGGCGCGCGGCCGGACTGCTGGTGGGCGGCGAGACCGGCCAGCGCGAGGCGCAGGTCGCGGTACCCGGGGTATCCGAGGAGGCGGGCGGTGCGCACCACGGTCGCCTCGCTGGTGCCGGTGAGCTCGGCGAGACCGGTGACCGTCAGGGCAGCGCAGCCGGCCGGGTCGCCGGCGACGGCCTCGGCGACCCGCTGCATGGAGCGGGTCATGGACGGCGCGAGCGTCCGCACCTTCGCCGCGAGGGCGGCCGGGGCGGGCGGCGAATCCGCGCTGAAACTTTCCTTCAGGTCATTGGTCACCTTTGAAAGATATTTTCAACCCCGGTGTCCGTCAACCCCCCTTTGGTCCGTACCTCTGGCGGGACAGGAACGGGTGTGCGGCGGGCAGGTGGACAATGGCTGCATGGAGCTGAATCCCCTGGAGCAGGCACTGCACACCGCCCGCGCACTGGTCATGGCCGACCTGGCCGCCGGAGACGTCGCCGAGGCGCAGATCGTCTCGTTGGTCGAGGACGCGGTGACGCACCGGCGCTGGTGGGTCGAGCAGTGGCCGGAAGGGGTGGAGTTCCTCGTCGGGCTCGTCGCCCAGGACGTCCAGGACGCGCTGCTGGAACGGTACGGCCGCTGGCCGCTGTGCCCGGTCTGCGACGCGGGCGACCCGCACGCCCTGGACGTCGAGCCGGAGCTGGGCCCGGACCCGCACTGGGTCTGCACGAAGGCGACGGTGGCCGTGGCCCCGGTCGGTGCGCTCAGCGGGATACTGCGGCCATGACCGTCTACATCGATCCGCCGGACTGGCCGGGGCACGGGCGGCTCTGGTCCCACCTGGTCAGCGATGTGTCCTTCGAGGAACTGCACACCTTCGCGGCGTCCATCGGCTGCCCGCCCCGCGCCTTCGAGCGGGACCACTACGACGTACCGGAAGCACGGTACGAGGACGCGGTACGGGCCGGGGCCCGGGAGATCGGCTCCAAGGAACTGGTCCGCCGGATCACCGAGGCGGGCCTGCGCCGACCCAAGGGCCGCCCCGCGCCCGGCTGAGCCCGCTCAGCCGGTCGTGCAGGCCGACTCCACCGCCGTACTCCCCGACGCGGGGGCCGGTTCCACCGCCGTACTTCCCGACGCGGCGGCCGACTCCACCGCCGTACTCCCCGACGCGGCGGCCGGGGCGCCTGCCACCAGCCGGGACGACGAGGTGCGGGCGCGCTGCAGCCGCAGCGAGACGACCACCGTCAGCAGTGCCAGCACGGCCATCGCCGCCCCCGCCCACGCGGTGGCCTCGAAACCGAAGTCCAGGTCGATCACCGTGCCGCCCAGCCACGGGCCGCCGGTGTTGCCCAGGTTGAACGCGGCGGTGGTCGTCGCGCCCGCCAGCGTCGGGGCGGCGCCCGCGAGGTTGAACATGCGGGCGTTCAGCGCCGGAGCGGTGTAGAACGCCGAGAGGCCCAGCAGGAACGACAGCACGATCACCGCGGCCTGGTTCGAGGCGAACAGCGCCAGCGCGGCCAGGAACACCGTCGACGCGGCGATCCCGCTCAGCAGCACCCCGAAGAGGTGCGCGTCCGCGACCCGGCCGCCGATCGTCGTACCGACCAGCGCACCGATCCCGAACAGCGCGAGCACGGTCGGCACCCAGCCCGAGTCCAGCCCGGCGACGTCCGTCAGCAGCGGCGCCAGATAGCTGAACGCGCAGAACACCCCGCCCGCCGCGAGCGCGGTCAGCACGATGGAGAGCCACACCTGCCGGTCGCGGTAGATCCTGAGCTCCCGCTTGAGCTGCGGCTTCTCGTCGGGCAGCGGGATGCGGGGGATCATCGTCGTCACCCCGGCCAGCGCCACGGCGGACGCGGCGCCGACCGCCCAGAACGCCGAGCGCCAGCCCAGGTTCTCCCCGAGGAAGGCCCCCAGCGGCACACCCAGCACGTTGGCGATGGACAGTCCGCCGATCATCACGGCCATCGCCCGGGCCCGCGCGTTCGCCGGCACCATCGCGATGGCGACGGCGGCCCCGACGGCCCAGAACCCCGCGCAGGCGAAGGCGCTGACCACCCGGGACACGAAGAGCACCTCGTACGTGGGCGCGAGCGCACCCGCGACCTGCCCGAGGCCGAAGACGGAGATCAGCGCGATGAGGGTGGTGCGGCGCGGCAGCCGGAGCGTGGCCACGGCGAGCAGCGGGGCGCCGATCACCATGCCGATCGCGAAGGCGGATATGAGGAGCCCGGCGCGCGGGATCGACACGTTCATGTCGTCGGCGATGGGGGGCAGCAGCCCGGAGAGCATGAACTCGCTCGTGCCGAGGGCGAAGACCGAGAGGCCGAGAATGTACACGGCCAGGGGCATGCGGGAACGGCTGGCGGGAGATTCGGGCATGACAGGTGCCAACAGCGGAAGCGTCCCTGTCATTCCCCGCCCCCGGCCCGCCGCCGGCCCGCCGCCGGCCCGCCGCCGGCCCGGCGGCGGGCCGGGGCAGGGCGTCCGCTCAATGCGTGAGCAGCTCCAGCTCCGTCCCCAGGTTGTGCCGGGCCCGCGCTTCCCACTCGGCCGCCCCGTGCGGCGTGCGGAACAGCCGCGGCAGCTCCAGGAGCTGCCGCAGCACCGCCGCCCGGCCCTCCCGGAACAGCTCGTCGGGGACGAAGCCGTACTCCTCACGCACCTGCGCCGCGTACCGCGCGTACTCCTTCGGCGGTGAGGCGAGGATCGCCAGGTCCGCGTCGCACAGGACCTCGCCGTCGGTGTCGCCGTCGGCCGGGTCGTGCGAGACGGTGAGCCGGACCAGGCGGGCGACCTCGGCGGTCGTCGCGGCCGGCACCCCCGCCTCGGGCAGGGCGCGCTCGGCGAGGGCGGCGCTGCGCTCCTCGTTCTCGGAGCGGTCGGGCCGGTAGACCGCGTCGTGGAACCAGGCGGCCAGCCGCACCGCGTCCGGGTCGGCGGCATGACCGGCGAGCGTGTCGACGTGGTCGAGGACCGCCGCCAGGTGGGCGGTGGTGTGGTACCGCCTCTGAGGCTCGGCCCACCGCGCCAGGAGGTGGTCGGCGTACGGCAACGGGTCGGGGCCCTCGTCGCCGCCCCGGGCCGCGACGAGGCAGTCGCGCCAGCGGCCGCGGAGCGCGTCGGCCGCGCTGTTGCCAGGGGTCCGGTCCATGTCGTCCATGAACCCGAGGGTAGGGCGTCGGGCCGCCGGATGGCCGGGGTCCGGTTCACCGAACCCCAAGTCCGGCGGCGGCGGGGGTGGTTGGCTGGGGCCATGGCTGACGAACGTGATCCCGAGCTGCCCGGTCTCCTCCTGCGCACCGAGCGCGACGAGCTCCTCCCCCTGCTGCGGTCCGCCGCGGACAGCGACTTCGCCCTGCGCACCGCGTGCCCCGGCTGGACGGTGCGGGACGTGGTGGCGCACTGCGGGTCCGTGCTGAGCCGGGTGGTGGAGAGCCGGTTCGAGCCGGACGTGTTCAGCCCCGAGTGCAACGACCGGGACATCGCCGAACGGGCCGGCTGGACGCACACCGAGGTGGTGGACGAGCTGGAGCGCGGGATGACCGACGCCGGACCCGCGATCGCCGCCGCGGGCGGCGTGCTGGACGCGGTGGCGCTGGGGGAGTGGGTGCACGCGGGGGACGTACGCGCGGCCTGGGGGCTGCCCGGAGCGTACGAGGGCCCGGGGCTCCCGCACGCACTCCGCCTCCTCGTCCCGCGCGCCCTGCGCCGGAAGACGCCGCTGCTGGTCGCGGAGCTCACGGACAGCGGCCAGGAGCAGGAGCTGACCATCGGCGCGGAACAGGAGGGCCGGGCCCCCGGCCGGTACCGGGGCGACGGAGCGACGCTGATCAGGCTCTGCGCGGCTCGCCCGCTGGTGGGGACGCGGTACGAACTGGAGGGCGTCCGGGAGCGCGAGCTCTGCCTGTTCGACTGAATCAGCCCGCACAGAGGGGGCGGGACGGGCACTACCGTGCGCCCGTGACGAATCTGACGCAGCAACCCGGCAGGACGGACGGACCAGGCACGGTGGGCGGGCCGGTGGCGGTCATGGACCTCGACGCCGATCCGGGGCACGCCGCAGCGTGGGCCTCGCCGTGGACCGGAGCGTGACCGCGGCCGACGGCGGCCGAATACCCGTGGACGCCCGCTCCTTGTGCGTCCACGGCGACACCCCGGCCGCCGCCGCGCCCGCTCTTCGGGTGGGGGCGGCGCCGGAAGAGGCCGGCGTCGCGTCACGGGCGTTCGCATGAGGACGGGGCGCCGCGCCCGTCCGCCGCTCGTCGTGCTGCCCGCAGGGCCACGGGCGCTGCTCGTCGAGCTGGACGGCCGGCAGGACACGGAGGCCTTCCACGCGGAGGTGCTGCGGCGCCGCGCGGCGGGCGAACTGCCGGATGTGCGCGACATAGTGCCCGGCGAGCGGACGGTACTGCTCGACGGCATCGCGCGAGGCGCCGCCGTGCTCGCCCGGGAAGTGCGGACCTGGCACATACCGCCGCCGCGCCGCGACGCGGGCGGGACCGTGGAGCTGCCGGTCGTCTACGACGGGCCGGACCTGGCCGACGTCGCCGAGGCATGGGGAGCGACCACCGCCGACGTGGCCCGCATCCACACCGAAACAGAATTCCGGGTGGCCTTCTGCGGATTCGCCCCTGGCTTCGGCTATCTGACCGGACTGGCGGACCACCTCCACCTGCCGCGCCGGGCGACACCCCGCACCCGGGTCCCCGCCGGAGCGGTGGCGCTGGCCGGCCCGTACACCGGGGTGTACCCGCGCCCGTCCCCCGGCGGCTGGCAGCTCATCGGGCGGATGCCGGACCCCGGCCCGCTGTGGGACCCGCACCGCGAACCCGCCGCACTGCTGGCGCCGGGAGTGCGGGTGCGATTCGTGGAGACGGCGCGGTGACGGCGTCCCTCGAAGTGATCCGCGCCGGGGCTCTGACCACGGTGCAGGACGAGGGGCGCGCCGGACTCGCCCATCTGGGGGTCGGGCGCGCCGGCGCTCTCGACGCACCCGCTGCCGCGCTCGCCAACCGACTCGTCGGCAACCTGGTCACCGACGCCGTCCTGGAGACCACCGTCACCGGCTGCGCGGTCCGCCCGGACCGTGTGGTGCGGGCAGTCGTCGGCGGAGCGCCGTGCCGGGTGGCTGTGGACGGGCGGCCGGTGGCGTGGGGCGCCGCGGTGGACGTGCCGGCGGGAGCGGTACTGGACGCGGGGCCCGCGGTACACGGGCTGCGCTGCTACCTGGCGTTCGCGGGTGGCGTGGCGCCCGAGCCGGTGTTGGGAAGCAGATCCGCCGACCTGCTCTCCGGGCTGGGCCCGGCACCCCTGCGCGTCGGGGACGTGCTGCCACTGGGGCCGCCCCGCCCGGCCATGACGGCACCCGTCGACGCGGTGCCGTGGCCGGGCGCGTCGGCCGGGCTCGTACTCCCGGTGCACTTCGGCCCCCGCCACTCCTGGTTCACGCCCGCCGCTCTGCGTATGTTCACCACTGCGGAGTACCGCGTCTCCGTGCGGAGCAACCGCATCGGCCTGCGCACGGAGGGCCCGGCGCTGGAGCGTTCCCGCACGGGTGAGCTGCCCAGCGAGGGCATGGTGCTCGGCGCCGTCCAGGTCCCCCCGGACGGCCGCCCGGTGGTGTTCCTCAACGACCATCCGACGACCGGCGGTTATCCGGTGGTGGCCGTCGTCCCCGAGCCCGCGCTGGCGGCCGTGGCGCAGGCGGGCGCGGGGGCGGTGGTGCGGTTCGTGCGCGCGGGCGGGTGAGCCCCGGAGCCGGCCCGGTGGGCGTGGCCGTCACGTCGTTGCGGGCAGCCCGAAGTGGTCGGCGATGATGCGCATCGTCACGGCGCCGTCGGCGTTGAAGTCGGGATCGGCGTCGTACGCGGGGGTCTCCCGGCCGACGATCCCGGCGGCCAGCAACTCCCGTACCAGCAGGTCGCCGCTGCGTCGCGACTCGCGGCGCCGGCCGACGTTGAAGTACACCCGCCCGAAACCGCCCCGGTTGTACACGAAGTTGAACGGGTGGTCGTCGCAGTGCGGAACCATGTAGTTCTGTCCGTGCGGGCAGGCGCACGCGGGTGTGGAGGCCAGGAACACCGTGTCCACGCGCCCGGGCCCGCCGAACTGCTCGTCGTAGCGGAATCCGGTCAGGTCGCGGGCGAGGTCCGCCACCGCCGCTCCGCGCCCGGGGGCGGCGGCGTAGGTGATCCAGGCCCAGCCGTCCGACGCACCCCGCGCGTCGGCGGGTCCTGTCGCGTCGGCGCAGACGGCGGTGAGCGTGGGCAGGTCCAGGCCTCTGGCGTAGATGACGTACGTGTCCGGGGCGATGACCGGGTTCACCGGGCGGCCACCGCCAGGACGAGCGGGGGCGAGGGCAGGCCGAAGTAGTCCGCGACCGTCTTCACCAGGCGGTTCTCGTCGTCGTAGTGGTGGTCGAAGCAGTCGTGGCCGTCGTCGGTCTCCCCCTGGACGCACTCCGCCCCGGGGCCGATGAGGTTCGCGGCGAGGAGCTCGGCCGACAGGTGATCGGGGTTCTCGCCGACCCGCTGCCCGATGTCCTCGAAGCTGAAGAAGAGGACCGTGCGCCCGTCGCGGAGGTAGTGGAAGTGGGGTCCGTGCGCCTTGGCGCTGCAGGGCTCCGTCACGAACACCACCAGCTCCGCCCCCTGCGGGCAGACGCGCCCGTAGTCGACCTCGTCGTAGTCGTCGATCTCGGGGTTGAGCATCTCGTGCGCCACCCAGGCCCACCCGCCCGCCTCGCCCTGCGCCAGCGGCTCCCGCCGCAGTTCGCGCAGTCCCGTGGTGAGGGCGTCCACGGACAGCCCCCGGGAGAACACGAGGTTCACCTCGTAGCCGGGAATCGATGGATCCATCCAGTCGGTCATGCGGAGATCGTAAGTTCAGCCACTGACAACGTGGGGGCGCCCAAGCCCCGTTGGCGTGGGGGTGCCCGCCGGCCGTCCCGGCAGGTGATATTGGCGCGACAACGGCCGGGCACCTCTGGAACGCTCCCTACGCGGACCCGCGTCCGCGTGCGAGGTGTCCGTGCGACGGGATGGGTGGGGCGATGGCATTCGCGCTGGCAGGGCCGGTTCTGGAGGGTGCGCGCGTGCGCCTGGAGCCGCTGGAGCACCGGCACGCCGAGGATCTGGCGGTGGCCTCCCAGGAGGACCGGAGCTCGTACCGGTTCACCTGGGTGCCCGGCCGCGGTGAGGTCGACGGGTACATCGACGCCCAGCTCGCCCGCGCCGCCTCAGGGAAACTGTGTCCGTACGCGCAGATCGACCGGGCGTCGGGCCGCGCGGTCGGGGTCACGGCGTACTGGGAGCCCCGGCATTGGCTGGACGAGGACACGCTGAGCGCGATCGAGGTCGGCTTCACCTGGCTCGCCGCCTCCGCCCAGGGCTCGGGGATCAACACGGAGGCCAAGTACCTGCTGTTCCGGCACGCCTTCGAGGCGTGGGGCGTCGCGCGCGTCGACCTGAAGACGGATGCTCGCAACAGCCGCTCCCGGGCCGCGATCGAATCGGTGGGCGCGAGCTTCGAGGGCGTGCTGCGGAACTGGTCACGGTCGTCGGCGCCGGGTGAGGAGGGGAGGCTGCGGAACTCCGCGATCTTCTCGCTGACGGCGGACGAGTGGCCGGACCGCCGGGCGCGGCTGGAGGAGCGTCTCGCTCGCGGACGCGGCAACGGGCGGCCTGAGGCCCGGCTCCCGGTCGGAAGCTGAGCCCGGCCGCCCGACGGACGGGCAGGCCGCGGGGCCTACACCCCAGCCCGGAACCCCCGCAGCCGCAGCGAGTTGCCGACCACGAACACCGAAGAGAACGCCATCGCCGCACCCGCGATCATCGGGTTCAGCAGACCCGCCGCGGCCAGCGGCAGCGCGGCCACGTTGTAGGCGAAGGCCCAGAACAGGTTCGTACGGATGGTGCCGAGCGTCTTCCGGGACAGCCGGATCGCGTCCGCGGCCGCCCGCAGGTCCCCGCGCACCAGGGTCAGGTCGCCGGCCTCGATCGCCGCGTCCGTGCCCGTGCCCATCGCGAGACCCAGATCGGCCTGGGCGAGGGCGGCCGCGTCGTTCACGCCGTCCCCGACCATGGCGACCGAACGCCCCTCGCCCTGGAGGCGCTTGACGACGTCGACCTTGTCCTGCGGCATGACCTCCGCGTACACCTCCTCGATGCCGACCTCGGCCGCGACCGCCTGCGCCACCGCCCGGTTGTCGCCGGTCAGCAGGATCGGCGTCAGGCCGAGCGCGCGCAGCCGCTCGATCGCCTCGGCGCTGGTGTCCTTCACCGCGTCGGCCACCTCCAGGACCGCGCGGGCCTCGCCGTCCCAGGCGACGGCGATCGCGGTGCGGCCCGCGGCCTCCGCGTCGGCCTTGCGACGGCCCAGTTCCGCGGGCAGGTGGATCTCCCACTCGGCCAGCAGCTGTTCCCGTCCCACGAGGACGGCGTGGCCCTCGACGACGCCCTGGACGCCGAGGCCGGGGAGGTTGGTGAAGTCGTCGGGGGTGGGGAGGGGGGCTGTGGTGCGGTCGGTGGCTCCGGTGGCGACGGCTTGGGCGATGGGGTGTTCGGAGGCGTGTTCCAGGGCTCCGGCGAGGCGCAGGACGTCGGTTTCGGTGGTGCCGGGGGTGGTGTGGACGGTCTGGAGGGTCATGCGGCCGGTGGTGACGGTGCCGGTCTTGTCGAGGACGATGGTGTCGACGCGGCGGGTGGTCTCCAGGACCTCGGGGCCCTTGATGAGGATGCCGAGCTGGGCGCCGCGTCCGGTGCCGACCATGAGGGCGGTCGGGGTGGCCAGGCCCAGGGCGCAGGGGCAGGCGATGATCAGTACGGCGACGGCGGCCGTGAACGCGGCCGTCAGGCCTTCCCCGCTGCCCAGCCAGAAGCCGAGCGTGCCGAGCGCGAGCGCGATCACGACGGGGACGAACACCGCGGAGATCCGGTCGGCCAGCCGCTGCGCCGCCGCCTTGCCGTTCTGCGCGTCCTCGACCAGCTTCGCCATCCGGGCCAGCTGGGTGTCGGCGCCGACCCGGGTCGCCTCCACGACGAGCCGGCCGCCCGCGTTCAGCGTCGCGCCGGTCACCGGGTCGCCGACCGTGACCTCGACGGGCACGGACTCACCGGTGAGCATCGACGCGTCCACCGCCGAACCGCCCTCCACCACGGTGCCGTCCGTGGCGATCTTCTCGCCCGGGCGGACCAGGAACCGGTCCCCGACCCGGAGGGCGGCGGTGTCCACGGTGACCTCACGGCCGTCGCGCAGGACGGTGACCTCCTTCGCGCCCAGTTCGAGCAGCGCCTTCAGCGCGGCGCCCGCCTTCCGCTTGGAGCGGGCCTCGAAGTAGCGCCCGGCCAGGATGAACGCGGTGACTCCGGCGGCTGCTTCCAGGTAGATGTTGCCGGCGCCGTCGCTGCGTCCGATGGTCAGCTCGAAGGGGTGCGTCATGCCGGTCATCCCGGCGGTGCCGAAGAACAGGGCCCACACCGACCACAGGAACGCGGCCGACGTGCCGACCGAGATCAGCGTGTCCATGGTGGCCGCGCCGTGCCGGGCGTTGGTCCACGCGGCGCGGTGGAAGGGCCAGGCGGCGTACGTGACGACGGGGGCGGTGAGGGTGAGCGAGAGCCACTGCCAGTTGTCGAACTGGAGCGCGGGGATCATCGACATCGCGATGACCGGCACCGCGAGCAGGACGGCGGTGAGCAGCCGCTGCCGCAGCGGGCGGAGCTCGTCCGCCTCGTCCGCCTCGGTGGGGGCGTCGCCGGTGCGTACCGGGGGAGCGGGCTCGTGCGCCGTGTAGCCGGTCTTCTCGACGGTGGCGATGAGGTCCTGTACGGAGACGTCCTCGCCCCGGTAGCTGACCTTGGCCTTCTCGGTGGCGTAGTTGACGGTGGCCTCGACCCCGTCCATCCGGTTGAGCTTCTTCTCGATACGGGCCGCGCACGAGGCGCAGGTCATGCCGCCGATGGCGAGCTCGACCTCTGCGGCGACGCCGGTACCGGTGGGGCCACTGGGGGCAGTGGTGCCGGTGGTAGCTGCGGTCTGCGCGGACACAGGGCCTCCTTCAGCCGAGCGCTTATACCCCCTGGGGGTATCTTCTCCCTCCAGGTATACCCCCTGCCCCTATGCCGGGGCAAGGGTGATCCGTCCGGTAGGCCTGATCCGCGCCGCCGGTCACCTGCCGGGCGCCCGGCCTCGCGTATGTTCACGTGCACGGTGAGGCTGCGCCCCCGCCTACCGCCCCGTAGGCTGGCATTGGACTAGACCTATAGATGTCTCCTGGAGGATTGGGTTCCCATGAGCAACCGTGCAGTCCTGGAGGTGATCGCTCTCGACGCGGAGGACGCGGTCGCTGCCCAGGCGGGTGGTGCGGACCGGCTTGAGCTGGTCACCGACATGGCGGCGGACGGCCTCACCCCGTCCTGCGCGACGTTCGCGGCGATCCGCGCGGCGGTGGACATTCCGTTGCGGGTGATGCTCAGGGTGGCGGACGGCTTCGCGGCCGGCGACGTCGGCGTACTCGTACGCAAGGCGCGCGAGCTGCGGGCGGAGGGCGCGGACGAGTTCGTGCTCGGCTTCCTGGACGCGGACGGCCACCCCGACCTCGTCGCGGTCGAGCGGATCGTCGCCGAACTGGACGGTTGCAACTGGACGTTCCACCGCGCGATCGACCGCACCGCCGACCGCGACGCGCTGCGCAAGGCCCTCGCCGACCTGCCGGGCCTGGACACGTACCTCACCGCGGGCTCCCCCGCCGGGGTGGACCAGGGCGTCCCCACGCTGGTGGCCGAGGCGGCGCGCAAGGGTGAGCCGGGGTACGAGCCGCAGATCCTCGTCGGCGGCGGCCTCCGGCTGGAACACCTGCCGGAGCTGCTGGACGCGGGTATCGACGCCTTCCACATCGGCGGAGCCGCCCGGCCGGGCGGCTGGTCGGGGCCGGTGGACGTGGCCGCGGTGCGGGAGTGGCGGAACGTGCTCGACGCGTAGAGCGGGGACACGCGGGCTCCCGGACATCGCTGCGGTGCGGGAGTGGCGGAACGTGCTCGACGCGTAGAGCGGTCGCACGCGGGCTCACACGGGCGGGGGCGGGATGCCGGAGACGGCGTCCCGCCCCCGCCCGTTGCGTGGGAGCCCGGACACGGCGTACCGGGCCACCGGTGTGCGAGCGCGGTCCCGTCAGGCTGGTGCTGTCATGACCCTGGCGCAACAAAGACCCCCGGCTTCACAATGGCGACACGGCGGTGTGGGAACGCTCCCACGGCGTCTCCCCGGCTGTGCTCACTGCCTATGGGAGCGTTCCCACTCCTGTCCGCCGCGCGAAGCACCGCCACCCTTCCCCAACCGAAAGGCCCCCGGTGAACGCCTCTCCGCCCCTGCCCCCCACCGGTCGCGCCCGCGCCCGGCGCGGGCGCCGTGTGCTCGGGACACTCGCCCTCACCGCACTGTTCGGCGGTGTCCTCACCGCCCCCGGCGCCGTCGCCGAGGACGCCGACCCGGCCCCGGAGCAGATCACCAACGGTGACTTCGCCGCCGGTACCGCGCCCTGGTGGTGGACCGCCAACACCGCGGCCGCCGTCACGGACGGCCGGCTCTGCACCGACGTACCGGCCGGAACGGCCAACCCGTGGGACGTGATCGTCGGCCAGAACGACATCCCGCTCGTGGCCGGGGAGACGTACAGCCTCACCTACACGGCCACCTCCACCACCCCGCTGTCCATCCACACCAATGTGCAGATGGCCACCGACCCGTGGACCACGGACCTGTCCGCGACCGACCAGATCGGCACGGAGGCGGCCCCCGTCACCCACGTCTTCACCGCGACCTCGGACCGCGACGCCGCCCAGCTCGCCTTCCAGATCGGCGGCAGCGACGAGGCGGCCACCTTCTGCCTCGACGACGTGTCCCTGCGCGGCGGCGCCGAACCGCCCGTGTACGTGCCCGACACCGGCTCGCCCGTCCGCGTCAACCAGGTCGGCTACCTCCCGCAGGGCCCGAAGAACGGCACCCTGGTCACCGACGCGACCGAGCCGCTGCCCTGGACGCTCAAGTCTGCCGACGGATCGACCGCGGCCACCGGCACGACCGTCCCCGGCGGCGTCGACCCGACCTCGCGGCAGAACGTGCACACCTTCGACTTCAGCGACGTTACCACCACCGGCGACGGCTACACCGTCGAAGCGGACGGGCAGGTCAGCGAGCCCTTCTCGATCCGCGGCGATCTGTACGACACCCTGCGCGGCGACTCGCTCGCGTACTTCTACCAGAACCGCAGCGGCATCGCGATCGACGCGGACCTCGTCGGCGAGCAGTACGCCCGCCCGGCCGGGCACCTCGACGTCGCGCCCAACAAGGGCGACACGAACGTCCCCTGTCAGCCGGGTGTCTGCAACTACCGGCTCGACGTGCGGGGCGGCTGGTACGACGCCGGGGACCAGGGCAAGTACGTGGTCAACGGCGGCATCGCCGTGGCCGAGCTGATGGACACCTACGAGCGGACCCTGACGGCCGACAGCGCGGAGTCCGCCGAACTCGGCGACGGCGCGCTGCGGGTGCCCGAGCACGGCAACCAGGTGCCGGACATCCTCGACGAGGCCCGCTGGGAGCTCGACTTCCTCATGCGCATGCAGGTCCCCGCCGGGCAGCCGCTCGCCGGAATGGTCCACCACAAGGTGCACGACGCCCAGTGGACCGGACTGCCGATGATGCCCCATCTGGACCCCCAGCAGCGCGAGTTGCACCCGCCGTCCACCGCCGCGACCCTCAACCTCGCCGCCACGGCAGCCCAGTGCGCCCGGCTCTTCGCCCCGTACGACGCGCAGTTCGCCACCCGGTGCCGTACGGCCGCCGAGACGGCGTGGACCGCGGCGAAGGCCCACCCGGACGTGCTCGCCGACCCCGCCGACGGCACGGGCGGCGGCACCTACAGCGACAACGACGTCTCCGACGAGTTCTACTGGGCCGCCGCGGAACTCTTCACCACCACCGGCGCCGACACCTACCGCCAGGCCCTCCTCGGCTCCCCGCTGCACGGCGACACCGACGCGGCGTTCCCGGCCGACGGCGGCATGTGGTGGGGCGGGACGGCCGGACTCGGCGTCCTCACCCTGGCCACCGTGCCCAACGGTCTGACCGCCGACCAGCTCGCCCAGGTCCGCTCCGTGGTCACCACGGCCGCCGGACGCTACGCCCAGCAGACCGAGGACCAGCTGTACGGCGTGCCGTACGCCCCGGCCGGCCAGAACTACGCCTGGGGCTCCAACAGCCAGGTGCTCAACAACATGATCGTGCTCGCCACCGCCGCCGACCTCACCGGGAAGGCCGAGTACCGCGACGCGGTGCTGCGCGGCGCGGACTACCTGTTCGGGCGCAACCCGCTCAACCAGTCCTACGTCACCGGATACGGCGAGCGCAGCTCGCAGAACCAGCACCACCGGGTGTGGGCGCACCAGAGCGACCCCGACCTGCCCCACCCGCCGGCCGGCTCCCTCGCGGGCGGGCCGAACCTCACCGCCCCCACCTCCGGGGACCCGGCGGCCGCCGAGAAGCTGGGCGGCTGCGCGGCGGCGATGTGCTACCTCGACGACAACGGCTCGTACGCCACCAACGAGGTCGCCATCAACTGGAACGCGCCGCTGGCCTTCGTCGCCTCCTACCTGGACGACGCCGGTGACGGGACGGGCCCGGCCCGCTCCTGCCGCGTCACGTACTCCTCGCACCCGTGGAGCACCGGCTCGACCACCACGGTCACGGTGAAGAACACCGGTACCGAGGCGCTCACCCCGTGGTCCCTGACCTGGCTGCTGCCCGGCGACCAGAAGCTCAGCCACACCTGGAGCGCCGCGATCAACCAGTACGGGCGTACGGTCACCGCCACCCCGCTGTCCTGGAACCGCACCCTCGCCCCGGGAGCGGCGGTCGACTTCGGATTCAACAGCAGCGTCACGGGCGCGGCCGCCGACCCGGGCACGGTCAAGCTGAACGGGAGGGCCTGCACGGCCGGCTGACCGGACGCGGGGGTGGGGGCGGACGACCGCCCCACCCCCGCGTGCGTCAGGGCGGGGCGGCCGCCGGCCCCGCGTGCGTCAGCCCAACTCCTGCGGCAGCGGCACCGCGTGCGTCAGGCCAACTCCTGCGGCAGCGGCGCCGCGTGCAGGACGATCAGCCCGGACACCGCACGCGTCAGCGCCACGTACAGCCGGCGCAGCCCCGTCCGCTCGTCGGGCTCGCCGTCGACGACCGCGGCCGGTTCGTCCAGCACCACGTAGTCGTACTCCAGGCCCTTCGCCAGCGACGCCGGAACCAGCGTCAGACGGGACTCGGCGGTCGTCTCCTGGCCGGGCGAGAGGTAGCTGTGCCCCGCCGCGGTCAGCGCCTGCGCGAGCGCCGGGATGCGCGCGTCCGCGGCGATCAGGCCCGTCGAACCCTCCTGCTCCAGTGACTCCACGCACGCCGCGACGACCGCCGCGTCCAGCGCGTCCGCGCCCGCCACCGCCCGCACCGACAGCGAACCGGGCGACTCGCGCACCGACTCCACCGCCGCCAGGCCGGGCGAGATCACCGGCAGCAGCCGGGAAGCGTACGCGATCACCTCGCGCGGCACACGGAAGCCCGCCGTCAGCTCCTCCACCACCGCGTCCGACTTCCCCAGGTGGTACAGCGCCTGGTCCCAGCTCTGCGTCGACCACGGCGTCGTGCCCTGCGCCAGATCACCGAGCACGGTCGCCGAGCCGGTCGAGCAGCGCCGGCCCACCGCCCGGTACTGCATGGGGGAGAGGTCCTGCGCCTCGTCGATCACCACATGGCCGAGCGAGTGCGTACGCGCCACCAGGTCGGACGCCTCGTCGATCAGCACCGCGTCCGCCGCCGACCACTTCGCGGACTTCACGCTGCGGGCCGGCTTCGTCCACAGGATCGTCTTCTGCTCGTCCTCGCTCAGCAGCCCGTCCGCGTGCGCGGCCAGGAACTCCGGGTCCGACAGCAGCCGCAGCACCAGCTTCGACGGCTCGACCGCCGGCCAGATCGCCTTGACGGCCGCCTTCACCGCCGGGGTGCGCGCCACCGCGTTCTGCACCCGGTCGTCGGGCGCCTCGCCCGCCTCCTCCATCCGCACCAGCACGGCGTGCGCGATGCGCTGCGGGAGGGCCTCGTGCGCCGCCCCGTACCGCATGTCGCGGGCCAGCAGCTCGTGGACCATCTCCTCGATCTCGTACGCCGGGACCCGCCAGCGCCGCGAGCCGCGCACCACCATGACGGGCTCCACCGGCATCGTCACGTGCGAACGGATCGCCCGCCGCAACACCTCGGCCATCCGGGCGTCGCCCTTCACGACGGCGGCCCGCGCCTCGTCCGTGCCCCGGACCTCGACCTGCGCCGTCACCAGGTCGTCGACGGTCGCCTGCTTCACCTCCAGCTCACCGAGGGCCGGCAGCACCTGCTCGATGTAATGGAGGAACGACCGGTTCGGCCCGATGACGAGCGTGCCGGTGCGGGCGAGACGCTCGCGGTGCGCGTACAGCAGATACGCCACCCGGTGCAGGCCGACGGCGGTCTTCCCGGTGCCGGGCCCGCCCTGCACACAGACCGAGCCGCCGAGATCGCTGCGGACGATCTCGTCCTGCTCGGGCTGGATCGTCGCGACGATGTCACGCATGGGGCCCACGCGCGGCCGCTCGATCTCCGCCTGGAGCAGCTTGCTGGTCTGCGCGGTCTCCGTCGGATCGGTGAGGTGCTCGTCCTCGTACGCGGTCAGCTCACCGCCCGTGTACCCGAAGCGGCGCCGCTGACCGACGTCCAGGGGGTCGTTGCGGGAGGCCCGGTAGAACGGCTGGGAGACCGGTGCACGCCAGTCGATGACCATCGGATCACCGTCGGCGTCGTGGACGTGGCGGCGCCCGATGTAGAACTGCTCGCCCTCCGCGCCCTCCGCCTGCGCGGCCCCGACCACATGGAGGTAGTCCAGCCGCCCGAAGAAGAGCGGCGTGTGGGAGAGGTCGGCGAGCGACTTGATGCGGTCGGCGATCTGGGCCTGGAGCACTGCGGCGTTCACCCAGTTCGCCGTGACGTCACGGATGTTGAGGGCCTGGGCGTCCTCACGCATGGCGCGCAGCGCGGCGCGCGACGCGGCGAGGTGGGCGCGCTCATGGGCGAGGGGGTCGGTGGTGGTGTCGCTTTCTTGTTCGTGCGCGGGCACGGTGTTGCCTCCGGCATTCAACGCAGGACGACGGACCGCCCCTCGCCTCCGGCCGTTGCTCGGGGGCGACGCGGTCCGCTCGGGGATCGATCACTGGTGCGCACGCGGGGCGTACGCACGGCTGTCGGCCGGTTTCCGTCCGGTCGGCGGCGCTCCCCCGGCTGCCGGCGCACGCCCTTGCGGACGGCCGGTACCACGGTGCGGGAGGCGGGCAGACCGGCGATTGTATCGGCCGCCCCCGCCCGGCGCGAACGAATATCGCCCGGGTCCATCCCGTAGGGGACGGCATGCGACCACAGGGGTAGAGGCACGTCCACGGGCTTCCACCCGAGGACCGACGCCCGCGCGGCCGGACCGGAGCACCATGGAAGACATGAGCACCGTCACCCTGAACCCACGAAGGACCGGCCCCGCGCACGGCTCGACGGCGGCCACCGGTCACCCCCACCGCGCCGCGGACGCGCTGCGCGCCGTCAAGGTCTACCTACGGGCCGCGATCAGCGTCGTCGTCCTCGGCGAGTACGCGGAGGAGGCGGGCGTGCGCCGCACGCGCTGAACGCGACGCCCCGCCCCCTCCGCCCCGCTCAGCTGTCCGAGCTGTCCGACAGCAGCTCGTCCGCGTCCACGATCCGGTACGCGTAGCCCTGCTCGGCCAGGAACCGCTGGCGGTGCGCCGCGAAGTCCTGGTCGATCGTGTCGCGCGCGACCACCGAGTAGAACCGCGCCTCGTGCCCGTCCGCCTTCGGACGCAGCACCCGGCCCAGCCGCTGCGCCTCCTCCTGACGCGAGCCGAACGTGCCCGACACCTGAATGGCGACGGTCGCCTCCGGCAGGTCGATGGAGAAGTTCGCCACCTTCGACACGACCAGCACGCTGATCTCGCCCTGCCGGAACGCCTCGAAGAGGATCTCGCGCTGGGCGTTGCTCGTCTCGCCCTTGATCACCGGGGCGTCCAGATGCTCACCCAGCTCGTCGAGCTGGTCGATGTACTGCCCGATCACCAGCGTCTGCTCACCCTTGTGCTTGCGCACCAGCGCCTCGGTGACCTTCCGCTTCGTCGCGGTCGTCGCGCAGAACCGGTACTTCTCCTCGGTCTCGGCGGTCGCGTACGCGAGCCGCTCCGAGTCCGTCAGATTGACCCGCACCTCGACGCAGTCGGCCGGCGCGATGTAACCCTGCGCCTCGATCTCCTTCCACGGGGCGTCGAACCGCTTGGGCCCGATCAGCGAGAAGACGTCCGACTCGCGCCCGTCCTCCCGCACCAGCGTGGCCGTGAGCCCCAGCCGGCGCCGCGCCTGGAGATCGGCGGTGAACTTGAAGACGGGCGCGGGCAGCAGATGCACCTCGTCATAGATCACGAGCCCCCAGTCCCGGGAGTCGAACAGCTCCAGGTGCGGGTAGATGCCCTTCCTGCGGGTCGTCAGCACCTGGTACGTGGCGATCGTGACCGGCCGGATCTCCTTGCGCGTACCGCTGTACTCGCCGATCTCCTCCTCGGTCAGCGACGTCCGCTTCACCAGCTCGTGCTTCCACTGCCGGGCCGAGACCGTGTTCGTCACCAGGATCAGCGTGGTCGCCTTGGCCTGCGCCATCGCGCCCGCCCCGACCAGCGTCTTGCCCGCGCCGCACGGCAGCACGACCACCCCGGACCCGCCGTGCCAGAACCCCTCGACGGCCTGCTGCTGGTACGGCCGCAGCGCCCAGCCGTTCTCGTCCAGCTCGATCGGGTGCGCCTCGCCGTCCACGTACCCCGCGAGGTCCTCGGCGGGCCAGCCCAGCTTCAGCAGCGTCTGCTTGACCTGCCCGCGCTCGGACGGGTGCACGGCCACGGTGTCCGGGTCGATCCGGGCCCCGACCAGCGGCTGGACCTTCTTCGACCGGAGGATCTCCTCCAGGACCGGCCGGTCCGTGGAGGTCAGCACCAGCCCGTGCACCGGATGCTTGGACAGCGTGAGCCGGCCGTAGCGGTCCATCGTCTCGGCGATGTCGACGAGCAGCGCGTGCGGTACGGGGTAGCGCGAGTACTTCACGAGCGCGTCGACGACCTGCTCGGCGTCATGCCCAGCGGCGCGGGCGTTCCACAGCCCGAGCGGGGTCAGCCGGTAGGTGTGGATGTGCTCGGGCGCACGCTCCAGCTCCGCGAAGGGGGCGATCACACGGCGGCAGGCGTCGGCCTGCTCGTGGTCGACCTCGAGGAGCAGCGTCTTGTCGCTCTGGACGATGAGGGGTCCGGTCACGCGCTTCGGCCCTTTCTGCGGCGGGGTGGCCGTGTACCGGCCAAACGTCCAGTGTGCCGTATGTGGGGGCGGGGTGGTTCTGCGCGCCCCGGTCCGGGGCGGGCCCGTGCTGCTCCCCGGTCCGGGGCGCGGGCCCCTCTGTGGTTCGCCCGGGTCCGGGGCGCAGGGTTCCGTCCTCAATCGCCGGACGGGCTCAATTGGTGCGGCTTGCCCCGTGGGGTGTGCGCCTGCCCGGTGGGTGGGGGTCCGGGGTCCCTCCGGGGCGTCTCCTCAAACGACGAACGTTCCGCGGGTACGCAGCGGACCCGGGTCGATGTT